>DATIUQ010000100.1:0-9044 GCA_035466775.1 Arthrobacter sp.
GAAGCTGCCCTGCAACTGCAGGACCTCCTGATGGGAACGGAGAACGTCGAGGACTTCCTCGGCCGCCTCGCTGAATTCTCCGCGGCCACACTCAGCCACGCCGCCGGCGCCGAGATCGAATGCGGCGTGACACTGCAGCGCCGGAAAAAGACCATGACTGTGGCGGGGAGCAGCCCCCGCGCTGTCATTCTGGACCGCATCGAGCAAAGCCTCGGCGACGGCCCGTGCATCGAAGCCTTGCGGACAGGGTCCGTCGTCCTGCTCGCCGACGTCGAAACCGATCCGCGCTGGCCGGACTACCAGGTGCAGCTCGCCGCGCAGGGTGTCCGTAGCACCCTCGGTGTGCCGCTGGAGATCGGCGACGACGCCGTCGCCGCCCTGAACTTCTTCGGCTCCGACACCGGGCTGTTCACCGAGGACCTCATTGCCGATGCCTCCGGCTTTGCCGACCTCGCGGGCCGTTCCCTGCGCCTGGCGGTCCGGATCGGCACCGCGCAGTCCCGCGCCGAGGATCTGCAGGCGGCCATGGAACACCGCACCGCGATCGACCTGGCCTGCGGCGTCGTGATGGCACAGAACCGCTGCTCCCAGGAGGAAGCCATGGGCATCCTCACCCGGGTGTCCAGCAACCGCAACCAGAAGCTCCGCGACGTCGCGGCCGAGATCCTCCGGAACCTCACCGCGGGGGAAGTCCGCACGCACTTCGACACCTGACCGGCCCCGGCGCGACGCCGGGCCTAGGATGAGGGGGATGACCACCACCAGCCACGCGCCGTTCAGCCTCCGCAGCATCGCCGTCCCCGCCTTCGGCCCGGCACTGCTGTTCAGCCTCGGCGAAGGCGCCATCCTGCCCGTGGTGGCACTGTCCGCCCGAGACCTCGGCGCCTCGGTGGCCGTCGCCGCACTGATCGTCACCCTGATCGGGCTCGGCTCGTGGTTCTTCAACCTCCCCGCCTCCCTCATCACCCTGAAGTTCGGCGAACGCTGGGCCATGGTCGGCGCAGCGGCCGCGAGCGCCGTCGCCCTGGCCGCCGCCGCGCTGGCCCCGCTGCTGCCCGAGGGGCTCTGGCTCCTGGCGGCTGCCATGGTGGTGGTCGGCATGGCCGCGAGCGTTTTCAGCCTGGCCCGGCAGAAGTACCTGACCGAGGCCGTTCCGGTGATGATCAGGGCCCGGGCCCTGTCCACGCTCGGCGGCGTCAACCGGATCGGCATCTTCATCGGGCCCTTCATCGGCGCCGCGGTGATGCAGTTCTCCGGCATCACCGGCGCCTACTGGGTGGCCGTCGTCGCCATGGCCGCGGCCGCCGTCCTGTCGATCACCATCCCGGACCTCGTGGCCAAGCCCGCGGCGGACGACGGCGCCGCCGTCCAGCAGGCGACGCTGCGCAGCGTCGCCGTCTCCCACGCCGGGGTCTTCCTGACCGTGGGCATGGGCGTGCTGCTGCTCAGCGCGCTGCGGGCGTCCCGGCAGGTGGTGATCCCGCTCTGGGCCGAGCACCTCGGAATGGACGCGACCCAGGCATCGCTGATCTACGGGCTGTCCGGCGCCATCGACATGCTGGTCTTCTACCCTGCCGGCAAGCTGATGGACCGCAAGGGCCGGCTGTGGGTGGCCATCCCGTCCACCCTCATCATGGGTACGGCCATGCTGCTCATCCCGCTCAGCGCCGGCTTCGCGGGCCTGCTGCTCGCGGCGCTCCTGATCGGCTTCGGCAACGGCATCAGCTCGGGCCTGAACATGACGCTGGGCGCCGACTTCTCACCCGACAACGGCCGCGGCCAGTTCCTGGGCATCTGGCGGTTCATGGCCGACGCCGGGGCCACGGGCGGACCGGTGCTGCTCTCCGGCGTGACCGCCGTCGCCTCGCTCGGGGCCGGAGTGGCCGCCACCGGGGTGGTTGGCTTCGCCGCGGCGGCGGTCTTCGCCGTCACCATCCCCAAGCTGAAACACCGGCGCAACTACTGAGGGCTCCGCCCCCGCCGCCGCGCCGCGAACCTAACTGACTGGCAGCAGGGGCCCTTTTGAGGGCTCATAACGGCCTTAGCTGCCAGCTACTTCCGGTGCTGGATCGCCGCCGCGAAGACCGGCAGGGCACGCTCGATCATGTCCTCCGACGCCGTGAGTGAGATCCGGAAATAGCCCGGTGTCTCGAACAGCGTCCCCGGCAGCACAAAAACGTCCTGGTCCGCGAGCGCGGCGGTGAACAGCTCGTCGTCGTCGGCCGGGGTGCGGACGAACAGGTAGAACGCACCCTCCGGCCGCGTCACCTGGTACCCCATGCCGGTCAGCGCCTCCACCATCAGGTCGCGTTTGCGCTGCAGCTGCCCGACGTCGATCGAGAACTGTTCCAGCCGCGGCAGCGCATGCTGCAGCAGGGCGTTCGGGAAGATCCAGCCCATCGCCATCTGCAGGGCCGTGAGCGCCTCGCGCAGCGGGCCTCGGTCCGGCATGGTGGGCGGCAGCGCCAGGTAGCCGATCCGCTGCCCGGGCGCCAGATGGGTCTTGCCGTAGGAGTAGGCCAGCAGCGTGTAGGGATAGTATTCGGCGGGGCTGTGGAACCTTCCGCCGTCGTAGACGATCCGGTTGTACGGCTCGTCGGAGAGCAGGTACACCCGCCGACCGTTGCTGCGCGAGGCCCCCTCCAGCATGGCCGCCAGGTCCTTCAGCAGCGCCGGCGGATAGATCCGGCCGGTCGGATTGTTGGGCGTGTTGACGATCACCACGCGGGTGCGCGGCGTGATGGCCGCCCCCAGAGCCGCCAGGTCGACGTCGAACGTCTCGGGATCACAGCGGATCTTGACCGGCACCAGCCCGGCCTCGATCGTGAGCGGTTCGTAGAAGAACCAGGGCGGCAGGGTGAAGATGACCTCGTCGCCGGGGTCGGCGACGGCCTTCAGCGCCAGCGGGATCGCTGTGAAGCCGCCCGTGGTGAGGTGGATGTCCGCCGGCTCGAAGGGCATCCCCAAGAGCCGCTGCAGGGACGCCGCCGCGGCGGCCTGCGCCTCCGGCTCGTTGGTCTTGTAGGCAAACCAGAGCTCATTCCGGGGCGTCAGCGCGTCCGCCAGGGCCTCGACGTAGGCGGCCTGCGGCATCTGGTGCGGGTTGCCCAGGGCAAGATCGCAGATCCCCGGCACGTGCTGGCGCCGGGCGTAGACGGAATCGCGCAGGAAGGTGTTGATCCGTTGCTGCGACGGGACGGACGCGAGCGAAGTGGCGCGCCGTGAAACGCCTGGTGAAACCTTCGGTGAAACGCTCGGTGTAACCGGAGAATCAGTGGTCATGGCAGTCCCTCGAGACGTGGCGGCGTGACCCGGGGCGGGTCCGGCGCGCTGCTGGGCCAGCGGCTGTGCGGGACCAATTCTGGCCCCCGGCGGGCCGGATGTAAACGGCCGGTCAGCGGCGGGGTGCGCTCCGCCGTCGTGCCGCATGCCCGAACAGCCACACGCCGGTGACCGTGGCGAGGTAGCCGGCGATGATGATCAGCGCGGTTCCCGCCCAGAAGTAGTGCGTGCTGCTGTCCTCCCGGCCGGTGCCGGCGGCGACGGCCAGCAGGGAAAAGGCGGCGACCGCGGCGGCGACGAGCCCCGCCAGGGCGGGCAGCGCCAGCCACAGCCGCGACGACGCCCAATGATGTCCATAGCCGTCCCAGACGTTCCAGCGCGTCCCCTTGCGGATGATCAGCCAGCCGGCCGGGAGCATGAACACGGCCACCACCAGGAAGGCCGCGACGACGTCGGCGGGCCGGTGCCACTGGTTGATCAGTGTGGAGACCCCGGTGGCGACGGCGAAGCTGCCGCCCAGGAACCCTGCCAGCGGTCGCCAGCGCGGGGACACCATCAGGAACACCGCCGCCGCGGCTGAGGCGGCCAGGGTGGTGTGCCCGGACGGCAGCGAGTTCAGTTCCAGGGTCTCGATCCCGCGGTAAGGCCGGACGGGAACTATGTCCTTCAGGATCTGTGTGGCCGCGTTGGCGCCCACGCAGGCCGCCACAGCGATCCCCGCCGCAGCCCAGCGCCGCTTCAGCACGGTGACGACCAGGACCACCACCGCGGAGATCAGCAGGGACAGCGCGGGCAGCCAGTCGAGGAGCTTGTTCGCGGCCTTGCCGGCAGTGCCGTGGATCTCGACCGCCTCCACGAGGGCCGATTCGTCGATGAACTGGCCCGTGGTGGTGCGGACGAAAAAGTAGTAGGTCCCTGCCAGCGCCGCCATGCTGACGAGGGTGGCCAGCAGGAACAGGAACCCGGTGCCCCGGCCCTGGCGGCCCGCGGGGTCCGCGGTGGTGCCGTTGGGGGCGCGCCCGGACCGCGGCTGCGGGTGGTCCGAAGCCGGGTGCATGCTGGTGTGATCCTGCCGAAAACTCATCCGTAACAGGGTCCCACAGAACTCTGCGAACTTTCTGAGGGTGCCCGGGCCCAGGGCGCGGGTAGTGTGTGGCCATGGACACCGCGGCGCAGCATCCGGACCCGGCCTTTCCCCTGTTCCACCCGAGGCCCGCGCGGGGCTGGATCAACGATCCCAACGGGCTGAGCTACGCGGACGGCCGCTTCCACGTGTTCTTCCAGTACAACCCGGAGTCGGCGCGGCACCAGGGCATCTGCTGGGGACACCTGAGTTCCCCGGACCTGGTCCGCTGGGACGGGGAGCCGGTGGCGCTCCGGCCCCAGCCCGGCGGGCCGGACGCCCTGGGCTGCTGGTCCGGTGTGGTGACCGACGACGGCGGCGTGCCCACCGCCGCCTATTCCGGCGTCGACACCGTGGGCGGGCACTCCCGCGTGGTCCTGGCCCGGGCGGACGCGGCCCTGCGCACCTGGACGCAGGAGGGGCACGTCGCGGCGGAGGTTCCCCCGGATCCGCAGGTCACGGCCGTCCGCGACCCGTTCATCTTCAGCTTCCAGGGCCGCCGCTTCGCCCTTCAGGGCGCCGGACTGGCCTCCGGCCACGCGGCCGTGCTGCTGTACACCGTAGATGACATCCGCCAGTGGAGGTACGAGGGGATCTGGCTCAGCACCGAGGACCCGCTCGCTGCCGGGCATCTGCCCGCGGAGATCTGGGAGTGCCCGCAGCTGGTCCGGGTGCCTGATTCCTCCGGGGCCGAAACCTGGCTCCTGATGGCCTCGCTGTGGCTCGCGACGGACCACCACGACCACCCCAACGGCGTCGGCTACCTCCTCGGCTCGCTCGCGGCGACCGGCAGCGGGCTGCCGGTGTTCACCCCGGCGTCGGGCGGGAAGGCCGACCTGGGGCGGGAGTTCTACGCCCCGCAGATTCTCGCGCTGCCGGACCGGGCGCTGCTGTGGGGCTGGTCCGGTGAGGCGGAAGACCGTGAGGGCCGCCCGGGCCGCCGCCAAGAAGAAATCGACGACGCCGGCTGGGCCGGGATCCTGACGTTCCCCCGCCAGCTGTCGGTGCACGGCGGGGTCCTCGCCGTCGAGCCGGCCCCTGAGCTGCGCGCCTACCGCGGGGCCCGCCTCCACCGCGGTGCCGCGGGCACGCTGGCCCTGCCGCGCGAGGCGGAGGTCCGCGTGGTCGGGGGAGAGGGTGCCATCCGGCTGGTCCTTGGCGCGGAGGGGCGCCGGCGGGCCGTATTCGCGGACACCGTGGCCGGCGGCGACGAGCTCCGGATCTTCATCGACGCCTCGATTGTGGAGGTCTACCGCCACGGCTCGGTGCCCACGACCCTGCGCGCGTACCCCGGCTCCGGCGAGGGGTGGCAGCTGGAACTGCCGCACGGCGCCGCGGCGGACGTCTGGGAGATGCGGCATCCGGACCGGCCGGACATGGCCCGCTAGACAGGGGCCTCGTCTAGAAGTACGGGTCGGCGGGGAACACACCCTCAGACCCGCACCGCAGCTGCTTGAATTCTACGGCTGGGCACGTCCGTGAGCGAGGCGTGGGCACACCACCGGTCCAGGGGACATGCCCCACCCTTGCCGCCCAGAGTGGACATAGTGCGTATATGTCCCTTCCTGGGCTCACCCACGGGGCATGTGCGCCGCGTTTGCCGGGCCGCGGTGGGGCATGTCCACTCCTGGACACTGAAGCTGGGCATGCCCACCGTGTGCGCAAGGCGGCGGGCGGGCATGCCCATCCTGCGGAGCCCAGCCCAGCCCAGCCCAGCCTAGAGCCCGGCGCCCAGAGCCCGGCGCCCAGGGCCCGGACCCCAGAGCCCGGCGCCCAGCCTAGAGCCCGGCGCCCAGGGCCCGGCGCCCAGGGCCCAGAGCCCGGCGCCCAGGGCCCGGACCCCAGACGCCGTCACCCCAGACGCCGTCACCCCAGACCCTGTATGGGAGGATGATCCGGTGACTTCCGATGCGCCCTCCCCGCTCCGCCGCCGCGGCTTCGGGTACAGCGGCCGCGGGCACGTCGGGCTGGTTGCAGCGATCGTGCCGTTGGTGATCGGGATGGCGGCGTGTTCGGCCCCTGCCCCCACGGTGACCTTCGGATCAACCGCGTCCGCCGGCTCGGTGAGCGCCGCGCCGGCACCGGCGTCGGATGTCCCTTCCGTTTCCCCCTCCGCCGCTGCACCGGCCGAGACTCCAGCGCCGTCCGGTGTGTCCGCTGCTGTGGAGGCGGCCCTGCGCACGTTGGTGGCGTCCTCGCCACAACCGAGCACGGCGCAGGTCCGTGAAAGCCTGTCCGCGGCGGGGCTCGCAGCGGCCGCCGTCGAGGTTTCCGCGTCCCGCACCCCTACGGGTCTGGCCGCGGACGCCGTCGACGTCGGAGTCCTGGGCGAGAACGAATGTGTGATGGCACAGCTCCGGTCCGGAACTGTGGCAACGTCAGTCTTGCCGGTTCTTCCGAACGGGCGATGCTTCATCGGCAGCGTCCAGCGGTAGGCGACAGGAGAGGGCATGTCCAAGGTACTGAACCGCCGCGACGCCATTGCGCAGGAAACCCGCCGCACCGGCCCTCGGCGCTCGCTGATGGCTGTCCAGATGGCGGGCGAACTGCTGATCACCCTCGGCGTGATCGCCGTTCTCTTCGTCGCGTGGCAACTGTGGTGGACGAATGTGGAAGCTGACGCCGCCCAGGGGGCTGCTGTGAAGCAGTTCGTCCAGGAACACCAGGCGCCCATCCCCGATGCGTCTGGCGCGGTGCCGGCTGCCCCCGCGGACCCGGCGGCGACGCCTGTCGGAACCGCGCCGGCCCACGGGGCGGCAATCGGCGTGATCTATATTCCCCGGTTCGGCGCCAACTACAGCCGGCCGATCATCGAGGGCACCAGCAGCGACGTCATCGATACCCTCGGCCTGGGCCGCTACGCGGGAACGGCGATGCCCGGAGCCGTGGGGAACTTTGTGGTCGCGGGCCACCGCCAGACGCACGGCGCGGTCCTGGACAACATCCACACGCTGGTGCCGGGGGACAAGATCTACGTCCAGACCGCCGACGGGTTCTACACCTACGTCTTCCGGAACCAGGAGATAGTCCTTCCGGACCGGACGGACGTGATCCTGCCGGTGCCGGCGCAACCCGGAGCGGTGCCGGAGCAGCGGCTGCTGACCATGACCAGCTGCAATCCGCGCTTCGGGTCGGAGGAGCGCATCATCGCCTACTCAGTCTTCGAATCGTGGCAGCCGCTCAGCGCCGGGGCTCCGGCGGCCATCGCCAAGCAGCTGGCGGCGCTGCAAGGAAAGGGTTAGATCATGTACGCGTGGCTTTTTCGGCAGCTTCCGGGGCCTCTCTGGGTCAGGATCCTGCTCTCGGTTTCAATCCTTGCGGGGGTCCTGTTCACGCTGGTCGAGTTCATCTTTCCGTGGATTGCTGACCTGACAAACCTCACAGATTCAACGGTGGGCTAGATGATGCCGATCCCCGAACTGGAGGAACTCCTCGCCGGCGCCCACGTGGTGAGCCTGCCGATGCGGGTGAAGTTCCGCGGCATCACCGAGCGCGAAGCCCTGCTCCTGGACGGCCCGCTGGGCTGGGGCGAGTTCTGCCCCTTCCCCGAATACGGCGACGCCGAAGCCTCCCGCTGGCTCGCCGCCGCCATGGAGGCCGGCTGGCAGGGCTTCCCGGAGCCGCTGCGCTCGCTGATTCCCGTCAACGCTACGGTCCCCGCAGTTCCCGCGGACCGGGTGCCGGAGATCCTGGCACGCTTCGGGCGGGTGGACGCCGTCAAGATCAAGGTGGCCGAGCCTGGGCAGAGCCTGGACGATGACGCAGCCCGGGTGGCTGCGGTCCGCGAAGCCCTTCCCCACGCCGCTATCCGGGTGGACGCGAATGGCGGCTGGGACGTGCCGACCGCCGTCGAGGCACTGACCCGGCTGTCCGGCGTCGGGCTCGAATACGCCGAACAGCCGGTGCCGGACATCGCCGGCCTCGCCGAGGTCCGCCGCCGGCTGCGCGCCGCCGGTGTCCCGGTGCTGATCGCCGCGGACGAAAGCGTGCGCAAGGAGGACGACCCGCTCAAGGTGGCCCGCGCCGGCGCCGCGGACCTGATCGTCGTGAAGGTGGCACCGCTCGGGGGAGTGCGGCGCGCCCTGGACATCGTGGCGCAGGCCGGCCTCCCCGCCGTCGTCAGCTCAGCGCTGGACACGTCCGTGGGGATCCGCGCGGGGCTGGCGCTCGCCGCAGCCCTGCCCGACCTGCCCTACGCCTGCGGGCTGGGCACCGTGTCCCTTCTCGCCGCCGATGTCACCCGGGATTCCCTGGTGCCCGACGACGGCGGCATCCGCGTCCGCGAGGTCGCTGCCGATCCGGGGCTGCTGGCGGAATTCGCTGCATCTCCGGAGCGCCGGGACTGGTGGCTGGAGCGACTGCGCAGGGTCCACGCGGTGCTGGCCGCCCCCGCCCGCTGAGACGCTCCCTCACACCATTTGGGGAGTTCACCGCAACTTCACCCGGAGGACCCCTGCGCTTAGGACCCGGATGGAATGGTGGGGAGGCCCGCAACCACCCCGTGGAAGGTCTCTCCATGTCTGTCTCCTCCGGACGCAAATTTTCCCTGCTGCCCATGCTCGGCCACACCAAAGGCAAGCGCAGCCCCGTCACCTGCGCGCTCAAGTGCGACAACGCCTGCTCGGGCGAGGTCTGCAAC
>DATIUQ010000101.1:0-12973 GCA_035466775.1 Arthrobacter sp.
GACTACGACCTTGCCATCACCGCCGCCGACGCCGCGGACGCCTCCGCCCCGGTGATCGGCCCCGTGACGGTCACCCTCGCTGCGAGCGGCAACTACACGGCCGTGGCCAACCTCGACGCCGAGGGCAAGCCCACCGCCAACGTCTTCACGAACGACGTTTCACAGATTGATGCCGGCAAGGGCAAGCTGACGGTCCGCCACACTGCAGCAGCCCCGGCCGTGGACATCCTCGCCGGCGGCGCCCCCGTCATCTCCGGCCTGACCAACCCGAATGAGGAGACGCTCACGCTCGATCCCGGCACCCTCTCCGTCGCGGTGGCCGCGGCCGGCACCACCGCTCCCGTGATCGGCCCGGCCGACGTGACCGTCGCCGAAGGCACGCACACCGTGGTGTACGCGTGGGGCAGCCTCACGGACAACAGCCTGAAGCTGGCCGTGCAGAACATTGAGGGGCTGCACTCCGCCCCCGCCGGTGTTCCCGGCGGCCGCTCCGGCGCCGCTGACGCCGGAACCGCATCGGCCGGCCAGACGGCCGCCATGGCAGGAGTCGGCGCCGCGGCCCTGCTGCTGCTCGCCGGCGCGGCCGTCGCGTCGCGGCAGCGCCCTGCGCTCCGCCGCATCCGCTAGGCAGTACCCGCCAGCACCCCGACCGCCCGGCTGTCCGCCGGGCGGCCGGGCCAACGGTCTCCAACACGGCAGGAGGACGGACATGCAGCGCACGACGACGACGGAAGCCGCCAGGCGCCCCCCGGCCCCAGGTCCGCGGACAGCTGCACGAGGCTCCGCTGCGCGCGTCGCGGCCGCCGCCGCCATGATTGCGCTACTGGTCGCGGGGTGCGCACCCCGCGATACCGCCACGTCGCAACGTCCGCAGCCCGTTGACACGGCCTCCCCTGTCGCGGGGGGACTCGGCGCCGAGCCTTCTCAGCCTCCGACACTGGCAACGGCCGCCCCCGCCCCGGGGCCGGCCGTTCCGGTCCGGCCGGCAACGCCGAAGGCCGTGCCCAAAGATCCGGCGCCGCGCGTCCTCACCGTTGCCGGCACCACCATCAACATGCCGATCGTCGAGGTGGGCGTCAGCCCGGACGGGGCCATGGAGATCCCGGAGCCGTTCGAGGAGGCCGGCTGGTACCGGTTCGGCCCGGCCCCTGGGGCCGCCACCGGCACCGCGGTGGTCGCGGCGCACGTCGACACAACGTCGGATTCGGCGCCCTTTTCCCAGCTGAAATCGCTCGCCCCCGGCACCCTCGTGACGGTGCAGCGGGAGGGGGCGCCTCCCCTGGCGTTCCGGGTGACCGGAGTGGAACTCATGGCCAAGGATGCGTTCGACGGCGCGTCCGTCTTCCGGCGCGATGGCCCACCCGAACTGAAGCTGGTGACCTGCGGCGGCCGATGGCTGGACGAACAACAGGACTACGGCGACAATGTGATTGTCACAGCGGTGCCGGCATGATCCAGGACGCAGCGCTCATCGTCGCCGCCAGAAGCGGGAAGGAGCCTGGCTTGGCACCTTTCGATCAGGCCTCTCCCGCCTGGGACGCGGGAATGAACGAGTCCTTCGCTGCGGGAGACGAGACCGCGCTGGCGGAGGCGTACCGGCAGTTTTCCCCTCTGGTGCACACGCTGGCCCTGCGCGCGCTGCGGGACAACGCCGCGGCTGACGACGTCACGCAGGAAGTGTTCATCCGGGTGTGGCGCTCGCGGTCGGCGTTCGACCCGGGGAAAGCGCGGCTTCCGGCATGGATCGTCGGCATCACCCGGAACGTCATCGCGGACGCGCAGGCGGCCTCGATGCGGGAAACCCGGAAGGTGCTGGCCGCCGTCGAACACTCCCCGGACCCGGAGCGGGCCGCCGGGCACGCAGCCGCGGAGGTCCTGGCCGACCGGCTGCTGCTGGAAGGGGAGCTGGAAAGGCTGGGGGAGCCGCAGGGATCCATCCTCAAACTGGCCTTCTACGATGACCTGACGCATTCGCAGATCTCTCAAAAGCTCGACCTGCCGCTTGGTACCGTCAAGAGCCACATCCGCCGCAGCCTGTCCCAACTCAGAAGCCGATTGGAGGTAGACCGTGCAGCATCTTGATCCGGAATCCCTGAGCCTGCTGGCGCTCGGCGAAGAGCTCGGAGACGACGCCTCGGCCCACCTCCGTGCGTGCCCCGGCTGCGCGGCGGACTACGAGGGGCTCCGCCGCGCCGTCGTGGCGGTTAAGCCGGGACCGGCCGTCACGGCCCTCGAGTCGCCCGGGCCGCAGGTGTGGGCAGGAATTCACAGCGCGCTGGGGCTTTCCCCCGCCGTCGCCGCCGACCCGCTGGGATCCCCCGCGTCGTCCGGCTCCCCGCCGCCTGCAACGCCCCTGCCGGAACAGACGCCGCCCGGCTCCGTGGCTCCGTTTCCGTCCGGGGAGGCCGGATCCCGCCGGAAGCCGGACCGCAGCGGCGGTTCCGGCTGGCTGCGCCGTCCCGGGGTGTGGCTGGCGGCCGCCGCGGCCACAGCGCTGCTGGCGGCGGGGGTCTTCTGGTCCGTGCGGCAGAACCAGCCGGTGGTGACCCCGCTGGCCCAGGCCGAACTTGCGCCGGTGGACCAGCATTCGGCCACCGGTTCGGCGCGGGTGGTCGAAGCCAAGGACGGGCAACGCACGCTGGAGGTCCGGGTGGACAAGAACGAGGCCAGGGGCTACCAGGAGGTGTGGCTGATCGCGCCCGATCTGACGCGGCTGGTGAGCCTGGGCGTGATGACCTCCGAGTCCGGAACTTTCCCGGTTCCGGCCGGGCTGGACCTTGCCGAATACCCGATCGTGGACGTGTCCGACGAGCCGGTAGACGGCAACCCCGCGCATTCCAGCGTGAGCATTGTCCGCGGAACCCTGGCCTCCTGAACTGGTCGACCCCTCTTGCCAGCGACTGCCGGCGAGAACATAGTTGAGGGAATTTACCACTCCACCGCGGGAGGCAGGCGGCCATGTTGAACAATGAGGTGCCGGGAAGCGGACTGCTGCAGGGCAAGACCGCGCTGATCTACGGTGCGGGCGGCTCCATCGGCGGGGCCGTGGCCCGGGCGTTCGCGGCGGAAGGCGCCTTCGTCCACCTCGCTGGTCGCACCGAGTCGCGGCTGGAAAAGGTGGCCCGGGACATCCAGGAGGAGGGCGGCCGGGCGGAAACCGCCGTCGTCGACGCCCTGGACGAGGAACAGGTCGACGCGTTTGTGGATCGGGTGGCCAAGAAGAACAAAAGGATCGACATCTCCTTCAACCTCATTTCCTTCGGCGACATCCAGCAGCCGCTGATGGACATCGACGTCGACGACTTCACCCAGCCCGTCACCCTTGCCACGCGCACCCACTTCATCACCACCCGGGCCGCGGCGACGCACATGATCAAGCAGCGCTCCGGGGTGGTGCTGATGTTCGGCGGCTCCGGCCCGCAGACCATGCCGGGCCTTGGCGGCTTCAAGGTGGCCCTGGACGCGATGGAAGGGCTGCGCCGCCAGTGGGCCTTGGAACTGGGAAAACACGGCATCCGCGTGGTCACTATGGTGTCCGGCGGCATCATCGAAACCATCCCGTGGCAGGCAGAGGGGCGTGAGGAAATCGTGGTGGAAATCGCCCGGGCGGCGCACCTGAACCGCACGGCAACGCTGGCCGACGTCGGAAACGTCGCCTGTTTCGTGGCCTCGGACAAGGCCGGGGCCATCACCGACGCCACGGTCAACATCTCCGCCGGCGCGATTGTGGACTATTAGCGGCTACGCCACCAGGTTCGCTGCGGCTACCCGACCGTCACCTTGATCCGCTGCACCACGTTGTTGCCCATGCCCTGGTAGTTCCAGGCCTGCTCCAGCGGCTGGGTGGCACCGGTGGCGTCCGTGGCGCGGCAGGCCAGTTCGTGTTCGCCGGGGTCGGCAACCCACGGCAGGGACCAGGCGCACCAGGCGAAGGGCGCGGCCGGGTGCTCCAGGTGGGCCGGCGCCCACTTGCCGTCGATTCCCACGTCGACGCGCTGCACGGCGCCCTCGCCGGACCAGGCTCGGCCGGTCAGCATCACCGGCCCGGCCGGCACGATCCGGCTCCTGGTGAAGAAGTCCGGCACACCCGGCGGGACCATCAGCGAGCGGACCTTGATCCACGTGACGGGCGTGCCGGCGTCGTCCGCGTCCTGTTGGTAGCGGTACGCGACCGCCTGCTGGAACCCGTCGAACGGTTTGGTCAGCACCTTGATCGAGGAAAGCCACTTCACGCTCGCCATGCCGTACCAGCCCGGGACCACCAGCCGCAGCGGATAGCCATGCTGCGGCGGCAGCTCGTTGCCGTTCATCCGGTAGGCGAGGACGATGTCGGGCCGCAGGGCCTCGGCTATCGGGAGGCTCCGGGCAAACTGGTGCCGGACGCCGCCCTGGATTCCGCTGTCGGCGCCGGTGAACACCACCTCCACGGCATCCTCCTCCACTCCGGCCTGGGCCAGCAGGTAGGCGAGCGGGACCCCGGTCCACACGGCGGTGCCGACGGCCTCGAGCTGCCAGGGCTGGCTGAGCGGGCGGGGCCGCAGCAGCGAGCGGCCGTTGCCGGCGCACTCCAGGGTCACGGGGATGCTGATCCGCGGCGCCCGGCGGAGCGCCTTGAGGTTGAGTTCCAGGGACCGCTGCACCGCGCCGCCGATCTGCAGGTGCCAGTGCTCGGCGTCGATGAACGGGATGTCGAAGTGGGTGAGCACGTAGTGCAGCCCGGGCGGGGTGGTGTCACTCTGCAGGGCCTCCAGCGGCATGGAGTGGTTCCGCACCGCGAGCTGGAGTTCCTCCGCCGTCAGCGGCCCATGGCTCGGTTCGCCGGGGTGCGGTGTGAGCTTCCGCCCGTGGCGCGGCGTCTTCAGGATGGAGGAGTGTCGGGACATCTGCTTTGGCATGGCGCTGCGATTCTGCTCCGGACCAGCCCGGTTGTGGACCGGTGTCACCCGTATTCAGGTCTACGCCGCAGCCCCGAGCCCGTCAATACTGGGCCGGGCGCCCGCGGCGGCGGCGCCTAGATCGTGTGCGACTCGGCCAGGAACTGCGCCAGGCCCAGCGGTTCGCGGCCGGTGAGTTCGTGCACGGCCGACGTCGGCCCGGCCAGTTCGCCCGCGGCGATGGCGGTGTAGGTACTCACCCAGGCGTCCACCTGCCACGGCGGAGCGCCATAGGAAGCCCGCGAGGCGTAGGCCTCCTCGACGGTCTCGTTGTGGAACGTGATGGTCCGGCCGGTCCCGGCGGTGAGCAGGCTGGCGGCTGTGGCCAGGGAGATGTCCTCGGGGCCGGTGAGGTCGTAGGTCTTGCCAACATGCAGGGCCGGGTCGCGGAGCACGGTCACGGCGGAGCGGGCGACGTCCGCGCGGGCTACGGCTGCCACGACGCCGTCCCCGGCGGGTCCGCGGATAACGCCATCCCCGCCGGCCAGCAGGGGCAGGAAGTCCAGGTAGAAGTTGTCCCGCAGGAAGGTGTAGTCCATGCCAGAGGCCTTGATCCTTTCCTCCGTGGCGTAGTGGTCCCGGCCCAGGGTGAATGTGGAATCGGGCGCGGCACCGAAAAACGACGTGTACACGATGTGCTGCACGCCTGCGGCCATGGCCGCGTCCACGAAAGCGTAGTGCTGCTGGAGCCGGTCTTCGGCCTCGGCGGCGGAGACCATAAACAGCGTCTTGACCCCGTCCAGCGCGGCCTTGGCCAGCACCGAGTCCATGTAGGTGCAGACGACGGGGACGGCGCCTTCCAGTTCCGGGGCGCGGGCGGCATCGCGCACCAGCAACCGCTGCGGGCTGCCGGCCTCGGCCAGCAGCCTGGCCACCAGGCCGCCCAGGTTCCCGGTGGAACCCGTGACGGCGAGTGCTGGCGCGACGGTCATGGGCCTACGCCTCCCGGGAGGCGGGCGACTTGGTCTGCGCCGGGTCCCGTTCGGCGAGCGGGCCGATCGCGGCGTCGATCTTCTCCATGGTCCCGGCGTCCAGCTTCACACCGGCGGCCGCCACGTTCTTCTCGATCTGCTCCGGGCGCGATGCGCCCATGATGGCGGAGGCCACGTTCTGGTTCTGCAGCACCCAGGCGATACTCAGCTGTGCCATGGTCAGCCCGGCTTCGTCGGCGATCGGCTTGAGCTGCTGGACACCCGTGAGGACCTCGTCGGACATCCAGCGCTCGATCATCCTCGAGCCGCCCTTGGCATCCGTGGCACGGCTGCCCTCCGGGGCCGGCTTGCCGGGGTGGTATTTGCCGCTCAGCACACCCTGCGCTATCGGCGACCACACAATCTGGGAGAGGCCCAGCTCCTCGGACGTCGGAACCACCTCAGCCTCGATCACGCGCCACAGCATGGAGTACTGCGGCTGGTTGGAGATCAGCTGGACACCGAGTTCCTTGGCGAGGGCATGGCCATCGCGGATCTGGTCGGCCGTCCATTCGCTGACCCCGATGTAGAGCGCCTTGCCCTGCCGCACGACGTCGGCGAAGGCCTGCATGGTCTCTTCCAGCGGGGTCTCGTAGTCGTAGCGGTGGGCCTGGTAGAGGTCCACGTAGTCCGTCTGAAGCCGCTTCAGCGAGCCGTTGATGGCCTCCATGATGTGCTTGCGGGAGAGGCCAAGATCGTTGTGGCCCTTGGGCCCGGTGGGGCCGAAGACCTTGGTGAAAATTTCCAGCGACTCGCGCCGCTCATCCCGGAGGGCCTTGCCGAGGACGGTCTCCGCGGCGGTGTTGGCGTAGACGTCGGCCGTGTCGAAGGTGCTGATCCCGGCGTCGAGCGCGGCCCGGACGCACTGGGTGGCGACGTCGTTCTCCACCTGGGAACCGTGTGTGAGCCAGTTGCCGAATGTGATTTCCGAGATCTTGAAGCCGCTGTTCCCCAGGTATCTGAATTCCATGGGTTTCACCGTAGCCGACTTGCCTGCCGGGGGTAAGGCCTCAGCCGGCTTTGCGCTCCTGGGCCTGCGGCTTGGGCCGCTGGTGGTTCTGGTCCGTTCCAAAGGGGGTCCCCTGGGCCTTCGGGGGCAACGGCAGCCGGCCGGGAAGGGAGACCAGTGAGCCCGTGTCCAGCAGGGACTTCGCGGCGGGCATCGGGGCTTTCTTGAAGGCCGGCGGGACGGTGCCGAGCTGGCCGTTCCGGTCCGTGGCCGACTCCACAAGGGGCGCCACGGCCTTGACGTCCCGTGCCGGTGCCGTGGGGCTGGGCAGTTCGCGGACCGAGACCTTGACGGCAGGGGCCGCCTCCGCCTTGGCGCGCGCGGCCGCCCGGGCGTCGGCCTGCGCGACGGCGGCAGCCCAGTCCGGCGACAGCGCGGGTTCCTTCTTGGCGGGCTTTTCGGGCTTCGCGGGTTTGGCAGCTTTGGCGGCTTTCACCGGTTTTGCAGCCTTCGGAGGCCGGGCGTGTTGGGTGGTTCCGGTGGCCCGGACCGGGCGGTCCCGCTGGGCGGTGCCGGCGGGTCCGTCGGCTCTTCCTGCAGTGCCTAACAGCCCGCGTCCCAGGGCCATGACGGTCACAGCGGCCAGCCGGCCGAGGCCGGCAATGACCAGCGTGGCAACAAAAACGAGGAAGAGTCCGAAGAACATGACGGCGGCCACACCAAGGGTCCCGAGGAAGGTCAGGTTGAGGGCGATGGTTGTCGGATCTTCCATTTCACCTCTCCTTGCCGGCCTTGCCGCGATGCTTCCCGCCGAGGGCGGCGGGCAACAGCACCCCTTAACCATACGGACTTTTTTCCCGGGACGCGCAGGCATCCGGAGTCTTCGCTGAGCCGTGTCAGAGCTGTTATGGGTTCCGCTGATCCCGGGTGCCGGACCGTGCGCCTGTAGTCTGAAGGAGCCCGGCCGGCGTGATCCGGCCCCCCGAAAGGACACCTGTGACACCCCCAGCCGCCGCCAGTACCGGGGCCGATGCCCAGCCGGAACAGCCGCCGTTCCACGGCAACTGCCCCTGCCTGTCCGGGGAGCAGTACGCGGACTGCTGCGGGCGCTTCCACGCCGGCGAAGCGGAAGCTCCGACGGCGGAGCAGCTGATGCGCTCCCGGTACAGCGCCTTCGTTGTGCTGGACGCCGGCTACCTCCTGCGCACCTGGCACCCGGAGACCCGGCCGGCCTCACTGGAGCTGGACCCGGACATGCAGTGGCGGCGGCTGGACATCGTGTCCACCGCACGCGGCGGCCCGCTGGACACCGAGGGCACCGTGGAGTTCAAGGCCCACTTCCGGCACGACGGCGAACGCGGCGTCCACCATGAGACGAGCCGCTTCCGGCGGGTCGACCGCCGCTGGTACTACCTGGATGAAGACCCGGGCCGGTCGCCTGCCTAGCGCTCCTCGACGGTGTCCGCCGGGGTGAAGCCGGCGCGGTCCACCTTGCGGTGGAAGTGCATACCGGCCGTTCCACCGAGGACTGCGCCCACCAGGGCAACGGCGGCCACGACCACGGCGGCGATGATGCTGGTGGTGGTCAGTTCGCCCTCGTTGACGGGGATGCGCGGGAAGCTGTTGAGCTGCGCCAGGATGTTGTACTGCTGGCCTGCCACGACGCCGAGGATGGCGACGATGACTGCGGCGATGAGGGCCCAGACCCACACCATAAAGCCCTGCTTGGCGCCGTTGAAGCGCGCCATCCGGCCGGCCACGTAGCCGCCGGAGTAGTAGGACACGAACAGGATGACCAGCAGCACGATGATGCCGACCATTCCCACCGTCTGGTCGCCGGAGTTCACGGCCGCGTTGACGTCGGTGTTGGTGGCGAGGCCGACGGCGGTGCCGGCGGCGGCGACCAGCGCGGTCAGCAGGACCGCCATGCCCGTGGCGGCGAGCCAGCCGAAGAATGCTGAACCGATCTTGATGCCGCCGAACTGCTCCTTTTCACGGGCCACCACGGTTTCCCGGGTGGGGACCTCTTCGACGACGGTGTCGCGGCCGTCGCCTGTGGCATAGTCACGGTCGGTCCCGTCGTGGCGCACGGCGGTCACGGGCTGGCTGCGCGTCGGTTCGGCGCGAACCGGTTCTGCAGAGACCGCTTCGGCCCGGGTAGGGGCGTCGGTTGCTGCGCCGGTCGGGATGGCGCGGGTCGCGTTGGTGCCGGCAGTGTCATGGCGGGCAGCATCCTGCCGTGCGTCGTGGATCCGGGCATCCTGGCTGACGGCGGCTTCCTCGTCACGGGTGCGTCGGGGACTGCGATCTTCGGGGCCTGCTGGGTTGCTCATGAGGACTGCTCACTTTCACTGAATGACCCGGGCCCATTGTTTGAGCCGGGCACCGCAAGGCGGAGACCCGCGTGCAGGTCTCAAGTCCACCTAACCACGGGCGTCAGGAGGTAGCAAGGATGCTTACTATCTATTCTTGAGTGGCGCGCCCCGGTCGGTGCGCCTGGCTGGCCGCCGGATCAGCGGTACTTCCGGTGCAGGTTCTCTTTGACCGAGGCGCGGGGGCTGGCGTCGGCAATCCAGGGGCCGGTGCCTTCGGACTGGTCCAGTACGCCGGCCTCGAGCCACTCGTAGTCGCCGGCCAGGACGTTGCGGGCCAGCACGTGGTCGCCGTCGTCGGTGTTCCTCCACAGCTGGTCGAAGTACTCGTCCACCCGTACGCGAGCCTGCTCGCAATACGCCTCGGCAAGCTCGTACGCGGAGGCCCCCTTCTCCGGATCGGTCCGCAGCAGCATTTCGGCCCGGGAGCAGCAGGCGGCCATGGCGAACAGTTCTGCCCCGATGTCCACAATCCGGCCCAGGAACGCCTGTTTGTGCTCGAGCTTCGCCTGCCAGCGGCCCATCCCGTAAAACGTTTGCCGGGCCAGCCGGCGGGAGGAGCGCTCAACGAAGCGGAGCTGCCGGGCGAGCCGGCCGAAGTCACTGTAGGAACGCGGGTCCATGCCGGCCCCGGCGACCAGCTTCGGCAGCCACTTCGCATAGAAGCCGGAAGCGCCGACCGCCGCCTTGGCCTTGTCGGACAGGCTGGCGTCCGCGGAGGCGAGATCGCCGGCGGCCGCGAGGTGCGCGTCCACGGCCTCGCGCGCGATCAGCAGCTTCATGATCTCCGACGATCCCTCGAAAATCCGGTTGATCCGCAGGTCGCGGAGCTGCTGCTCGGCCGGCACCGCGCGCTCGCCGCGGGCCTCGAGCGAGTCCGCTGTTTCGAAGCCGCGGCCGCCGCGGATCTGCACCAGCTCATCGGCGATCCGGCAGCTGATTTCGGTGGACCACAGCTTGGCCAGGGCCGCCTCGATCCGGACGTCCTTCTGCCCGGCGTCGGCCGTTTCGGCGGTCAGTTCGAAGACGGCGTCCAGGGCGAAGGCGCTGGCAGCAATGAAGGCGATTTTTTTGCCGACAGCTTCATGCCTGCCCACCGGACGGCCCCACTGCGTGCGGGCATTGGACCATTCCCGGGCGATCTTCAGGCTCCATCTCCCGGAGGAGACGCAGAGCGCCGGCAGCGCGAGCCGGCCGGTGTTGAGCGTGGTGAGGGCGATTTTCAGGCCCTGTCCCTCGCGGCCCAGCCGGTTGGCGGCGGGCACCCTCACCTGGTGGAAGCGGGTGACGCCGTTTTCGATGCCGCGCAGGCCCATGAAGGCATTGCGGTTCTCCACCGTGATGCCCGGGGAGTCCATTTCGACGACGAAGGCGCTGATGCCACCTTTATGCACGGTCCCGTCGGCGTCGGTGTGCGAGGGGACCACGGCCATGATCACCACAAGTTCGGCGATCACGCCGTTGGTGGTCCAGAGCTTCACGCCGTCCAGGACGTAGGAGTCGCCGTCGTCCGAGGGTACGGCGGTGCTGCCCATCCGGGCGGGGTCGCTGCCGACGTCGGGCTCGGTCAGCAGGAACGCGGTGATGGCGCCGGCAGCGCAGCGCGGCAGGTATTCCTGCTTCTGCGCGGGCGTGCCGAAGACCTTGACCGGCTCGGGGACGCCGATGGACTGGTGAGCGGAGAGCAGGGCGCCGAGGCTGGGGTGCACGGAGCCCAACAGCGCCAGCGCCCGTCCGTAGTACACCAGCGAGAGCCCCAGCCCGCCGTAGTCCCGCGGGATCTTCATGCCGAAGGCCCCCAGCCCGGCAAGGCCCTGGAGGTATTCGTCCGGAATCCGCGCCTCGCGCTCGATGGTGCGCCCCGACATGGTGCGGCAGAAGTCGGTCAGGCGGGCCATGAACGCTTCCCCGCGTTCGACGTCGTCCGCCGGGGCTTCCGGCCAGGGGTGGATCAGGCTTAGGTCAAAGCTGCCGAGGTACAGGCCCTTGGCGAAGCTTGGCCGGTCCCAGCTGGTCTCGCGGGCGGCTTCGGCGACGGCCCGCGCGTCGGCCGCGGTGGCATCGGGGCCCAGCGTTTCGGCCGGGACCGGGACCTCGGCGGCGGGGCTGTCGGCTGGATTGTCAGTGGCTGGATTCTCAACGGCGGAGCTCATCGGGCATCTCCTCTAACCGGGGTTACCGGCTCGAGCCCTGGATCCGCCGTGGGTGGTGGACCCTTCAGCTGTCCCGCAATACTACCCGCGGGTAAGTGCCGGTACTAGGGGCCGGTTGGCCCATAATTTCGGCCGCGATATCCCCCACAAGGTCTCCGGCGAAGTCGCCCGGCAGCTCCACTGTGGACGCGTGGTGGACCAGCCGGTCCCAGGCGTGGTTGATGCCGTGGACCAGCCCCAGCAGGATGTTTGCCGCGACGATCCAGGCGAGCCGGCCGACGCCCACCAGCACCAAGGCCGCGAACGACGCCGTCATCACGAAGACTGTCAGTACCAGGGCAAACACCAGGGTTCCGATGAACACCAGCGTTGCTGTTTCCACTGCGCTTAGGTCGAACTGCATTCTTCCTCCTGCACCATTGCTTCGGCTGAATCAGTAGCCCGAGCGTAGGGTGGGGGAAGGGCGCTAGCCAGAGTCGCGGGCACGCGCCGCGGCTCTTGATACGGGATCGAAATGCTACCCGGGCGTAGGTCACGGAGCGGTTGCGGAGACCTCACGGTCCGCCCGCTGCAACCGGCCAAACGACGGGATCAGTCGTCGTCCCGCTCGGGGGCGCTCTGGCTCAGGACCTGGAAGTCGGAACCGAGCTGCACTTCAACCTGGGTGCCGTCGTCCAGCCGCACCTCCACTTCATAGGCGGAGCCGCCCTCGTTCTCGCGTTCCACCTCGCTCACTGTGCCCTGGCCGACCTTGGCGAGGGCGGCGTTGCCCGCCTTGTCCTGGTCTTCTGCGCTCAGCGCGGGCAGGCTGGAATCGTCGTCCTGCCAGGGTGCCTCGACGGTGGCTGCCCGGAGGGAACGGTCGAGGTTGACGGCGGCAACGCCGGCATCCGGCAGCCGCAATGCGGCGGTCTGGGTGCTGGCAGCAACTGCGACTGCTGCGGCGCCCAGAATGGCGGCCGCCGCCGCGATGCCCGTGATCAGTACTGCTTTTTTGCCCATGACTGGCTCCTCTCACGTGTTGTTCTCAGTCTGCTCCTGAAGCCAACGGCGCACAACGATGAATGCAAACCGGGGCCTGCGTTAACCTTGTAGCTGGCAGTTTTTCCGTATCCGCTGCCCATCCAGATCCCCCGGCAGCTGAAGGAGAGTGCGTGTCCCGCTCCGCCCTGTCCTCCGCCGATGCCATCAGTGCCCGGCTGCGGGACCTCGAACTCCTCACCAAGGGCCCCGCGTGGGCATTGACCCGCTCGGCGCCGTGGGTGATCGCCGTGCTGCAGGCGTCCTTTACCCGCACCCGGCCGCAGCTTCCGCTGGAACAGTTCCACGCCGACGTCGACTCCTTCCTGGAGCAGCTCCGCCGCCAGGACCCGGGGCTGGGCGGCTCCGCGAACGGAAAGACGTTTGGCGATGAGTGGACCCGCAAGAATTTCCTGACCCGGCGCAACCAGTCCGGCCAGATCGTCTACGAGGTCACCGAGCCCGCGGCCCGCGTCCTGGCCTTCCTGGACAGCCTCTCAAGTGAGCGGTCCACGCTCAACGGTTCGCGGCTGGGCACCCTGCTGGGCGACGTGGAGAAGCTCGCCAACGAGAC
>DATIUQ010000102.1:0-1616 GCA_035466775.1 Arthrobacter sp.
CGGATCAGGCCGACGTGCGGGGTGCCGGTGGGCGACGGGCAGAACCGGACACGGACCGGGGTGTCAGCGGTGACTTCGCTGGTCACGCTGGGGGCGGAGCTGGAGACGGCGTCGGGCGCAGAAGGAGTAGTCATAGTGGTACCAACATTACCAACCCCGGTCGGTGCCGGGTGCCCGCGGTTTCCGCTGCGAAAACGGACAGCCGCACCGTGGATCCACGGTGCGGTTGTCCGAAATCGGCGCGAATAACCAGGTGCCCCCGCTAGCGGCGGACGACCGGGTTGGAGAGGCGGCCGATGCCCTCAATCTCGACCTCGAAGCGGTCGCCGGCCTGGACAAGTCCGACCCCGGCAGGGGTGCCGGTCATGATGACGTCGCCGGGCAGCAGGGTGAAGGCCTGCGAGACGATGGAAACGAGCTCGCGGACGCCGCGGATCATCTGGCTGGTGCTGCCGTCCTGGCGCAGCTCGCCGTTGAGGCGGCCCTGGATCTGCAGGTCCTCGGTGTTCAGCTCGGTCTCGATCCACGGCCCCAGGGGCGCGGAGGTGTCGAAGCCCTTGGCCCGGGCCCACTGCAGGTCCGTCCTCTGGACGTCGCGGGCCGTGAGGTCGTTGCCGCAGGTGTAGCCGAAGATGACATCGTCCACGCGCTCCTCCGGAACGTCCTTGCAGATCCGGCCGATCACGACGCAGAGCTCGGCTTCGAAGGACACTTCGTCGGAGAACTCCGGCAGGATGATGGGGTCATTGGGGCCCACCACGGAGGTGTTGGGCTTCAGGAAGAGCAGCGGCTGGGCTGGGACCTCGTTGCCGAGTTCCCGGGCGTGCTCCACGAAGTTGCGGCCTACGCCGATGACCTTGCTGCGCGGAATGATCGGGGCGAGCAGCCGAACGTCCTCCAGCTTGTGCCGGGCGGCGGTTCGTTCGACGCCGTGGAAGAAGGGGTCGCCGTTGATGACAGTGACTTCCTCACTGCCGGGCTCACCTTCAACAATGCCGTAGAGGGGATCAGAATCGACTACAAACCGGGCGATACGCATGGCTCCAAGCGTACCGTCTCCGGCGGGCTAGTCGTTGCCGCTGGCGGTGCCGCCGTCCAGGCGCAGATAGTGCAGCTGGGCGGCCACGGAGAGTTCCGCCGCGGGCCGCACGGCGGGATCGACGGCGGCGTATACGGCGTCGGCCACCTCTGCCACCTCTGCGCCGGCGCCAAGGTTTGCGAGGGCGGTGCGGATCTGCGCGAGGCGGTCCTCTCGGTGGTCACGGTAGGCGCGGACAATGGTGTCCAGCGCGGGCAGCATGGGCCCGTGGGCCGGGAGGACGGTCGCGCCGCCGAGTCGTTCCAGCCGGTCCAGAGAGGCCAGGTAGTCCCCCAGGGTACCGTCCGGGTAGTCCAGCACTGTGGTTCCGAGGCCCAGGATGGTGTCGCCGGTGAGGACCGAGCCCTGGGCGCCGTCGTCGGGCAGGTGGAAGCAGACCGAGTCCGAGGTATGGCCCGGCGTCGCCACAACCCTGATTTCCGCCCCGGCGGCGTGGATGACCTCGCCGTCCGCCAGGGGGCTGCCCCCGTGGCAGTGGGCCGGATCCATGGCGCGCACAGGCGCTCCGGTCAGTTCG
>DATIUQ010000103.1:0-2790 GCA_035466775.1 Arthrobacter sp.
AGACAGAGAGGTCTGACATGGCAACTGTGGACTACCGGTCGCTGGCCGGAGATATCCTGCAGGGGGTGGGCGGCGAAAAGAACATCGCCAGCGCCGCCCACTGCGCAACCAGGCTCCGGCTCAAGCTGCGGGACGATTCCCAGGCGGACCAGGCAGCCATCGAAAAGCTGCCCGGCGTCATTACCGTGATGAAGGCCGGCGGCCAGTTCCAGGTGGTCATCGGCGACAACGTCCCCACGGTCTATGCCGAACTGGGCAAGATCACCAAGCTCACCGGTGACGACGCGGGCAACGATGAACCCGTCCAGCACGGCAACCTCTTCAACCGCTTCATCGACCTGATTTCCTCCATCTTCTCGCCGGTCATCTGGCCGCTGGCTGCAGCCGGCCTGCTCAAGGCGTTCCTGAGCATGGCCACCCAGTTCGGATGGCTGGATCCCGCCTCCCAGACCAACGTAATCCTGGCAGCAACCGCGGATGCGCTCTTCTACTTCCTGCCGATCTTCCTGGCGGTCACCGCCGCGAAGCGGTTCAAGACCAACCAGTTCACCTCCATGGCCATCGCCGGGGCGCTGGTCTACCCGAGCATCGTGGCGCTTGCGGCCCAGCCGGAACCGGTCAACTTCGCCGGCATCCCAATGGTGATGATGAACTACACCAGCTCGGTCCTGCCGATCATCGTGGCGGTCTGGCTCCAGGGCTACGCGGAGCGTTTCCTGACGCGCGTGCTGCCGTCCGCCATCCGGAACTTCACCACGCCCCTGCTGACGCTCCTGGTCATGGTGCCGCTGGTCCTCCTCACTGTCGGTCCCGTCACCACGTTCGCCGCGCAGGGCCTGTCCGCCGGGATCAACGCGGCCTTCACCTTCGCGCCGTGGCTCGCGGGCGCCGTCATGGGCGGCTTCTGGCAGGTCTTCGTCCTCTTCGGCCTGCACTGGGGCCTGGTTCCGGGCATGCTGAATGAAATCGCCACCCAGGGCTACTCACTGCTTCTCGGTCCGCTGCTCGCCGCAGTGCTGGGCCAGGCTGCCGCGACGCTCGCCGTGATGTTCCGGACCCGCAACAAGGCCCGGCGCACCGTTGCCGGACCCGCAGCACTGTCCGGCTTCCTCGCCGGGATCACCGAACCCGCCATCTACGGCGTCAACCTGCCCCTGAAGAAGCCCTTCTACTTCGGCATTGCCGGCGGCGTGGTGGGCGGCGCCATAGCAGCCGCCGGCGGCAGTGGCGCCTCCGCATTCGTGTTCCCCTCACTCCTCGGCCTGCCGGCGTTCAGCCAGGTGGGCAACTTCGCACTCCAGCTGCTGGGCACCGGCATCGCCGTCGCCATCGCCTTCGGCCTGACCTTCTTCTTCGGACCGCGTGAGGAAGCAGCGTCCGACGCCGGCACCTCCGTTCCGGATACAGCTGCGGACACGCAGGGGGCAGCTGCGCCCGCGGGCCCCGTGGCCGTCTCCACCGGCACCCTGGTGGTCCTGGCGCCAGTCGCCGGACAGGCAGTGGCCCTGGCCGACGTCCAGGACAAGGTGTTTGCGTCCGGTGCCATGGGCAAGGGCCTGGGCATCATCCCCGCCGATGGCCGCATCTACGCACCCATTTCGGGCTCCATCAAAGCGGCCATGAAGACCGGCCACGCCTTCGGCATCAAGTCCGAGGACGGCGTTGAGGTCCTGGTACATATCGGCATCGATACCGTCCAGCTGCAGGGCCGCGGTTTTGAGTCCGCCGTCAGCCGCGGCCAGCAGGTCCGCGCCGGTGACCTGCTCGCCGTCGTCGACCTCGACGTCGTCAGGGAGGCCGGCTACGACACCACCACGCTGGTGATGGTCACCAACACTGCCCAGCTCGGCAGCGTTGACCCGGTGACCGGCGGGACGTTCGCCCAGGGCGACACTGCCATCACCGTCACGGCCTGACCCCCGAATCCTGGCTCCACTTTCCAGTCCTACCGATGAAGGAATGATTTTCTGTGACCACCACTTTCCCCGACGGGTTCCTCTGGGGCGGAGCAACTGCCGCCAACCAGATCGAAGGCGCGTACAACGAGGGCGGCAAAGGCCTGTCCATCCAGGATGTGATGCCCAAGGGCATCACGGAGACCCCCACGGAGGGTCCGACCCCGGAGAACCTCAAGCAGGTGGCAATCGACTTCTACCACCGTTACGAGGAGGACATCGCCCTCTTCGCGGACATGGGGTTCAAGGTGTTCCGCTTCTCGATCGCGTGGAGCCGGATCTTCCCGCTGGGCGACGAAGAGACCCCCAACGCCGAGGGCCTGGCCTACTACTCCCGGATCCTGGACGAACTCGAAAAGCACGGCATCGAGCCGCTGGTGACCATCAGCCACTACGAGACGCCGCTCCACCTGGCCCGGAAATACAACGGCTGGACCAACCGCGAACTGATCGGCTTCTACGAGCGCTACTGCCGCACCCTCTTCGAGCACTTCGGCGGCCGGGTGAAGTACTGGCTCACGTTCAACGAGATCAACTCCGTGATCCACGAGCCGTTCCTCTCCGGCGGCATCCCCACGCCCAAGGAACAGCTCACCAGGCAGGACCTCTACCAGGCGATCCACCACGAACTGGTGGCTTCCGCCCGGGCAACCAGGCTGGCGCACGAGCTGATGCCGGGCGCGCAGGTGGGCTGCATGATCATTGCGCTGCCCACCTACCCGCTGACCCCGGACCCCTCCGACGTCGTTGCCGCGATGCACACCGCGCAGGACAGCTACGCGTTCGGCGACATCCACTGCCGCGGCGAGTACCCCGGCTACCTGCTGCGGTACTT
>DATIUQ010000104.1:0-4655 GCA_035466775.1 Arthrobacter sp.
GCCCGGCGCCGCGGCGGGGCCTGCGGCAGCTTCTTTTGGTTCCGGCGACATTCCCATGGCCGGACATTATCACCGCGGTGCGCCAAAGAGGGGCAGGCGCCACAATAAGCGGATTGATGACAGCCGTGCGCGGCGGCCGCCGTCGAACACCCCGTCCGGGGCGCCGGTGTGCTTGACGCATCTCCCGCCTTCCGCATATCCTGAACGAACGGTCGGTAATTATTTATCGGAAATGCATAGGAGCAACCATGGCATCGCAGACCCTGCAGTCAGTGCCCGGAGAACCAACGGCGGCGCGGCACGAACTGAGCGCCGAAGATGTGGCCCGGCGTGACGCTGAAGGCCAGGCCTACTTCGACAAAGTCATGGCGGACGACTCGCGGATCGAACCCCGCGACTGGATGCCCCCGGCCTACCGCAAGACCCTGCTGCGCCAGATCTCGCAGCACGCGCACTCGGAGATCATCGGCATGCAGCCGGAAGCCAACTGGATCTCCCGCGCCCCCAGCCTCAAGCGCAAGGCCATCCTGATGGCCAAGGTCCAGGACGAGGCCGGCCACGGCCTGTACCTGTACTCCGCCGCCGAAACCCTCGGCCAGCCGCGCGATCAGATGATGCAGGACCTGATGGACGGCAAGGCCAAGTACTCCTCCATCTTCAACTACCCCGCCCGCACCTGGGCGGACATGGGCGCCATCGGCTGGATGGTCGACGGCGCCGCTATCGCCAACCAGGTGCCGCTCTGCCGCGCCTCTTTCGGCCCCTATGGCCGCGCCATGGTCCGCGTCTGCAAGGAAGAGTCCTTCCACCAGCGCCAGGGCTTTGAAATCCTGCTGGAACTCTCCCACGGCACGCCCGAGCAGAAGCAGATGGCCCAGGACGCGGTGAACCGCTGGTACGCCCCGGCCCTGATGATGTTCGGCCCCCCGGATGACGACTCGCCGAACTCCAAGCAGTCCATGGCCTGGAACATCAAGCGCTTTAGCAACGACGAGCTGCGCAACCGCTTCGTCGGAATGATGATGGAGCAGGTCAAGGTCCTGGAGCTCACCCTCCCGGACAAGGACATCCGCTTCAACGAGGAAACCAAGAAATGGGAGCACGGCCCGCTGGACTGGGATGAATTCCACGAGGTCCTCGCCGGCCGCGGCCCCTGCAACGCCCAGCGCCTGGAACGGCGCCGCGAAGCCCATAACGACGGCGCCTGGGTGCGCGAAGCAGCCGCAGCGTACGCGGACAAGCAGGCCAAGAAGCAAGCAGAGAAGGAATCCGCAGCATGACCACCCCCGAACCGCACGCAGGAAACGTCTGGCCCATCTGGGAAGTCTTCGTCCGCTCCAGCCGCGGCCTCTCCCACGTCCACGCCGGCTCCCTGCACGCGCCGGACGCCGCCATGGCCCTGCGCAACGCCCGCGACCTCTACACCCGCCGCAACGAGGGCGTGTCCATCTGGGTTGTCCCGGCCGACGCCATCGCCTCGAGCGACCCGGACGCGAAGGGCTCGTTCTTCGAGTCGCCCCAGGGCAAGGACTACCGGCACGCGACCTACTACACCAAGAGCGAGGGCGTGAAGCACCTGTGAGCACCCCGGAAGCCACCACTGAAACCGCCGCACCCGCGGAAGAAACGGCCGGCCACGGCGACATCAACGTCGGCGTCAAGGGAGCCAGCGGCAGCGGCGAGGCCACGGCCAGCGCCACCCGCATCACCCCCGGCAACGCCCTCCGCCCGGAGGACATCGCCCTGGCCGTCAGCCGCGGCACTGCGAAGCCGGACGAGGATGCCGCCGAGTTCGCCCTGCGCCTGGGCGACGACGCCCTGGTCCTCGCCCAGCGCCTGGGCCACTGGATCTCCCGCGCCCCGGAGCTCGAGGAAGACATCGCCCTCGGCAACATCGCGCTGGACCAGCTGGGCCACGCCCGCTCCTTCCTCAGCTACGCCGGCGGATTGGACGGCAAGAGCGAGGACGACCTCGCCTACTTCCGCCGCGAGCACGAATTCCGTTCCGCGGAGATCTTCGAACAGCCCAACGGCGACTTTGCCGTCACTATCGCCCGCCAGTTCGTGGTGAGCTACTACCAGTTCGAGCTCTACCGCCGGCTGACACAGTCCACCGACGCCACCCTGGCCGGCATCGCGGCCAAGGCCGTCAAGGAAGTGGACTACCACCGCGACCACAGCGCCCAGTGGGTGCTGCGCCTGGCCCAGGGCACGGACGAGTCCCGCGAGAGGATGATCCACGGCTTCAAGGTCATCTGGCCGTACGTCGACGAGCTGTTCCGCGACGACGAACTCACCGCCCGGCTCAGCGCGAGCGGCGCCGCCGTCGAGCCGTCCAGCCTCCGTGCGGACTTCGACCGCCTGACCGGCGAGGTCCTTGCCGCAGCGGAACTGGACGTTCCCAAGGTCCAGCCCGCCCCCGGCGGCGGACGCAAGGGCCTGCACTCCGAACACCTCGGCTACCTCCTGGCCGAAATGCAGGTGCTCGCCCGCGAGTACCCCGGAGCCAGCTGGTAACCACCATGGAAATGTACGTCAGCCACCCCACGGCCGCCGACGGCCGCCCGGCGGAACAGAAGACACCCGAGCAGAAGGCCTGGGACCTCGCCGCGACCGTCTGCGACCCGGAAATCCCGGTCCTCACCATCGAGGACCTGGGGATCCTGCGCAACGTCGAGGTGACGAAGGAACCCAACGCGGGCGACGGCGGGATGGTCCCCACCGTCAATATCACCATCACGCCGACGTACTCCGGCTGCCCTGCGATGGACGCCATCCGCGACGACCTTAAAGCTGCCTTCAAAAGCGAGGGCTACCCCAGCGTCAACGTGGAGATGGTGCTCTCCCCGGCCTGGACCACGGACTGGATGAGCGAGGCCGGCAAGGCCAAGCTGCAGGAGTACGGCATCGCCCCGCCGTCCGGCCACACTTCCGTTGATGGAAAAGCAGTCCGGCACGCCGGTCCGGTCCGCCTGTCCCTCGCCGTCAAGTGCCCGCAGTGTTCATCGTTGAACACCAAGGAACTCACCCGCTTCGGTTCCACCTCCTGCAAGGCGTTGTACGTCTGCCAGGACTGCAAGGAACCGTTCGACTACTTCAAAGTCCTGTAAGGAAAAACCATGCCTGTTGTCCGCCAGACCGCCGCCGAAACAGCGGCAGCCACCGGCCGCCGTCGCGCGTCCTTCCACCCGCTAACGGTGGACGAGGTCCGCCGGCTCACCGATGACGCGATCGAAGTGACCTTCGGGGTGCCGGCTGAACTCGCCGGCCAGTTCGATTACCTCCCGGGGCAATACGTCGCGCTGCGCACCACCTTGCCGGACGAGTCCGGCGAGCCGAAGGAGATCCGGCGCAGCTACTCGATCTGCGCCGAGCCGCGGAGCTTCGAGGACGGCAGCAGCGAGATCCGGGTCGCGATCAAGAAGGACCTGGGCGGGCTGTTCTCCACCTGGGCGAACGCCGAACTCAAGGCCGGCGACGTCCTGGACGTAATGAGCCCGATGGGCGCGTTTGTGTCCAAGCACGGCCGGGACGGCAAAGAGCAGAACCTGATGAACTCGATGAACCACCCGGAGGAGATGGCGAGCGAACTGGCGGGGGAGCCCGGCTCCTTCGTCGCGATTGCGGCCGGGTCCGGCATCACCCCGGTGATTGCGATCGCCCGCACGCTGCTCGCCGCGCACCCGGACACCCGCTTCGACCTGGTCTACGCCAACAAGGCCGCCATGGACGTCATGTTCCTCGAGGAGCTGGCCGACCTGAAGGACAAGTACCCGGCCCGGCTCGCCCTGCACCACGTGCTCTCCCGCGAGCAGCGGATCGCCCCGCTGCTCAGCGGCCGGATCGACGCGGAGAAGCTGCAGGCCCTGCTGGGGACCGCCATCCACGCCGACGACGTCGACGAGTGGTTCCTGTGCGGCCCGTTCGAGCTCGTCCAGCTGTGCCGGGACACCCTGGCCGAGCGCGGCGTCAACCCGGACCACATCCGGTTCGAGCTGTTCACCACCGGGAAGCCGGACCGCCCCGAGGGCAACGCCGGCCGTCCGGTCATCGTGGACGAGTCCCAGGCCACCTACAAGATCACCTTCAAGCTGGACGGCCTCCAGGGCGAGGTGGCCAGCCCCACGCACGCCCGCGAATCGATCCTCAACGCTGCGTTGCGGGTCCGCCCGGACGTCCCGTTCGCCTGTGCCGGCGGTGTCTGCGGAACCTGCCGCGCCAAGGTGGTCACCGGTGCCGTCACGATGGACGAGAACTACGCCCTGGAGCAGGACGAACTGGACAAGGGCTACGTGCTGACCTGCCAGTCCCACCCCACGACGCCGGAAGTCACCGTCGACTTCGACGTCTAAACCGTCCACCGCCCGGTCCCCACTCCACCGAGGAGCCCCATGATTTCCCTCTCCATCGCCGACGGCGTCGCCGAGATCGTCCTCAACGCCCCCTACAAGCTGAACTCGCTCGACGAGCAGGCCCTCCGGGACCTGTCGAAGGCATACGACGACGCCGCTGCGGCCGCCAACCGCGGCGAGGTGCGGGCGCTGCTGCTCAGGGGAGAGGGCCGTGCTTTCTGCGCGGGACGGGACATCGCCGGCGTCACGCCGGAAACCGATGACGTCCAGGGGTACCTGGGCGGGCTCCTGCAGCCGCTGCTG
>DATIUQ010000105.1:0-26795 GCA_035466775.1 Arthrobacter sp.
TCGACGCCCTCCGCGACGAAGTCGACACGCTCATTGTCATCCCGAACGACCGACTGCTGTCCATCAGCGACCGCAACGTCTCCGTCCTGGACGCGTTCCGTTCCGCCGACCAGGTCCTGCTGTCCGGTGTCCAGGGCATCACCGACCTGATCACGACCCCGGGCCTGATCAACCTTGACTTCGCCGACGTCAAGTCCGTCATGCAGGGCGCAGGCTCGGCGCTGATGGGCATCGGCTCGGCGCGCGGCGAAGACCGCGCCGTGAAGGCCGCGGAGCTCGCCATCGCCTCCCCGCTGCTGGAAGCATCGAGTGACGGAGCCCACGGCGTCCTGCTGTCCATCCAGGGCGGCTCGGACCTCGGCCTCTTCGAAATCAACGAGGCCGCCCGCCTGGTCCAGGAAGTGGCCCACCCCGAGGCCAACATCATCTTCGGTGCGGTCATTGACGATGCGCTCGGCGACGAGGCACGCGTCACAGTCATCGCCGCCGGCTTCGACGACGTCAAGGCCACCTCGCCGTCCATGGACCAGTCCCTTCCGCAGTCTGCACCGCAGCGCCCGGCCGCCCCGGCGGCAGCCCCCGCGCCGGTCCAGGCCCCGCACTCGGCCCAGGTCCAGCCCCTGCACGCCACGGTCGGCGCCTCCGGCTACGGCGGCTGGGGCCAGCAGCGCCCGTCCGCAGTCCCGGCCGACTCCGGCTTCGACGTCGACCTGCCCTCCGTTGTGGAACCGGATCTCTCCGGCCGCCACTCCGACGACCTGGATGTTCCTGACTTCCTGAAGTAAATCCTGAAGCACCATGGCACTGCCGGATGGCAGTGCCATGGTGCTTTCTCGTAGGATCGAAGTTCTGCAAACAAGTTTGGCAACGATGTGGGGTTTTGAGTGTTCTCGTGGCGGGCGGAAGTCCGGCCCGGCGTCTGGGTGGCCTTCACCGACGCCGCGGCCGGAAACCTGGCGCTCCATGTCGGCGATGATCCGCTGGCAGTCCGGCGCCGGCGGGCGGGCATTGAGGCGGAGCTGGGACTCGGCAGCCGGCCCTTCCGGTACATGAACCAGGTCCACGGCAACGACGTTGCCCGCATCGGCGCCGCGGCCGCTCCCGGCAGCGGCACTGACACGCCGGCTGATGCGCTGGCCGGTGATGCCCCGACCGCCGACGCCATGGTCTCCCTGGGGGAGCCGCTCGCCGTGATGGTGGCCGACTGCGTGCCGATCGTTCTGGTCGGTGACAGGGCTGCGGGCGAAACCCCGGTGCTCGCCGTCGTCCACGCCGGGCGGCCCGGAGTCGCCTCCGGCATCGTCCCGGCAGCACTGACACACATGCGCGCCCTCGGCGCGGCCAGGCTCAGCGCCTGGATCGGACCGTCCGTCTGCGGAGGATGCTACGAAGTCCCCGCGGACATGCGCGACGATGTGGCAGCCCGCGTACCCGCCGCCTGGTGCACCACATCCCGCGGCACGCCGGGCCTGGACCTGCCGGCCGCCGTCCGCAGCCAACTGCAGGACGCGGACGTCAGCGTCGAATACTCCGGCAACTGCACCCTAGAAGACGACAACCTGTTCTCGTACCGCCGCGACCAGAACACCGGACGCTTCGCCGGGCTCGTGTGGACGGGACGGCCGTGAACGAACACATAAACAACCCGCAGGCCGGGCAGCCCGATCCCCGGCTGGAACAGCTCCGGGAGCGGCTCGCCGCCGTCCAGGAGCGGATTGATGACGCCGCAGCCGCAGCCGGCCGGGCGGAGCGGCCGCCGCGGCTGATCGTGGTCACCAAGTTCCATCCCGCCGAAGACGTCCGGCGGCTCGCCGCCCTCGGCGTCACCGACGTCGGGGAAAACCGGGACCAGGAGGCCGCGGAAAAGGCCGCGCAGCTCGCAGGCCTCGGACTGAACTGGCACTTTATCGGCCAGCTCCAAAGCAAGAAGGCCAAGTCCGTGGTGAAGTACGCCGCGTCCGTACACTCAGTGGACCGGGAGGCCCTGGCGTCCGCACTCGCCAAAGCGATGGAAGCCGAAACCGAACGCACCGGGCGGGCACCGCTGGACTGCTTCATCCAGGTGAGCCTCGACGACGACGCCGGCGGCCACCGCGGCGGCGCGGCCCCCGACGAGGTCCCGGCACTGGCCGAACAGCTGGCGGGTGCCGCCGGACTGCGGCTCGCCGGCGTCATGGCCGTCGCCCCGCTCGGGGCGGATCCAGCGGCCGCTTTTGAGAAGCTGGCAGGCATTTCCGGGCGGCTGATCACACAATTTCCCGACGCCACGGGAATTTCCGCGGGCATGAGCCAGGACCTGGAACAAGCCGTCCGATTCGGGGCGACACACCTTCGCATTGGCTCCGATATTCTCGGTCCGCGTCCGGCGTTGCGGTAGGTTCAACGTATTGGAAGGTAATGGCGGGGATTCCAAGGCTATTAAGTCGTTGATCGGCCCGCTTACGGACACGATTAGGAGTCGACCATGGCCGGCGCTCTGCGCAAGACAATGATCTATCTTGGGCTCGCCGATGGCGATGAACATTACGAGTCCGAGCACCAGACATCGCACAAGGATGAGGACGATTCCATGGAGCATGACCGCGAGGAACGCCGCGCCCCGGCGCCCGTCCGCGAGGCCCCCAAGGAAGAGCCTTACGCCGCTGAAGAGGAATATCGCGCACCTGTGACACCCATCAAGCGAGCGGCATCGAGCCGCGAAGAGCCCACCGGACTCCGCCAGATCACCACGATCCACCCGCGGTCCTACAACGATGCCAAACTCATTGGTGAAAGCTTCCGTGACGGCATCCCCGTCATTATGAACGTCACGGACATGGGTGAGGCGGACGCCAAGCGCCTAGTTGACTTCTCCGCCGGGCTGGTCTTCGGACTGCGCGGAAGCATCGAGCGCGTGACGAACAAGGTGTTCCTGCTGTCGCCGTCGTATGTTGAAGTCATCGGCGATGACAAGAAGGTCAGCGAGACGCAGGCGAGCTTCTTCAACCAGAGCTAGTCCGGGATTTTTCGAAGGATGCCAGGCGGGGACACCCTGTCTGGCATCCGTGCTGAATTATCCGTGTTGAAATAGAGGCGTAACTATCACGAGGACACTGCGGTATCCGGAATGAACATGGAGATATGAGTTAGCTCATGGGAATTGTTTTCGGACTTGTCTATATCGCCCTGCTGTTGTTCTTTGTTGCCCTCATCATCCGGCTGGTCTTCGACTGGGTGCAGATGTTCGCACGGAGCTGGCGGCCGCGCGGCGTGGCCCTCGTCACCGCCCATGCTGTGTATTCGGTCACAGACAAACCCGTCAAACTGCTCCAGCGGCTCATTCCACCACTGCGGCTGGGCGGACTCTCCCTGGATCTCGGGTTCCTGCTCCTGTTCGTGGCGGTCACGATCGCCATGGCAGTAGCGAAGTACCTGGTGTTGTCCCAGCCGATCGCGGCATAGCCGGGCGGCGGACACAGTCCGCAGCCGAACAGATAGAAACTCCGGTTTGACACTGCGGTGTTGAATTAGAGTAACCAGACCATATTTAGGTACCGTAGTTTTGACGGCCGGAAGGCCTACTGACTAACTAGACCAACGAGGTGACCAGATGGCTTTGACGCCAGAAGACGTTGTCAACAAGCGCTTTCAGCCGACCAAGTTCCGCGAAGGCTACGACCAGGATGAAGTTGATGACTTCCTGGACGAGATCGTCGTCGAACTGCGACGCCTGAACCAGGAGAACGACGAGCTTCGCAAGAAGCTCGCCGAATCCGGCGCCGGCACGCCTGCCAGCTCCACCGCCGCGGCACCCGTCGTGGAAAAGGTTCCGGCGCCCGTCAAGGCCGATAAGGACAAGGAAGACCGCGCCAAGGCAGACGCAGAGGCCAAGGCCGCTGAGGCCGCCAAGGCTGCTGAACTTGCCAAGAAGAAGGAAGCCGAGCAGGCAGTTGCCCCCGCCCGCGGCGGCGCTACCCCGGCAGCGGAATCCGCCGCGGGCCTGCTCGCGATGGCGCAGCAGATGCACGACAAGCACGTCGCCGACGGCGAGCAGCAGCGCGACAAGATCATCGCCGAAGCGCAGATCGAAGCCAGCAGCCTCGTCAATGACGCCCAGGAGAAGTCCCGCAAGATCCTCGGTGCCCTCGAGCAGCAGCGCTCCGTGCTGGAACGCAAGGTCGAGCAGCTCCGCGGCTTCGAACGCGACTACCGTTCACGCCTGAAGGCCTACATCGAGGGCCAGCTGCGTGACCTGGACGCGCGTGGCTCCGTGGCAGCCCCTGAGGTCGAAGCGAACAGCTAGGGCAAAAACCCAAGTATTCTGAAAGCCGGTGGTTGAGGATTCCTCGGCCGCCGGCTTTCGGCATTAACCGCAGGTTCCACCGGCGGCCGTGCCCCAGCACCCAGCTCCCAGTCCCCGCACTGGCCCGTGAACGAAAGCCCTATGACTGACGCACCCTCACCCGACGCCGTGCAGCCCGCCGAGTCCGCCCCGGCAGGCACCCTCACGCCGCGGCCGCGGCGGGCCCTGCTCCTCTCCCTGTTCTTTGGCCTGGCGGTGTTCGCCTACGTCTTCGACCAGCTGACCAAGCTGTGGGTCACCGCCAACATGACCGAGGGGGAGAGGATCCCCGTGCTGCCGCCGCTGCTGCACTGGTACTACATCCGCAACTCCGGGGCCGCCTTCTCGATTGGCGAGAACATCACCTGGGTGTTCACCATCATCATGACCGCCGTCTCGATCGCCATCCTGCTCCAGCTGCGGAAGCTCGGGTCAATCTGGTGGGCGCTGGCCCTGGGGCTGCTGCTGGGCGGCGCCCTGGGCAACCTCACCGACCGGCTGTTCCGCGAGCCCTCCTTCGCCATGGGCCATGTGGTGGACTTCATCCAGCTCCCCAACTTTGCGATCTTCAACATCGCCGACTCGGCCGTGGTGTCCTCCGTGGTGATCATCTGCCTGCTCACGCTGCGCGGGATCTCCCTGGACGGCTCACACCTGACGAAAGACACAGTGAAGCATGACTCCTGACATGGTGCCCGGCCACACGGCCCCTGAGGACCTGACGCCCGAAGACCTCACCCCGGCCGGTACGCCCCAGGAGGACCTCCTGCCTGAAGACGTCGACGACAGCGACGCCGGGGACGGGACGTCCGCGACGCCGGCGTCGTCCTTCCGCTTTGTGGTGCCCGATGAACTTGCCGGGACCCGGGTGGACGCCGGGCTGGCCAAACTCATGGACATTTCCCGCTCACAAGCCGCCGTCCTGATCGCCGAGGGCAACGTCAGCAACAACGACAAAGCGGTCGGAAAATCGCTCAAGCTTGCCCCCGGCGCCGTGCTCGACGTCGTAGTCCCGGCACGCCGGGACCCCCTGGAAGTTGTGGAGGAAGTTGTGGAAGGCCTGAAAATCCTGCTGGACGATGACGAGTTCGTTGTCATCGACAAACCGGTCGGTGTGGCCGCGCATCCCTCGCCCGGCTGGGTGGGGCCCACGGTTGTTGGCGGCCTGGCCGGCCTCGGCTACCGGATCTCCACGTCCGGTTCGCCGGAGCGCGCCGGCATCGTCCACCGGCTCGACGTCGGGACCTCCGGGGTGATGGTGGTCGCCAAGACGGAAGAGGCGTACACCGCGCTCAAGCGCGCCTTCAAGGAACGCACCGTCGACAAGGTCTACCACGCCGTCGTGCAGGGCCTTCCGGACCCGCTGGCGGGAACCATTGACGCGCCGATCGGCCGCCACCCGGGCCACGACTGGCGCTTCGCCGTGATCGAGGACGGCCGGGATTCCATCACCCACTACGAGGTCCTCGAGGCGTTCGGGAAAGCGTCGCTCGTGGAAGTCCACCTCGAAACCGGCCGCACGCACCAGATCCGCGTCCACTTCTCCGCCCTCCGCCACCCCTGCGCCGGCGACCTGACCTATGGTGCGGACCCGCGGCTCGCCGCGACACTGGGGCTCACCCGGCAGTGGCTGCACGCCCGGCAGTTGTCCTTCGCCCACCCGCGGACGGGGGAGCAGGTCACCGTTACCAGCGAATACCCGCAGGACCTGCGGTACGCGCTCGAAGTCCTGGAGTCCGGACAGGCCTGAGCGGCCGCCCTGGTCCGGTGGCCCTGATCCGGTGGCGCAGTCGCGCCTGGCCGGAGTGCCGCGCTGAAACGTCCGTGCGCGGCACTAGAATGATTCGGTGACTTCCAGCAACAACTCGTTCGTTCATCTCCACAACCACACCGAATACTCCATGTTGGACGGTGCCGCCCGGCTCGGGGAGCTGTTCGACGAAACCGAACGGCTGGGCATGCCCGCCCTGGCCACCACGGACCACGGCTACCTCTTCGGCGCCTTCGATTTCTGGAAGCGGGCCACGGACCAGGGCATCAAGCCCATCATCGGCGTCGAAGCCTATGTCACCCCCGGCACGGCGCGCGGGGACAAGACCCGCGTCCGCTGGGGCGAGGAAAACCAGCGCAAGGACGATATCTCCGGCGGTGGCTCCTACACCCACATGACGCTGCTCAGCTACAACAACGTGGGCATGCGGAACCTGTTCCGGGCCTCCTCGATCGCCTCGCTGGATTCGGTCTTCGGCAAGTGGCCCCGGCTGGACCGGGAACTGCTGAACACCTACTCCGAAGGTTTGATTGCCACCACCGGCTGCCCGTCGGGCGAGGTGCAGACGAGGCTCCGGCTGGGCCAGTACCGGGAGGCCGTCGAGGCGGCCGCCGAGTTCCGCGACATCTTCGGCGCCGAGAACTACTTCTGCGAACTGATGGACCACGGCCTGGACATCGAGCGGCGCGTCACCGGTGACCTGCTGCGGCTGGCCAAGGAACTGAACCTGCCGTTGGTGGCCACCAACGACCTGCACTACACGCACGAGCACGACGCGAAGGCGCACGAGGCCCTGCTGGCCATCCAGTCGGGTTCCACCCTGCTGGAACCCACGTACGACAACGGCGGCTCGCGCTTCGCCTTCTCCGGCAGCGGCTACTACCTGAAGTCCCCGCAGGAAATGCGCGAACTGTTCCGCGACCACCCGGACGCCTGCGACAACACGCTGCTGATCGCCGAGCGCTGCGAAGTTTCCTTCAACACCGGCGCCAACTACATGCCCCGCTTCCCCTGCCCGGAAGGGGAAGACGAGACCTCCTGGCTGGTCAAGGAAGTCGACAAGGGACTCCGTTACCGCTATCCGCAGGGCATCCCGGACAAGGTCCGCACCCAGGCCGACTACGAACTCGGCGTCATCAACTCCATGGGGTTCCCGGGCTACTTCCTGGTGGTGGCGGACTTCATCAACTGGGCCAAGAACAACGGCATCCGGGTGGGTCCCGGACGTGGCTCGGGCGCCGGGTCCATGGTGGCCTACGCCATGCGCATCACCGACCTCGATCCGCTGCACCACGGCCTGATCTTCGAGCGCTTCCTCAACCCGGACCGCGTCTCCATGCCCGACTTCGACGTCGACTTCGATGACCGGCGCCGCTCCGAGGTGATCGACTACGTCACGCGCAAGTACGGCGATGAACGTGTCGCCATGATCGTCACCTACGGCACCATCAAGACCAAGCAGGCCCTCAAGGACTCTTCGCGCGTGCTGGGCTACCCGTTCAGCATGGGCGAGACCCTCACCAAGGCGCTGCCGCCGGCCGTGATGGCCAAGGACATCCCGCTGGCGGACATCCAGAACAAAGACTCCAAGCGCTACAGCGAGGCCGGCGACTTCCGGCAGCTCATCGCCACCGACCCGGAAGCCGCCAAGGTGTTCGAAACGGCGCTCGGCATCGAGGGCCTGAAGCGGCAGTGGGGTGTGCACGCGGCCGGCGTCATCATGTCCTCGGACCCCATCATCGACGTCATCCCGATCATGCGCCGCTTCCAGGACGGCCAGGTCATCACGCAGTTCGACTACCCGACGTCCGAGGGCCTCGGCCTGATCAAGATGGACTTCCTCGGCCTCCGGAACCTCACGATCATTTCGGACGCCCTCGAAAACATCAAAATGAACCGCGGCGTCGACCTGGACCTGGAGTCGCTGGAGCTCGACGACGCGGCGTCCTACGAGCTGCTGGCCCGCGGCGACACCCTGGGCGTGTTCCAGCTCGACGGCGGCCCCATGCGGTCGCTGCTCAAGCTGATGAAGCCTGACAACTTCGAAGACATCTCCGCCGTGCTGGCGCTGTACCGGCCGGGGCCGATGGGCGCCAACGCCCACACCGACTACGCGCTGCGCAAGAACAAGATCCAGGAGGTCATCCCGATCCACCCGGAGCTCGAGGAACCCCTCGCCGAAATTCTGGGTGGAACCTACGGGCTGATCGTGTACCAGGAGCAGGTCATGGCCGTGGCCCAGAAGCTCGCCGGTTACACCCTCGGCCAGGCCGACATCCTGCGCCGCGCCATGGGCAAAAAGAAGAAATCCGAGCTGGACAAGCAATTCGCCGGCTTCTCCCAGGGCATGCAGGACAACGGCTACTCGATGGCCGCGGTCAAGACCCTCTGGGACATCCTGCTGCCCTTCTCCGACTACGCCTTCAACAAGGCCCACTCGGCCGCCTACGGCGTGATCTCCTACTGGACCGCCTACCTCAAGGCCCACTACGCGCCGGAGTACATGGCGGCCCTCCTGACGTCCGTCGGCGACGACAAGGACAAGTCGGCCATCTACCTCAACGAATGCCGGCGCATGGGCATCACGGTGCTGCCGCCGGACGTCAATGAGTCCGCGCTGAACTTCACCCCGGTCGGCAACGACATCCGCTTCGGGATGGGCGCAATCCGCAACGTCGGCGTGAACGCCGTCGAGGCCATGGTGGTTGCGCGCGAAAAGGAAGGCGCCTACACGTCCTTCAAGGACTACCTGATGAAGGTCCCGGCCGTGGTGTGCAACAAACGCACCATCGAGTCGCTGATCAAGGCCGGTGCCTTCGACTCACTGAACCACCACCGGCGCGCCCTGGCGATGATCCACGAAGAAGCCATCGACTCCGTCATTACGCTCAAGCGCAACGAGGCGATCGGCCAGTTCGATCTCTTTGCCGGCTTCGATGAGGCCGAATCCGAGGCGTCCCTGAGCATCGAGATCCCCGACCTTCCGGAATGGGAAAAGAAGGACAAACTCTCCTTCGAACGGGACATGCTCGGGCTCTATGTCTCGGACCACCCGCTGCAGGGGCTGGAGGGGCTGCTGAGCCAGCACGCCGACCAGTCCATCACCTCGCTCATTGCCGAGGACGGCCCGCACGACGGCGCCATCGTCACCATCGCCGGCATGATCACCTCACTCAGCCGGCGGATCGCGAAGGCGAGCGGCAACGCCTACGCCCGCGCGGAGATCGAAGACCTCGGCGGTTCCGTCGAGGTCATGTTCTTCGGCCAGGTCTACGGCCCCATAGCGTCCGTGCTGGCCGAGGACCTGATTGTGGTGGTCAAGGGGCGGCTGCAGCGCCGGGACGACGGCGCCGTCGCCCTCAACTGCATGGAACTCTCCGTCCCGGACCTCAGCGAGGGGCTCAACGGGCCCCTGGTGATCACCATGGCGACGCACAAGGCGACCGAGGCCGTCGTGACCGAGCTCGGGGACGTGCTGCGGACGCACCGCGGCAAGTCCGAGGTCCGGCTGCACCTGCAGGGCGACTCCCGGGTGGAGGTCATGGGCCTGCCGGTGCATCTGCGGGTCAACCCCAGCCCGTCACTGTTCGGGGACCTGAAGGTTCTCCTCGGCCCCACCTGCCTGGACAACTGATATTTAGGTGCCGAGGTGACAGTTAACGCCCATGCCGCTCGAAGGCATGGGCATTAACTGTCACCTCGAGAGGCGAAGCAGCCGCTCAGATCTCGTAGTCCAGCGGCGCGGGCTGGCCGTAGGCGCCGGAGTGGTAGAGCAGGGGAGCGCCGTCTGCGCCCACTTCACCCTCAACAACCTCGACCACCACCACGGCGTTGTTCTCGAACGAGAGCCGCATCTGGACCTTGCCGATCAGCCAGCCGGCAACGCCGCTGAGGATCGGCACGTCGTGGGGTCCCAGTGCCCAGTGATCGCCCTCGAAGCGGTCGCTGGTCCGCGCAAAACGGTCGGCAAGATCCTGGTTCTCCAGCCCCAGCATGTGGACGCCGATGTAGGTGGTGTTGGCGACCGCCGGCCAAGAGCTGGAGGTCCGGGCCATGTTGAACGTAAACCGGGGCGGCTTCGCCGAGAGCGAGGCCACGGAGGTGGCCGTGAAGCCGAAGGGGACGCCGTTGAGGTTGGCGGTGATGATGGCTACGCCCGCTGCATGCCGGCGGAACATCTCCCGGAAGGTTCCCTCGAAGGCTTGGTCCTCTGTGGCCACTGCTATCCAACTCCCTGCTGCAAGTGTGTGGTGTTCCTACCCTGCCAGCGTATTGCCCCTTCGGCCGGTCACGGTACTTGTGTACCCGACGCGTCATGTGGACCGTCCTCCAGGGGCGCGCGGTGTCATGTGCCCGGCAGGCGCAAAGGTTGTTAAGGTTTGTTGCATGACACAGCCCGCAGTGCACGGCCAGTTCCCGCACGACACCCCGCTCGACGCCGACCAGACCCTGGCCCGGACCCAGGCCACGGGTCCCTGGCCTGCTGCTGCCTCCGGGCGGAGGTCACCGGGTGCGGCCGGCCGCGCCGTGACGTGGCGGAAGGCCGCCGTCATGGCCGCCGCGGGCGTCCCGGTAGGGCTGCTGTGGTGGCTCCTGGCCCCCTCGGGACTGAATCTGCTGTCCGGCAATCCGGAGCTGCGGGACGGCGGCAACACTGAAGGGTGGCTGCCGCGGGACCTGGTCCTGGCGGGACTGTTCCTGCTCGCCGGCTGCATTTCAGGCGCAGTGGCCTCCGGCAGCAAGCACTCCGAGCCCTCCGGGCGCGACGTTCTCTTGGCGGTGGGAGCCGGGGCACTGGGCGCCCTCGCGGCCTGGGGAACCGGCGTGCTGTGCGGCCTGTGGTGGTCAACGCCGGAGGACACCTCGGCCAATGCCAGCATCGCCTTTTCCCTGCGGTCCTTGGCCGTCCTGGCCATCTGGCCGGCAGCCGCCGCGCTGACCATGTTCCTGAACACCGTCTTCGCAACGCCCCAGCCCGGGGCCGGACGCGGGGCTGCGGAACAGCCTTCCACGCAGAGCCCGGAGTAACAGGGGCGGGGCTCACCCGGGCGGTGCGTAAAATGAACGGGTGACCCCTTCAGCTGACAGCGCCGTGCCCTCAGATACCGTGCCCTCCGATACCGTGCCCTCCGTGACCGCGCGCTCTGCAGCGCCGCAGGCTTCCGTCGACCTCGACTTCCGCACCGTCGATCTGCGCGGCCAGCGGCTTACCCTCGCAGGTCTCCGCGCCGCAGTGCCCCGGGCCCAGGCCGGCACCATGGCTGATGCCGAACAGAAGGTCCTGGACATCATCGACGCGGTCCGCACCCGCGGCTTCGAAGCGCTCAGCGAGCTGGCCCGGACGTTCGACGGCGTCGAGCAGGTGCACCCGAGGGTCCCCGCCGAAGCGCTGACCGGCGCCCTGGCCGGGCTCGATCCCGCGGTGCGGGCGGCACTGGAAGAGTCCATCAGGCGTGCCCGGCGCTTTGCCGACGCCCAGCGCCCGGCAGACACGGACGTCGAACTCGGCGAAGGTGCGGCGGTCAGCCAGAACTGGGTCCCCGTGGCGCGGGTGGGCCTCTATGTCCCCGGCGGCCTGGCGGTCTACCCGTCCTCGGTGATCATGAACGTCGTCCCGGCCCTGGCCGCCGGCGTCGAATCCATCGCCCTGGCCTCGCCCCCGCAGAAGGACTTCGGCGGGCTTCCGCACCCCACGATCCTTGCCGCGGCATGCCTGCTGGGGATCGACGAGGTCTACGCCATCGGCGGCGCCCAGGCCATTGCGGCCTTCGCCTACGGCATCCCCGCCGAAGGGGACAACGCCGGGCTGGACCCGGTCGACGTCGTCACCGGCCCGGGCAATGTGTTCGTCGCCACGGCAAAACGCCTGGTCAAGGGCGTCGTGGGCATCGACTCCGAGGCCGGGACCACCGAGATTGCGATCCTGGCCGACGCCAGCGCACAGCCGGGACTGGTCGCCGCCGACCTGATCAGCCAGGCCGAGCACGACCCCAAGGCGGCGTCCGTGCTGATCACGGACTCCGAGGCACTCGCCGCCGCCGTCCGGGTGGAACTGGACCGCCAGGCGTCAGCGACCAAGCACAGCGTGCGGGTCCGCGAGGCGCTCTCCGGGCCGCAGTCCGGCGTCGTGATGGTGGATGACCTCGAACAGGGCATCGCGGCGTGCAACGCGTACGCGGCCGAGCACCTGGAAATCATGACGGCGGACGCGGCTTCCGTCGCGGGCAGGATCCGCAGCGCCGGAGCGATCTTCGTGGGGGACTACAGCCCGGTCAGCCTGGGCGACTACTGCGCCGGCTCCAACCACGTGCTGCCGACCAGCGGCACGGCAGCGTTTTCCTCGGGGCTGAACGTGACCACCTTCCTGCGCGCCATCCAGGTGGTCAACTACACCCGAGCCGCCCTGGCGGAGGTCAGCGGGCACATCGTCAGCCTGTCCGGGGCGGAGGACCTGCCGGCCCACGGCGAGGCTGTCACCGCCCGGTTCGCTGCAGGCGCCTGACCACAACATGTAGTAATTACAGGCTTGTTATTCAGCTACATCTAGTCGTAAACTGGTCCCGTAGGCACCGCCGCGGTGCCCTGGTTTTTCGAGGATTGCCAGACATGCGACAGGGGAGGGAACGACGTGTATTGCCCGTTTTGCCGGAACCCTGATTCCCGGGTGGTGGACAGCCGGATCGCCGACGACGGCTCAGCCATCCGGCGCCGCCGGCAGTGCCCCGAATGCGGGCGCCGCTTCACCACGGTCGAAACCACCAGCCTCACGGTGATCAAGCGGTCCGGCGTCGGCGAGCCCTTCAGCCGCAGCAAGGTCATCAACGGCGTCCGCAAGGCCTGCCAGGGCCGCCCGGTCACCGAAGACGACCTGGCCCTGCTCGCGCAGGAAGTCGAAGAAGCCATCCGGGCCTCCGGCGCCGCGGAAATCGATGCGCACGAAGTTGGCCTGGCCATCCTCAATCCGCTCCAGAAGCTCGACGAGGTCGCCTACCTGCGCTTCGCGAGCGTCTACCAGGCCTTCGAATCCCTCGAGGACTTTGAGTCCGCCATCTCCCTGCTCCGCCACGAGGCCGAGACCAAGGGACGTGAAGGCACCACCCCGCAGAAGAGCCCGCTCTAGCACTGCCCACAGACTCCGGTGGTGGCAGCGGAGGGGAAGCCGCGGCCACCACCGGCACCACCAAAAAGAGCTATCACTTCGGGTCGTTCCCAGCGCTCAGAACGACCCGAAATGATAGCTCTTTTGGCTACTTGGCCAGTTTGTGTTTCAGCGCGATCTCCAGCGCGGCGCCCACGATGCCGGCGTCGTTCTTCAGCTCCGCCGGCACGATCGGCGTGCGCAGCTGAAGCCGCGGCAGGTACTCGTCGGCGCGCTTGGAGATGCCGCCGCCGACGATGAACAGTTCGGGGGAGAAGAGGAATTCCACGTGGGAGAAGTACCGCTGCAACAGCACGCTGTACTCTTCCCAGCTGAGGCCGTCCCGCTCGCGGGCCACGGCCGAGGCCTTGGATTCGGCGTCGAACCCGTCAATCTCCAGGTGACCCAGCTCGGCGTTCGGGACGAGCTTGCCGTCGAAGATGAAGGCGGAACCGATCCCGGTGCCAAGCGTGATGACCAGTACGGTCCCGTCCACGAACTCGCCGGCGCCGAAGCGCGCCTCCGCGAGGCCGGCGGCGTCGGCGTCGTTAATGACCTCCACCGGACGGCCCAGCCGCGCTGTCAGCATGGCATCGATGTCCATTTCCAGCCACGACTTGTCCACATTGGCGGCGGAGTGGACCACGCCGTGCTGGATGATGCCGGGGAAGGTGACGCCCACGGGCGAATCGGGGGCCGGCGCGTCGGGCCGGGCTGACAGCGTGGCCACAACCTGGGCCACGACCTCGGCGACGGATTCGGGGGTGGAGGGCTGCGGGGTGGGAATGCGCAGGCGGTCACCGATCAGCTTCCCCTTTTTGAGGTCCACGATCCCGCCTTTGATGCCGGTCCCGCCGATGTCGATGCCGATCAGCGGGGCGTTCTTCTTCGACTTCTCGTCCTTCTTGGCCAATGTGGTTCCGTTCGTGGCAGGGGGCGGGGCGGGGCTGGGAGGGGGTGCGGCCCGGGGCCGACGGGCGAAGACCGGGATCTTCTGGTGGAGCGGTAATTAGGGGAGGGTCAGGACTTCGGCGCCGGACTCCGTGACCAGCAGGGTGTGCTCGAACTGCGCGGTGCGTTTGTGGTCACGGGTGACGACCGTCCAGTCGTCGGACCACATGTCCCAGTCCACGGTGCCGAGCGTCAGCATGGGCTCAATCGTAAAGACCATGCCGGTCTCGATAACCGTGCTGTAGGCGGGGGCGGCGTCGTAGTGGGGAATGATCAGGCCGGTATGGAACGCTTCGCCGACGCCGTGGCCGGTGAAGTCGCGGACCACGCCGTAGCCGAAGCGCTTGGCATAGGACTCGATCGCTCGTCCGATCACGTTGATCTCGCGGCCCGGTGCCACGGCACGGATGGCGCGGTTCAGGGACTCCTGGGTGCGCTCGACGAGCAGCCGGGATTCCTCATCGACGTCGCCGACCAGGAAGGTGTAGTTGGTGTCGCCATGCACGCCGCCGATGAAGGCCGTGATGTCGATGTTGAGGATGTCCCCGTCCTGGACCACGGTGGTGTCCGGGATGCCGTGGCAGATGACTTCGTTCAATGACGAGCACAGGGATTTGGGGAAACCCCGGTAGCCGAGGGTGGAGGGGTACGCCTTGTGGTCGAGGAGGAATTCATGGCCCACGCGGTCCAGCTTGTCCGTGGTGACGCCGGGCTCGATGTGTTTGCCGACCTCAACGATGGCCTGGGCGGCGATCCTCGACGCTGTGCGGATCTTCTCTATGGTCTCAGCCGTCTTGACCTCGGAGCCGGTGAACTTGGCCGGTGCGGGCTTGCCCACGTATTCGGGGCGCGGAATCGACGCCGGAACGGGGAGCTGCGGGCTGACTGTTCCCGGGACCAGGGTGCCGATGGGTGCAGTCGAGGCTAGAGAAGGCATAGATTGATCATATAAGGCGATGCCGGAGGCAGATAAACAAACGCCAAGAATCATCAGCGTAAGGAGCATCCATGCCGGAGTACTGGTACAACGTCAACACTCACGAGGTCGAAGAGGACGCCATGTCCGACTGGAGCCAGCTGATTGGCCCCTATAAGACGCGCGAAGAAGCCGAACACGCCCTGGAGAAGGTCAAGGCCCGGAACGAATCCTGGGAAAAGGGCGACGAGGACGACTAGCCGCGGCTAATGAAGCAACTGATCCTGGTCAACGGGCTGCCGGGGTCCGGCAAGACCACCCTCGCCAGGGAACTGGCCGTCGCCCTGGAACTGCCGCTGTTCTCCAAGGACGCCTACAAGGAGGGCTTGTGGGACAGCGCCCGGCCGCCGGGCGCGGCGGAATCGACAGCGCTGGGGCGTCGCGCGCTGGAGCTCATGTGGGCCGGGGTCGCCGCCGCAAAGGGGCCGGCCGTCGTCGAATCCTTTTGGTTCGTGCCCCGGGACCGGGAATTTCTGCGCGCCGATCTCCAGGGCGCCGGCACGATGGCCGCGGCGGAACTATGGTGCGAGCTGGATCCTGCCACCGCGAGGCAGCGCTGCCGGAACCGTGTGCGGCATTCCGTGCACCACGCCGCGCACGACGACGACGAGGTCTGGTCCCGGTGGGTCCGGGACGCGGGTCCGCTGGGGCTGGGGCCGGTGCTGGACGTCAGCACCGAACGCCCCGTCGATGTGTCGGCGCTTCGCAGGCAGCTTGAAAAGCTTTTGGTCCGCCGCGGCTGAATTTCTCACCCGGCGCGGATGAGGGCCGGCCGTTTACGCCCGGCCATACTGGGAAAATGCCGACGAGCGTCTTCCGCACCCGCGGCGTCCGAATCACCGACCTGGCCAGGCTGGCCGCCGCCTGGGCCGCCTCGACCGTGGCCCTCATCGTCACCGGTGCGCTGGTGCCGGGGTTCTCTGCAACGAGCTGGTGGGCCTACGCCGCAGTGGCAGCAGCGGCCGGGATCGTCGGCCTGGTCCTCCGGCCCCTGCTCGTGGAAATCTCGGCCAGGGTGGGCTGGCTGGCCGTGCTGCTCACCGCCCTGCTGGGGCAGGCCCTGATCATGTACGTCGCCATCCGCTTGGTGCCCGGCATTGAATCGACGCCGTGGACCGCCTTTGCCGCGACGTGGGTCAGTGCCGCCGTGGGCACGCTCATCTCTTGGACCACCACGGCCGGAACCGACGACGGCCTCATCACTTCGTTGGCCGGCAGGACACGCCGGCCGCAACCGGTGCCCGACCCGGAGGTCGACGGCGTCCTGTTCGTTCAGCTCGACGGTGTCCCCTTCCCGGTCCTGCAGTGGGCTGTCCAGTCCGGGGGAGTGCCCAACATCCGGCGCTGGCTCGCCTCGGGCGATTACATGCTCCGCGAATGGACTCCCCAGCTGCCATGCACCACCCCGGCCAGCCAGATGGGCATTCTGCACGGAACCGTTGACGGGATCCCCGCCTTCCGGTGGTACGACCGGAAACTCAACCGGATCCTCGTGGCGAACCGTCCGGCGGACGCCCGGGTGATCGAGGAAAAGCACAGCACCGGCCGCGGCCTGCTGTGCGACGACGGCGTCTCCATTTCGAACCTGTTCACCGGTGACGCGGCCCGTTCGCTGCTGACAATGAGCAGGGTGGAGGTCCGGCGCGGCTCCACCCAGACCCGACGTGCGTTCGCCTGGTTCTTCACCTCGCCGAACGGGTTCATGCGCAGCTTCACCCGGACCGTCGGGGAAATCCTCAAGGAGCGCTGGCAGGCCCGACGGCAGGTCAAGCGGGACCTCGACCCGCGCGTGCACCGGGACTGGACGTTTGCCCTGCTGCGGGCTGTCACGAACGGTCTCCTGCGTGACCTGAACACGGTCCTGGTGGCCGAGGAGCTGCACCGTGGCACGAAGAGCATCTATGTCGACTACGTTGACTATGACGAGATCGCCCACCACGCGGGCATGTTCCGGCCCGAGTCGCTCGCCTCCCTGGACGGCCTGGACCGTACGCTGGGGTCCCTGGCCCAGCTGGCCGGATCTGCTCCCCGCCGCTACCGGCTGGTGGTGCTCTCGGACCACGGCCAGTCCCAGGGCACCCCGTTCGCCGACCGGTATGGCCAGGCGCTCGGCGACCTGTGTGCGGACCTGATGCAGGAGACCGTGCAGAACGTGGACGCGTCCGTCGAAGGCCTGGGGCGCGCGGACTCCATCGCCGGCGACATCGCGGCCGGAGGGATGACCGGGAAACTCGCTGTCCGTGCCGCCGGGGGACTGGAGAAGGCACAGGACACCCAGGCGCCGGCACCAGGCGAAGCCGCCGAGGAGCCTGTGGTGGTGCTGGGCTCCGGCAACCTGGGCCTGGTCTACGTGCGCGGTGACCGGCGTTGGACACTAGAAGCCCTCGAGAAGGAGTGGCCGGCCCTGGTCCCCGGCCTGGCCGGCCATGCCGGCGTCGGGTTCGTCGCCGGCGTCGATGAGGATGGCCGGGCGTGGGCGGTCGGGAGCAGCGGGCGCCGCAACATCGCAAGCGGTGACGTGGAGGGGTCCGATCCGCTGGCAGCCTTCGGCTCCCACGCCGCGCGGGTGCTGCTGCGGGCCTTGCGGCAGCCCGAGGCGCCGGATCTCTACGTCAACAGCACGGTCGATCCGGTGACCAACGACGTCGGAGCGTTCGAGGGCCTGGTCGGATCCCACGGGGGCCTCGGCGGCTGGCAGGACCGTGCGGTGCTGCTGGGCCCCGCGGATCTTATGGCAGGGCTGCCGGAGCGGATCGAGGGCGCCGATGAGCTCCACCGGGTGCTGGTCGCGATGCTCGTGTCCTGCGGCCAGCGCGCCGCGGTGCGGGATGCGCCGCCCGGGGGAGTGCCTGCGGAGTGACGCCGGTTCCCGGCTGTGAGCTCCCTTGAGCTCACCACGGCGCAAGCCATGACTCGCCCGGGGCAAGGACGACTGCCGTGCAGCCGGGCGCCTGCTCCGCCACCGCCTCGGCAAACCGGCGCCCGGGGTGTTCAAGCCAGCTCCGGGCGAAGTGTGTGACGAAGGGCGGGTGCAGGGTTCCCCAGTGCACCGGTATGGCGAACCGGGCGCCGCTCAGCGCGGCAGCCCGGGCTGCGGTCACGGGGGACAGGTGGCCTGCCGAGAGCCGCGGTCCCCACCCCCAGACCGGCACCAGCGCAACATCGATGGGGCCGCCCGCCATCTCGGGGATCGCGGCCATCTCCGGAAACAGCCCCGTGTCACCGGCGATCCAGACGGTTCCCGACGGACCCCGGACCAGCTGGCCGTTGGCGGCGTTTGGGCGGTGCGGCATGGGGCGGTTCCGGTGCTCGGCGGGTACCTGGCGCACCTGGACGCCGGTGCCTGCCACCGGGCCGACGGCGGTCCAGCCGTCCCCCAGGGGAACGGTGTTCGGCAGCCGCCGTCGTCGTAGCCAGGCGACGTTCTCCGGGGCGCTCATCAGGGCTGCGCCGGGCAGCATGCGGAGGGAACGCAGCTCGGCGTGGTCGTGGTGCAGGTGTGAGAGGAGCACGACGTCGGGACGGCTCCATGAGGCCGGGTCCGGCCGGGGTGCCAGACGCCGCAGCAGCCCGGCATGGGGACGCAGCAGCGGGTCGGTCAGGACCCTGACCCCGTCCAGGTCCAGGACCACTGAGGAGTGGCCGAGCCACGTGACCCTCATGAACGCACGGCGGATCGCGGCGCGGCCCTTGTCCGGTCAGATCAGGCCATGGCCTTTGCCTTGAGGGACTCGAACTCGGCCTGGCTGATGGCTCCGGAGTCGAGCAGTGCCTTGGCATCGGAGATCTGGCTGGCCGGGGAGGCCGACTTTCCGGCGACCTGCTGGATGTACTCCTGCTGTGCGGCCTGTTGTTCCGCTATTGCCTTCATCTGCCGCTCGGTCATGCTGCGGCCCCGGGCGATCAGGTAGATGAGTGCTCCGAGCCACGGGACAAAGATCAGCAGTATCGACCAGCCGGCCTTGCCCCAGCCGCTAAGCGTGTGGTCGCCGAACAAGTCAAACAGGCAGCGGAACCACACCATCAGGGCCGCGATCCAGATGAAGAACCAGAAACTCCATAGCAGGACGTCCCAGAAGTCAGTCGAAATTGAGTCCATGGCTACTCCTCCACTAGTGTCCGCCGGTGTTGGGCCCATCGTTTGGCGCACGATTCAGGCCGGAACGGCGGAACATCTGCCAGGGCCCGATGCAGGCCCTTAATGGCCAGACTGCCCGGACGGGCGGAACTCCGCATCGTTCGTGAAGGATGAGGTGGCCCGGTCAACCCGCCAGGGCGGGTGGGAGGCCAGCCCGCGGAACGGCCTAGAAGGAGTGCTCGGGGCCGGGGAACTGGCCGGAGCGCACGTCCTCGCCGTACGCCTTCGCGGCGTCGCTGAGTGAGGTGCGCAGGTCCGCGTACTGCCGGACGAACTTGGCCATCCTGCCTCCGCGCAGGCCGGCCATGTCCTGCCACACCAGCACCTGGCCCGTGGTGGCGTTGCCGGCACCGATGCCGACCGTGGGGACGTCGACGGCGGCGTCCACGGCCGCCGCTGTCTCGGCCGGAACCATCTCCATCAGCACGCAGAACGCGCCGGCGTCGGCCAGGGCGACGGCGTCGTCGACCAGCCGCTGGGCGTCACCGCCGCGGCCCTGGACCCGGTAGCCGCCCAGCGCGTGCTCGCTCTGCGGGGTGAATCCGATGTGCGCCATAACGGGGATCCCAGCCTGGACCATGGCCCGGACGGTCTCCGCATAGAACTTGCCGCCCTCGATCTTGACCGCATGGGCGAGCCCCTCCTTGAGGAACCGCACACCGGTGGCGACGGCCTGCTGGGGGGAGACCTCGTAGCTGCCGAACGGCAGGTCCGCCACCACCAGGGCGCGCCTGGCCGAACGGGTGACGGCGCGGCACAGCGGGAGCAGCTCGTCCACGGTGACGGGCAGGCTGGTTTCGTTGCCGAACACATTGTTCGAGGCCGAGTCGCCGACGAGGAGGACCTCGATGCCGGCCTGGTCGAAGATTTCCGCCGTGTACTGGTCGTAGGCCGTCAGCATGGCAAAGCGCTCACCATTGAGCTTCGCCTGGCGCAGGTGGTGGGTACGGATCTTCGCCACCGGCTTCGGGGCAGCGGACACGTCGGCAGGGTCCGACGCCGCTTCGGCCGGCTGCGCGGGGCCGGCGGCCGAGGGGCCGTTGCCGTAGGGTGCCGCTACTTCGGCTGCGGGCATGCTGGAATCGGGGCTTGTACTTGTGGCCATGGCACGAGCGTAGTGCGATACCGCGCGTCCTAGCTACCGGGCCCCGGCCGCCGGGCCGGTGAATCCCATCACACCCGCGGGGTGAACGGCCTCCCGAGCGGGGCTTCGGGCGGAGGCTTCCGGCAGCCGGATCCCGGGGCCGTATGTTAACGCTGTGTTACGTGAGTCGGCTGCTCCAGCAATCAATGGCAATGATTAGTAAAGTGAATCCTGAGCAGCTGCGGGACCCATGCCTGGCGGGAGTCAGGACGGGCCCTGGGCACGGACGTTGAACCGGAAAGAGGCCACTATGGACCGCCAGCAAGAGTTTGTCCTGCGGACAATCGAAGAGCGCGACGTGCGGTTCGTGCGGCTGTGGTTTACCGACGTCGTGGGTTCACTGAAATCCGTGGCGCTTGCCCCGGCCGAGGTTGAAGGGGCCTTCGAGGAAGGCCTGGGCTTCGACGGCTCCTCGATCGAGGGCCTCGCCCGCGTTTTCGAGTCCGACATGCTGGCCCAGCCGGATCCCGCCACCTTCCAGATCCTGCCGTGGCGCGGGGAGACGGAGGCGACATCGCGGATGTTCTGCGACATCCTGACCCCCGACGGCGAACCCTCCGCCGCGGATCCGCGCAACGTCCTCAAGCGCAACCTGGCCAAGGCCGCGGACATGGGCTTCACCTGCTACACGCACCCCGAGATCGAGTTCTACCTGCTGAAGTCCCAGCATCCGGGCCCTGACGGCGCCCCGGTGCCGGTGGACGAAGGGGGCTATTTCGACCACGTGCCGGGCGGCGTTGCCCAGGACTTCCGCCGCACTGCCGTCACCATGCTCGAATCGGTCGGCATCTCCGTGGAGTTCAGCCACCACGAGGCGGGCCCCGGCCAGAACGAAATCGACCTCCGCTACGCCGACGCGCTGCAGACCGCGGACAACATCATGACGTTCCGCACCGTGATCAAAGAGGTCGCACTGCAGCAGGGCACCTACGCCACCTTTATGCCGAAGCCGTTCACGGCCCACCCCGGCTCGGGCATGCACACCCACTTCTCGCTTTTCGAGGGCGACACGAACGCCTTCTACGAGGCCGGTGCCGAGTTCCAGCTCTCCGAGACGGCCCGGCAGTTCATCGCCGGCATCCTCAAGCACGCCCCCGAGTTCACCGCCGTCACCAACCAGTTCGTGAACTCCTACAAGCGGCTGTGGGGCGGGGGAGAAGCCCCCAGCTACCTCAGCTGGGGCCACAACAACCGCTCCGCCCTGGTCCGAGTCCCGCTGTACAAGCCCGGCAAGGGCCAGTCCGCGCGCATCGAATATCGCGGCATCGACTCCGCGGCCAACCCGTACCTGGCCTACGCCGTGCTGCTGGGCGCCGGGCTCAAGGGCATCGAGGAGGGCTACCAGCTGCCCGCCGCCGCCGAGGACGACATCTGGTCGTTGAGCTCGGCCGAGCGCCGCGCGATGGGCCACGACCCGCTCCCGGCCAGCCTGCACGACGCCATCCGCACCATGGAGGACTCCGAGCTCATGCCGCAGATCCTCGGCGAGCAGGTGTTCGAGCACTTCCTGCGCAACAAGCGGGCCGAGTGGCAGGACTACCGCCTCCAGGTCACGCCCTACGAGCTGCAGCGCAACCTCGGCATCCTTTAGGCGTCCGAAGGTGAGTCTGGCACGACGCCTCATTGCCGCCGGTTTCAGCGACCTGGAGAAGGGCGAACGGTTCCTCGCGGCCCCGGAACTGGAGGGCCTGGACCAGGACGTCCTGTTCGCCGGCTTTCAGCTGGCCGCGAACCCGGACACGGCGCTGCAGTCCCTGGTCCGGCTGATCGAGAAGCACCCGGACCTGCGGAAGCTGGCGGCCGCGGAGCCCGAACGAAGCGAGCCCCTGTACCGGGTGCTCGGCGCCTCCGAGGCGCTGGGCGAGTTCCTGATCCGCCACCCCGAACACCTTGACGCCTTCGAGGTGACGGCCAGCCCGGAACCGCGCGCTGCGGACGCCGCTGTGCTGCGCGCCAGGCTGCTGCAGTCCGTGCGGGCCGATCCGAAATCGGGCCGGCCGGTCGCCGGCCTGACCGGGCAGGAGGGCTACGAGGCGCTCCGCACGGAGTACCGGCGGGGCCTCGTCGAGCTGGCCATCAAGGACCTCTGCGCCGCCGACCCGCTGGATTTCATGCCCGCCGCCGGTGCGGAGCTCGCGGATCTCGCCGGCGCCGCGATCGAGGCGGCCCTGGCCGTCTCCCGCGCCGAGGCCGCCGACCACTTCAGCGCCACCGAGGTGGCCGACGTCGGGCTGGCCGTGATCGGCATGGGCAAGTGCGGTGCCCGCGAACTCAACTACATTTCCGACGTCGACGTCATCTACGTGATCGAATCCGGCGAACTCGACGATCCGCGCGCCAACACGATCGGCACCGCGCTGGCCTCCGGAATTTCCCGGGCGATCATGTCCGTCGGCCGAGAACCCGGGCTGTGGGAGGTCGACGCCAACCTGCGGCCCGAGGGAAAGTCCGGGCCGCTGGTCAGGACCCTCGCCTCGCACCAGAGCTACTACGCCCGCTGGGCCGAGAGCTGGGAGTTCCAGGCGCTGCTCAAGGCCCGGACCATCGCCGGGGACACGGAGCTCGGGGCCCGGTACGAGGCCGCCGTCGCGCCGCTGATCTGGTCCTCGGCCGGCAGGGAAGGCTTCGTGGAGTCGGTCCGCTCCATGCGCCGCCGGGTCACTGAACACATCCCCGCCGACGAGGAGCAGCGGCAGATCAAGCTGGGCCGCGGGGGACTGCGCGACGTCGAATTCACCGTCCAGCTGCTGCAGCTGGTGCACGGCAAATCCGACGAAACCCTGCGCTGCCGCGACACCACCTCGGCCATCGCCGCGTTGTCCGCCGGCGGCTACATCGGCCGCTCCGACGCCGCCGAGTTCGACCGCGACTACCGCTACCTCCGGCTCCTCGAGCACCGGATCCAGCTCTTCCAGCTGCGCCGGACCCATCTGATGCCCGTCAAAGACGCCTCGCTGCGGGCGCTGGCCAAAGCGGTGCTCGGGCCGTTCTCCAGCGAACGGCCCAAACCCGATGCCCTGGCCGAGACGTGGCGCAAGACCAAACGCTCCGTCCGCGAGCTGCACGAACGCATTTTCTACCGTCCGCTGCTGAACACCGCGGCGGCGCTCAGCAGCGAGGAGGCCAGGCTGAGCCCGGAAGCGGCGCAGGGCCGCCTCGCCGCGCTGGGCTACTTGGATCCGAGCGGAGCGATGCGGCACATCGAGGCGCTCACCGGCGGCGTCAGCCGCCGCGCCGCGCTCCAGCGCCAGCTCCTGCCGATCCTGCTCGGCTGGCTCGCGGAGGGCGTGGACCCCGACGCCGGCCTGCTGGCCTTCCGCCGGGTCAGCGAAGCGCTGGGCACCACCCACTGGTATCTCGGCATGCTGCGGGACTCGACGGCGGCGGCCGAGCGGCTCTGCCACGTGCTGTCCAATTCCCGGCTGATTGCGGACCTGCTGGAGGTCTCGCCCGAATCCGTGGCCTGGCTCGGCTCGGACAAGGACCTTGTCCCGCTGACGTTCGAGGCGCAATGGCTGGAGATCGTCTCCAAGATGTCCCGCCACGCCGAGCCGGAAAGTGCGATGCGCCTGATCCGGCTGATCCGGCGCCGCGAGATCCTGCGGATCGCGATCGCGGACAGCGCCGGGCTGCTGGACCAGGACCAGGTGGGCGCAGCGCTGGCCGACACCGACCGGGCCGCGGTCCTGGGCGCCCTGCGCGTGGCGGAAACCGTCGTCACGGCCTCGGAACCCCTCAAGACCCACGTGCTGGTGGTCGCCATGGGACGGCAGGGCGGCCGGGAGATCGGCTACGGCTCGGACGCCGACGTCATCTACGTGCACCGCGGGCTGCCCGGCGTCCCGGAGGAGGAGGCCCAGCAGCAGGCACTGCAGATCGTCAGCAGGCTCTCCAACCTGCTCACCCAGCCGCTCAAGCCCGCCATCCTCGCCGAGCGCGTCCTGATGGTCGACGCCGACCTGCGGCCCGAAGGCAAGAGCGGGCCGATGGTGCGGTCGCTGGAGTCCTACGCCGAGTATTACCGCCGCTGGTCGCTCGTGTGGGAGGCGCAGGCGCTGCTGCGGGCCAGGCCCATGGCCGGCGACGACGAGCTGGCCGCCGACTTTGTGGCCCTGATCGACCCGATCCGCTACCCCGGGACGCTGTCCGAGCAGGACGTGCGGGAAGTCCGGCGGGTGAAGGCGCGGGTGGAATCGGAACGGCTGCCCCGCGGCGCGGACCCCGCCCGGCACCTGAAGCTGGGCCGTGGCGGACTGAGCGACGTCGAATGGCTCGCCCAGCTGCTCCAGCTCCAGCACGCCGGACGGCACCCCGGGCTGCGGACCACGTCCACCGTGGAGGCGCTCGAGGCCGCGGCCGCCGTCGGACTCCTCGAGGCGGGCGACGTCGTGATTCTGCTCCGGGCCTGGCGGCTCGCGAGCCGGATCCGCTCGGCCAACGTCATCTGGACCGGCCGGGCCTCGGATGTCCTGCCGTCGTCCCGCCGCGACCTCGAAGCGGTGGCGCGCTGGTGCGGCTACGGGCAGGGCAACGCCGCAGCGCTTGAGGAGGACTACCTGCGGCTGAGCCGGCGGGCCCGGGGCGTGTTCGAACGGGTCTTCTACGGCCAGTGAGTGCCGCGCTGCCCTTCCGTCCGGAACCGGCAGGTGCGTCCGGGGGCTGACACTCCGCGGGCGCGGTGCTACTTTAGCCGGATGGCCAGACAACTGTTTGTGAACCTCCCCGTCAAGGACCTCGACAAGACGGTGGAGTTCTTCACCGCGTTGGGTTTCTCCTTCAATCCTGACTTCACCGATGAGAACGCCACCTGCATGATCGTCAACGACGACGCGTTCGTGATGCTGCTGGTCGAGGCGTACTTCAAGACCTTCACGTCGAAGACTGTCGCGGATGCATCCGGCGCCGCCGAGGTCATTATGTCCTTCTCCCTGGACAGCCGCGAGGCCGTTGACGAGCTCGTCCGGAAGGCGCTCACCGCCGGCGGCGCACCGTCCCAGGAAGCCCAGGACTACGGTTTTATGTACACGCACAGCTTCCAGGACCCGGACGGCCACCTCTGGGAGGTCTTCTGGATGGACCCGGCCGGACCGCCGAAGGACGCGGCCCTCTGACCCAGCCTGCGTGGGGGGCAACCCGCCGGCTTGGGTACGCTTCTGTTATGCCTGAACACGTGTGGCTGCTGCCGCTGAAGGACCTCGACAACGACGCGCGCGCCATCAAACTGGGGGAGATCGCCGAACTCGAGGTCAGCGAAGCCCAGCGACGGTTCGTCGGCGAGCCGTTGCGGATGATGCTGATCGGGCTGGAGGAAGAGTCCCGTCACCCCATTGCGATAGACGCTAACGGCGCCGCCGTGGGGGTGCTGACGCTGCAGGCCGGCGCCGCGACGCTGGCCGGGTGGCCGGATGACGACTCGGTCTGGCTGCTGCGCGGTTTCCTGATTGACCGCCGGCAGCAGGGCAAGGGCCTCGGCTCCCTGGCGGCCGACGCCGCAGTGCGGGCCGCCGCGAAACTCACCGCCGCGCTCGGCGGAGACCAGACCGGCGTCGTCCTGTCCGTCAACGAAGAAAACCCGGCCGGGCAGGCCGCCTACCGCAAAGCCGGCTTCGCGGACCGCGGCGGGTACCTCGGCAGCGACGCCGGCCCGCAGCGGACGATGTACCGGGCGTTCTGACGGGGACTGCTACCCGGAGCGACCTGACCAGCGGATGCCTCCCCGAAGCCTTCGCGTCATTGCCCGGAGCATGCTCCGTGTCCGCTGTACCCTTGCGGAGTAGATGATGCTCATTGGGGGAAATATGGAATTCAAGCGTTCAGCCGGGGTCTTCGTTGCCGGTATTTCATTCTTTTTTGGGGGCCCGTTTCTGAGCGGGGTTGCATTTCTGTTTGTGCGTTGGGCAGCTGCGCGAGGCGATGACGGCTCAGTTGCCGTGTTTATGGGTCTGGCGGTTCTAGGAGGAGTGCTCGGCCTGGCCGGTTTCGTCATGTTGATCGTTGCCACCCACCGCGCCTTAGTCAAGATTGATGGGCTTCCGATCCGTGCCCGATCTGCGTCCAAGGAGGACCGGTACGCGACCGCGCACTAAGTGCTTGAGGCAAGACGCCGCAAAACGAAAGAGCCCGTCGGGGCTGCCATGTGTGGCAGCCCCGACGGGCTCTTCCCTACCCTGGGCCTCGCGGCCCTTCCGGCTAGACGCCGTAGTAGAGCTCGAACTCGTACGGGTTCGGGCGCAGCGAGAGCGGACGGATCTCGTTCTCGTACTTGTATTCGATCCAGGTGTCGATCAGGTCCTGGGTGAAGACGCCGCCGGCCTGGAGGAACTCGTTGTCCTCGGCCAGGGCATCCAATGCCTCTT
>DATIUQ010000106.1:0-4080 GCA_035466775.1 Arthrobacter sp.
CCTCCGGCCCCAACGCATCCGGGCCCGCCCCCGGTCCCCACAACGGCAGCTGGGTGGCGCACGGCCGCCGGCGCTGGATAGCCGCACTGCTGGCGCTGGTCCTGGTGGCCGCCGCCGTCGTCGCAGTCATCAGCCTCAACCGTTCCGGCACGGAGGCGCAGCCCGCTGCGACGCAGAGCGAATCTCCGTCCCCGTCGGCAACCCCCTCGGAAACTCCTTCCGAAACGCCGCCGCCGGCCCCTGCTCCCCCGCCGCCGCCCGAGCCGATCCCGGAGCTGCCTGCGGCGCCCATGAACGTGCTGGTCATCGGCAGCGACAGCCGTGCCAGTGCTCGGGACGCCGCAGCCCACACGGCGGCAACCGGCGAGGCCATGGACCACCGGTCGGACACCCTCATGCTGGTCCACGTCCCCGCCGACCGCAGAACCCTGTACATCATCTCCATCAACCGGGATACGTGGGTGGACATCCCGGGCTTCGGCGGCGCAAAGATCAATGCCGGGCTGCAGTACGGCGGCATCCACATGACCACCCAGACGGTGCAGTCACTGTTCGGGATCACCATTGACCACACCGTGATGCTGGACTTCCACGGCTTCCGGGGCATGGTGGACGGGCTGGGCGGGATCGACGTCAACGTGCCCATTCCGTTCCAGTCCACGCACGACACGGGGCACGTCTTCGGTCCGGGCGTGAACCACCTGGACGGGCAGTCCGCGCTGGAGTTCGCCCGGGAGCGGTACGCATTTTCCGACGGCGACTTCCAGCGCGTGCGCAACCAGCAGATCCTGCTCAAAGCCATCCTGGCCCGCCTGACCGGCGGGGGCGGCCTGAACGACGTCAACGCCGTGCGCGGTCTGGTGGATTTCGCGTCCTGCTGCCTGACCGTGGACCGGGGCTTCGACCCCGTGCAGGCTGCCATCCTTGCCTACAGCCTGCGGAACCTGGACGTGAACGCGATCGGCACCATGACCCTGCCCACGGCGGGCTCCGGATTCATCGCGGGCCAATCGGTTCTGTTCCCGGATTACGGGGCGATCAACGCCGTTGGGGCTGCGCTGCGGGAGGGGCGGATCGGGGAGTTCGCGGTTCCGTAGCCGGCTGAGGCCGCGGGCATTGGCGGACGAGCGGCCCTGCCCCGCATGAGCGGTGCCGGGCAACACCGTTCCTGCGGTCGAGGGCCGCTCGTCCGGTTAGGGGGCCACCTGGCTGTTCAACCGGGGCTCACCCGGGGTTCACCGGCGGGAAAACGTCTGTGCGCCCGGCCCCTGGAGGCTGGACGGCATGACTGACATTTCACGCCGCACCATCGTCAAGGGATCCGTCCTCGCTGCCGCACTGGCAGCCACACCCGCCGCCGCCCAGGCCGCCACAGTGCAGTCGCCGGCCGGCGTCGCGCTGGTCCGGAACCGGCTCACCCTGCCCAGCGGCATCGCCACCGGCGACGTCACCTCCGATTCCGCCGTCCTGTGGTCACGTTCTTCCGGTGCCGGGCGGATGACCGCGGTGCTGCGGGCCGTGGACGACGGCGGCGAGGTCCTCCGCGGCCGCGGCGCCTTTGAGCGCGTCCTCCGCGGGCCCCGCGCCACCCAGGCCTCCGACTTCACCGCCAAGATCCACGCCGGGAACCTGCCCTCCAACACGCGCTTTGCACTGGAGATCAGCTTCGAGGACGACGGCGGCGCGGCCGGCGAGACTGTCAGCGGCAGCTTCCGCACGGCTCCCGACGCCGGGACGTATAACGGCAACGGCCGCACCGGTGACACAAGCAACGGCGGCGAGGTGCCGGCGTCGTCCGCCCAAAGCTTTGTGTGGACGGGCGACACCGCCGGCCAGGGCTGGGGCATCAACGAGGAAATCGGCGGGATGCGCGGCTACCGCGCCATGCACCAGACCCGCCCAGACTTCTTCATCCACTCCGGCGACACCGTCTACGCCGACGGCCCCATCACGGAAACCGTGGTGGAGAAGGACGGGCAGGTGTGGCGGAACCTGGTCACGGAGGAGGTGTCCAAGGTGGCCGAGACGCTCACGGAATTCCGCGGCCGGCACCGCTACAACCAGATGGACGCCAACATGCGGGCCATGTTCGCCGACGTCCCGGTGATCGCCCAGTGGGACGACCACGAGACCACCAATAACTGGTACCCCGGCGAGATCCTGGACGATCCCCGCTACAGCGTCCGCGACGTCAATACACTGGCGGCCCGCGGACGGCAGGCATGGCAGGAAAACATGCCCATCGCGGATTCCTCGGCCCTGTGGCGGCCGGGTACGTTCGACGACGCCGGCCAGTACCAGCCCGCCCGCATCTACCGGAAGATCAGCCGCGGCCCGCAGCTGGACATCTTCTGCCTGGACATGCGGACGTTCAAGTCCCCCAACACGGACGGCAAGGAGCCATACGCCACCTCGATCCTGGGCCAGGAGCAGGTGGACTGGCTGATCCGCGAGGTGACCAAGTCCAAGGCCACCTGGAAGGTCATCGCTGCCGACCTGCCGCTGGGGATTATCGTGCCCGACGGCGCCGTGAACCAGGAGAGCCTGGCCAACCGTGATCCCGGTGCACCCCTGGGCCGTGAGCTTGAGATCGCCGGGGTATTGAGCGCATTCAAGCGCAACCAGGTTAGGAACGTGGTGTGGCTGACCGCCGACGTTCACTACTGCGCCGCGCACCACTACTCCCCTGAGCGTGCGGCCTTCACCGACTTCGACCCCTTCTGGGAATTTGTGGCCGGGCCGATTGCGGCGGGTTCATTTGGACCGAACAAGATGGACGGCACGTTCGGGCCCGAGGTGGTGTTCTCCAAGGCGGGCAAGTTCGCGGGAGAGTCACCGCGCAACGGCGAGAACCAGTTCTTCGGTCACGTGCAGCTGGGCGAAGACAACACTTTCACGGCAAGCCTCCGGAACGCCAACGGCGCCACGGTGTTCTCCAAGGTGCTGACGCCGGAGCGGTAAGCCGGCGGGCATTTCCGCGCCTGATCCGGACAGCCGCGCCCCGGGCCCCGGGAGCGGGTGTCCGAATCGGGCGCGGATTTCGGTTGCGGGCGCGAGATGCCGGCCGCCGTCGTCCGTTATTTTCCCCGCCCGCTGGGTACGCCGCTGGTAGTGTTCCTGCAATCGGAACGGCACGCAGACGGGGTGATTCTCTTGAACGACGACGGGCTGACAGAGGCTGTGCAGGAAGCCGGGGCGGTGGAACTGCTACTGGTCCGGCACGGCGAGAGTGAAGGCAACGTTGCCGCCACCGAGGCCCGGGAGGCAGGGGCGGCGGTCATCGCCGTGCCGGCCCGCGACGCCGATGTGAACCTGTCCGACATCGGGCAGGAGCAGGCCAAGGCCCTGGGCGCGGCTTTGGCCCGGACCGCCGAGGAGTTCCGGCCGGACGCCGTGGTTTCCTCGCCCTATGCACGTGCCCGTCAGACGGCGGAAATCGCCGTGGAGGTGGCGGGCTGGCCCGTGAAGGTGCGCACCGATGAACGGCTCCGGGACCGCGAACTGGGCATCCTGGACCGGCTCACCCGGCTGGGCGTGGAGCAGCGTTACCCGGACGAGGTGGAACGCCGCGAATGGCTGGGCAAGCTGTACTACCGGCCGCCGGGCGGGGAATCCTGGGCGGACGTGGCCCTCCGGCTGCGCTCCGTCCTGGCGGAACTGAACAACCTCGGCACCGGGCATCGGGTGATGCTGGTGTGCCACGACGCCGTGATCATGCTCTTCCGGTACGTGCTTGAAGGGCTGAGTGAAGCAGAACTCCTCGACCTGGCGGCCACCACCTCGGTCCTGAATGCCTCCCTGACCCGCTATGTGCGGCCCTCCGGCGCCGGCCCGTGGACGCTCGAAAGCTTCAATGTCGCGGACCACCTGACCGAGCAGGGCGTTGCCGTGACCGAACATGCCGGGGACGCCAGTGTCCACCCGCGGTGAGGCGGGCGCGGCCGGGGCCGCGCAGCCAGCCCTGGTGACGCCGTCGCTCCTGCGCGACTGGCCGCTCCCTGCCGCCGGCGAGGACAAGTACTCCCGCGGATCGGTATTGGTGGTCGGCGGGGCCCGGGCGACTCCCGGTGCCGCCCTGCT
>DATIUQ010000107.1:0-2911 GCA_035466775.1 Arthrobacter sp.
CCGACGTCGCACGGCACGCACGGATCGGCCGCACCGCGGTGTACAACTACTACGCCGACATCGAAGAACTCCTGATCGCCTACGCGCTGGACGAGACCGAGCGGTTCCTGGTTGACCTGCGGGAATCCCTGGACTCGCTCGAGAACCCCGTGGACCGCCTGGCCCTCTACGTGCGGGCCCAGGTCGAGGACCTCAGCCGGCGCCACCTGCCTCCGGGACCCGCGATGGGCGCCGTGCTGTCCCCGGCATCGTTCGCGAAGCTTGCGGACCATGTCGGGGAGCTGAGCGTGCTCCTGCAGGGCATCCTGCGGGACGGCGTCGCACAGGGTTTCCTGCCCGAGGCGGACATTACCCAGCTCGCGCAGCTCATCCACGGAACGCTGTCCTCCAGCGCAGCCCGTGGCGACGGTGCGGGCGAGGACGCGGAAGCGGAGGCCCGGCTGGCCCGCACGGTGCAGTTCGTCCAGCTCGGCGCCGGGGCCCGCTTCGACGACGCCGGCCGCCCCGTCCGCCTGGCCTCCTGACGTCGCATGGGCCCGCAAGGCCGAGCGGATCAGGCTAGCTGCCGGGCGTCGCTGTCGGCATGACGGGCCACTCCGATTGGTCCACGATCCGCCGGTCCTCGCGCGGGCAGCTGAGCTGGCCCGGCGTCTGGTCGACCAGTTCAGGTTTCGCCAGTTCCTTGAAGTCTCCGGTGAGGATGACGTCCACGCTCGGGTCCGTCCGGGCGTCCTGGAAGTAGTCCGAGCCGGGCAGGTTGCGCTGGACACTGAACGCCGCGGACTGGCCCGCGGCGCCGGAAACGATCAGCGCCACACCCCGGTAGCTGGACGTCGTATTGGCGACCGCCCCGACCACGAATTTGCGGGCGGCGAACTCGTCGGCCACGGACCGGGCCAGACCCGGACGGGACGTCGAGTTGAAGACGTTGAGGTTGATCTTCTCCGGCGGAGTGTAGTCATAAACCGCCGCGGGGCAGACCGGCGCGGCGGCCTGGCTGCGCTCCGCCGTCGGGATCTTGATCTGGCCGTTCATGATGGCCAGCGCAACGACGATCCCGGCGGCTACAAGCCCCAGCAGCAGCACCAGGACGACGCCGTGCAGGATGCGCCGCCGCATCCTGACAGGGTTGTCATGCAGTTCGTCGTCGTCCACGAAGGTGGCGCGCAAATCCGCGCCGGAAATGACGTGGTGCCCGTGCAGGACGGTGATGTCCTTAGGCTTCCTAGCCATTTATCACCAGCACGCGCGCGTGGATCGCCGTGCGCTGGTGCAACGCGGTCCGGACAGCACGGTGCAGGCCATCCTCCAGGTACAGGACGCCCCGGTACTCCACGACGTGCGGGAACAGATCACCGAAGAACGTCGAGTCCTCCGCCAGCAACGCCTCAAGGTCCAGCGTGCGCTTGGTGGTCACCAGTTCGTCCAGCCGGACAGGCCGCGGCGGCAGGGCCGCCCAGTCCTTGGGCGTGTTGTAACCATGGTCGGGGTACGGGCGTCCCTCGCCCACGGCTTTGAATATCACCCTGCAAGCCTAAGGAACTTGGACGGCCAAAGGAATCCGCGACTCCCCGCGCCGGGAGGTTGTAGCCAAAAGGTAACCATTTGTCATGCCGCCCGGCACTTGCTGTCACAGTCAAGACCTTGCCGGCGGCACGGTCCACAACACATGCAAAGACGCCCGCCGGCTGGGAGAATGGAGCCATGACAACTCCCGAGACCCCAGCTTCCCACACGCCGTCGGCCCCGCCACTGGCACTGCTGCTCGACGTCGACGGTCCCGTGGCGAGTCCCGTCACCCGCGCGGTGCAGCCGGCGATCATCGCGGACCTCCTGGCGCTGGCCGCGGCGGGGATCCCGGTCATCTTCAACACGGGCCGTTCCGCCGCGTTCATTCGCGAGCAGGTGATGGAGCCGATGATCGCTGCCGGGATGCCGGCAGACGTGCTGATCCACGCCATCTGCGAGAAGGGCGCGGTCTGGTTCAGTTACACCTCCGCGGGCCCCGGCGCCGTCCACGTCGATCACGATCTGGCCATCCCGCGGGCGTTCGGTGACGACGTCCGCCGGCTCGTGGCCGAGGACTACGCCACCCACATGTTCTTTGACGAGACCAAGCTGGCGATGGTCTCCGTGGAGCAGCACATCTCGGTCGAGAACGCCGACTACCGGGACGAGCAGCAGCTGTTCGACGCCGATGCCATGGAACTCATGGGCCGGCATGGCCTGGGCGTGGTGCGGCTGGACCACCACGCCCCCGATTCCGATGACAGGATCGACTACCGGGTGGATCCCACCATCATCTCGACCGACATCGAGTCGGTCCGGCTCGGCAAGGACCTCGGCGCGAGCCGGGCCGTGGAGCTGCTGGCCGCCCAGGGCGTCACGCCGCAGGCCTGGCGCACAGTGGGCGACTCCCGTACCGACTACGCCATGGCCGACTGGCTGCACCACAACGACCACCCGGTGAAACACGTCGACGTCCGGCCTGCCGACGGTGTCCCGGTGAAACCATATGAGGTGCTCACCGCGGCGGATCTGGGGCTGGGTGAGGACGTCATCCACGACGACGCCGGGGCGGCCTTCCTGCGCGGCTGGCGCACGGCCCTCGCCGGCTGAACGAACAGGCCGAACCACCCTGCCACGCAGGGTTGACGGCGGTAGGCAAGGGGGCGCTTGCGGCCCCCACCGGCGGCGCTTCCGCCGCGGAATATCGGGGCGATTTTGGGGTGGGCGATATCATGCAAGCAGGGATACATTCACGCAAAGAATTACGGAGAACCGACATTACAGAGTCATTGGTCCAGGACGAGATCTACTATGGCAGCCAGGCCTCGGTAGAAGCCCACGACGAGGTCACCTCCGCGGCCGCCGTCGCGCGGTTCCGGACCCGCCAGGACGTTGTGCGCCG
>DATIUQ010000108.1:0-2569 GCA_035466775.1 Arthrobacter sp.
ATGCTTCCGAGGAGGAGATCCTGGAGGCGGCGAAGGCGACCTACGTGGACCGGTTCGTGAAGTCCCTTCCGCAGGGTTACGACACCGTGCTCGACGACGAAGGCGGCAACGTCTCGGCGGGGGAGAAGCAGCTGCTGACCATTGCCCGGGCGTTCCTGGCCCGGCCGTCCGTGCTGATCCTGGACGAGGCCACCAGCTCGGTGGATACCCGCACCGAGGTACTGGTGCAGAAGGCGATGAGCGCGCTGCGGTCGGACAGGACGTCGTTTGTCATTGCCCACCGACTGTCCACCATCCGCGCCGCCGACCTCATCCTGGTGATGGAGGCCGGCCAGATCGTGGAGCAGGGCACGCACGCGTCACTACTCGCCGCCGGCGGGGCTTACGCCCGGCTGTACGAGGCCCAGTTCGCAGCGCCTGTGGCGGAGGTTTAGAAGCTACCCTCATTTCTATGGAGTGGCGCAGTCCTGGCAGACGTGCTTCGTACTTGGGCTCAGGATCTAAAAGGATAACGCCATAGTGGTGCCCGTGATGCTCCTATGGGCGTCAAATTGATCGTCCGCTGATTAGAGCACCGATGAGGGGCACTGCGAAGATCCGATTATGCCAACTTTCTTGAATCTTCTTAGAAGAGGACCCTCAGGGGTAGGCGACACGTCCGCTTCGTGGGCCAGTTGCCGGGAGCAAGAGGAACCGTTGCAGAGCCGGAGTCCCCAGAGGCAAAACAAGCGTATCGGACCCTACAAACGGCGCAATGTCGTCGAGCGCAGCTTCAACACCCTCAAACATTGGCGTTCCCCGGCCACCCGCTACGACAAACTGGCCCTCACCTACTGCTCAGCGACCGTCCTGCACGCCGTCGTCATCTGGAGCACCCTATTGGGAGACACGCCCTAGTACTACAGTCGCGTTTATTTTCTCTCGTGTCGGCGTTTTAACAGGATTTCCTGGTTCTGTCGTGTTAATCGTTGGCGGTGGACGATGATATTTGTGTGGCTGAGGTGCAGAAATGGGCGGACGGACTGGAGGAGATTGCCGAGCTGATCGGGTCGCGGTTTGCCCGGTCGGAGCCGCGGCGGAACGCTGTCGCGTATGTGCGGGGGCTGCTCTCGGATGAGGAGCGGAAGAACTCCTGGACCCTGTCCGAGCGGGCCGGGCACTTGACTCCGGACGGGATGCAGCGGCTGCTCTCGACCACGGACTGGGACCCGGACTCGCTGCGTGATGACCTGCGCTCGTACGTGCTCAGGCACCTCGGATCCGGCGATGGGATCCTGATCGTCGACGAGACCGGGTTCCTGAAGAAGGGCCGCAGGTCGGCCGGGGTTGCCCGCCAGTATTCCGGGACCGCCGGCCGGATCGAGAACTGCCAGATCGGCGTGTTTCTGACCTATGCCACCGAGGCCGGCAGGACTTTCCTGGACCGGGAGCTTTACCTTCCCAAGGAATGGACCGCGGACGCGGACCGGTGCGCGTCCGCGGGCATCCCGGCGGACCGGAAATTCGCCACGAAGCCCGAGCTGGCCGTGGATATGATCGAGCGCGCCCTCGATGCCGGCCTGCCGGCGAAGTGGGCGACCGGGGACGCGGTTTACGGCCAGCACTCCGGTCTGCGCCGGGCCCTGGAGGACCGCGGACTGCACTACGTGCTGGCCGTGCCGGTCAACCAGCGCGTCATCGCCAAGACCGGACCGCTCGGCACCGAGTTCCGTGCGGACGAGCTCATCGCCGCCCTGTCAGGGCGCGCCTGGCGGACCCGCTCGGCCGGAGCCGGCGCCAAGGGCGACCGCCGCTACGCCTGGGCCCGGGCGCGGATCAACGGCCTCAAGGACGGGCAGGCCGAACACTGGCTGCTCGCCCGCCGATCGCTGACCGATCCGCAGGACATGGCCTACTACATCTGCCACACACCGCCGCGCGTATCACTGGCCGAGCTGATACGCGTAGCCGGCGCCCGCTGGGCCATTGAGGAAACCTTCCAGACCGCCAAAGGCGAAGCCGGACTCGACCACTACCAAGTGCGGCAACACACCGGCTGGTACCGGCACATCACCCTCTCAATGCTCGCCCACGCCTTCCTGACCGTGATCCGGTCCAAAAAAGGGGCTCCGCTAACGGCGAGCTGATCGCTCTCTCCCTGCCGGAAATCAGACGCCTGATCATCCGCCTGGCCTGGCACCACCGGCACGGCCCGGAGCACACCATCAACCGCTCGCGCTGGCGCCGAAGACACCAGCAGCGCGCCCGAAACCACCACTACCGGGCGCGCGGGCACACCCTATAAGCGCGACTGTAGTCCTTGGCGCATTTGCATGATCGAGTGGAGCCGGACGCCGCGGGAGGTGAAGTCGTTGACAGTGTTCAGGACGTCGATCGCCGAGCGTCCGATCCCGTCCAGCCGCCAGAAGTACACGTCGTCGTCCTCGCGCGCGTAATCCATCAGGCCCTTCATCCCGGGGCGCTCCTTCGCTTCCCTGGCCCCGGACCGCTCGTCAGTGAAAATCCCTTCGGATCCACACCGACCGAGATGAGCGCCTCGATCTGCATGCTGGCATCCTGATCGGAGGTG
>DATIUQ010000109.1:0-1540 GCA_035466775.1 Arthrobacter sp.
GAGTCCGCCCGTGAATACGCGGAGAAGGCCGTCGCGGCAGCCGCGCCGCTCGACCCCTCCGGAGTTCTGTTGACGGCCAAGACCGATATCGCCGTCGCGCAGGGCCGGAGCATCGAAGAGGCCGTGGACGACCTGGAGTGGGAGGACGGCGAGATCCTGGTCATCGGCTCCAGCCGCCTTGCCACGGCCCGTTCCATCTTCCTGGGCAGCACCGCGAACCGGATCCTTCGTGCCCTGCCGGTGCCGATGCTCGTCGTGCCCAGCGGCTACGAACTCAAGCACCAGAACCACTCAACGTCGAATGACACGTCCGGAGAGGCACACCAATGAGCACCGAACACGCGGCGGCCAAGGCCTCGCACGACACACACGCAGGACTGAGCGCCAAGGGCCTCAAAGCCGGATCGGTGGGGCTGATCGGCGCCGTCGTCATCGGCGTGTCCTGTATTGCCCCCGCCTACACGCTGACCGCGGCCCTGGGCCCGACGGTCGCCGAAGTGGGCGTCCAGCTGCCGGCCATCTTCCTGGTGGGCTTCATTCCGATGCTGCTGGTTGCCTTCGGCTACCGCGAACTGAACAACGCCATGCCCGACGCCGGAACCTCTTTCACGTGGGCTTCGCGCGCCTTCGGCCCCTGGATCGGCTGGATGGGCGGCTGGGGACTGATCGCGGCGACGATCATTGTGCTCTCCAACCTGGCAGCAGTGGCGGTGGACTTCTTCTATCTCATGCTGGCCCAGCTGCTCGGCAACCCCGAACTGGCTGACCTGACCCTGAACCTGCCGTTGAACATCGCCACCACACTGGTGTTCATCGCGCTGGCCTGCTGGATCTCCTACCGCGGCATGGAAACCACCAAGGGCGTCCAGTACGTGCTGGTCGCGTTCCAGCTCCTGGTGCTCGGCTGGTTTGCGGTCGCCGCGTTCAGCCACGTCGCCAACGGCACGGCCTTCGATGCCACGGCCATCACCCCCGAGTGGTTCAACCCGTTCGCCGTCGAATCCTTCTCGGCCTTCGCCGCCGGCGTCTCCCTCTCGATCTTCATCTACTGGGGCTGGGACGTCACCCTGACCATGAACGAGGAAACCCGCAACCCGGAGAAGACCCCGGGCCGCGCGGCCACCGTGACCGTGCTCGTCATCGTGATCATCTACATGACCGTCGCGCTTGCCACGCTGGCGTTCGCCGGCGTCGGCCAGGAAGGCCTTGGGGCCGGAAACCCCGAGAACCAGGGCAGCATCTTTGCCGTCCTCGCCGGACCTGTCATGGGCCCGTTCGCCATCCTGATGTCCCTGGCCATCCTGAGCAGCTCGGCCGCGTCGCTGCAGTCGACGTTCGTCTCCCCGGCCCGGACACTGCTGGCGATGGGGCACTACAAGGCGCTGCCCACCCACTTCGGCAAAATCAGCCCGACCTTCAAGTCCCCGAGCTACGCCACCATCGCGGCGGCCATCGCCGCCGCGGGGTTCTACGTCATCACCCGGACCACCTCCGAGAACGCCTTGTGGGACACCATCACCGCGCTCGGCATGATGATCTG
>DATIUQ010000110.1:0-3049 GCA_035466775.1 Arthrobacter sp.
ATGCCGCGGGCCCTCCACGCACTGGGTCACGCCGAACGGCGGGACCCGCACTTCCACCGAGTTCCCGGGTGCCCGCGCGGTCACCTCCTCCAGGGAGTAGCGGACCGCCGTCGCAAGCGTGCTGCGGGGGACGGGAGTGCCGGCGCCGCCGGCCGCCTGCCACGCGGCGAGGGCAGCCCGGCCCTCCTCGACGGCGATCCGGCGTCGTGCAACGGCCACGGCTAGTCCAGCAGCGCCGAGACGGCGTGGCCGAGCCGGATCTTGCCCACCGGCCGGCCGCCGCCGAGCACGGGGGTGACCACCTTGTCCAGGACGCTGGCCACTTCCGGGATGTCGACGGCGCCGGCGGCCGCCAGCAGGGTCAGCCCGACGAGTGTGGTGGCCCGGATGTTGCCGTCGAGGATCTTGATGGCAACGGAGGCGCCCGTGGGGGTGGCCATCACCAGCACACCCTCGGCGCCGATCTTGGCGAGGATGCCAAGATCATCCATCACGATGGTGTTGCATTCACCCTTGCCCTGCACGGCCCACGGGTAGTCCAGCATCGAGGTGGCAATCGTGGCGGCGCGGGCGTTGGAGTTCCTGTCGCCGGGGGCCTTGGCGAGTTTGGAGAAGGCCCGGGCCAGCCCGGTCAGGGAGACGGCCGCCACGGGGGCGCCGCAGCCGTCGATGCCGAGGTGGGCGATGTTTTCGCCGCAGTATTCCTCGATCACGGAGCGGATGCGCTGCTGCAGCGGGTGGTTGGGCTCGAGGTAGCTGTGGGTGTCCCAGCCGTTCTCGGTGCAGGCCCACAGGAACGCGGCGTGCTTCCCGGAGCAGTTGAAGGCGAGCTTGGACATGCCCCGTTCGGAGCGGACCAGCCAGTTGCGGGCCGTCTCATCCTCGGGCCAGGCTGCCGGGCACAGGAGCTGCTCTTCCTTGACTCCCGCGGCCTTGAGCATCCCCTCGACGACGTCCATGTGGTCCAGCGAACCGACGTGGCTGCCGCAGGCGATGGCCGCCTGCGCGCCGCGCAGGGGGACGCCGGCCTGCATGGAGGCCAGGGCCTGCAGCGGCTTCAGTGTCGACCGGGCGTAGATCGGGGTGGTGATGTCGCCCAGTTCGGTGACGACGGCGCCGTCCCCGGCGATGAGGACGGCGGAGCCGATGTGCCGGGACTCCACAAAGCCGCTGCGTTCAACGACGGCCAGTTCGACGGCGGACTCGACGGTGAAGGTGGCATGCGAATTCAGGGGCATGCAGCAAGTCTATGGTGCCCGGCGGTGATACCCGGTTATTCCACGGTCACCATCAGCGACTGCCAGCCCGAGGCGCCGTCGGGCACCGGATCCGCACGCTTGTCCGTCTGGACCTCGCCGGTTCCGTCGGTGGCGCGGGCCTTGATGTAGTGCGGGCCGGGGGTCGCTTCCCAGTCGAAGGACCACTGCCGCCAGGTGATGAGTGAGGCCTCATCGGAGAGGGTGGCTTCGGTCCAGGGCCCGTTGTCGATCTGCACCTCAACCTTGGTGATGCCGCGCGTCTGGGCCCAGGCGGTGCCGCCGATCGCGACGCGCCCGGCCGGAACCTTGGCGAAGGACTTCGGGACCTCCACCCGGGCCATGGTCTTGATGGGGCCGCGCTCGGACCAGCCGCGCTGCGTCCAGTAGGCCTTGCTGTCCGCGAACCGGGTGACTTCCAGGTCCACCACCCATTTGGTGGCGGAGACGAAGCCGTACAGGCCGGGGACCACCATGCGCACCGGGTAGCCGTGTTCCAGCGGCAGGGCTTCACCGTTCATGCCGATCGCCAGCATGGCGTCACGGTCGTCCTGGAGGACCTCGAGCGGGGTCGAGGCGCTGAACCCGTCGATCGAGGTGGAGAGCACCATGTCCGCGCCCTCCGTGGGCCGGGCCATCCTGAGCACGTCACGGATGGGCATGCCCAGCCATTTGGCGTTGCCGGCCAGGTTCCCGCCGACCGGGTTGGACACGCAGGTCAGCGACACGTGGGACTCGATCAGGTCCGCGTCGAGCAGGTCCTGGAAGCTGAGCCGGACTTCCTGTTCCACGAGGCCGTGGATGCGCAGCTCCCAGTCCTGGGCGTTGATTTCGGGAACGCTCAGGGCCGTGTCGATGCGGTAGAACTCGTTGTTGGGCGTCAGCCACGGCGTGACCCCGGGCGCCTTGGACTGCACCCCGGCGGGGACCGCGGGGGCGGGCTTCGCCGGTGCCGGGAGCTGGAGGGATTCGCGGGCCTGGGCGACGTTGCTGCGGGCTGCGCTGAGCATCCGCCCCCCGGTCGCGGCGATCGCTGAGGCCGCGGCGGTGACTCCGGTCGCGGCGAAGAAGGCGCGCCGGCTCGTGGCGGGACGTTCCGGGTCCTTTGCTGCCAGGTCCGCGTCCATCTCCGGCCATGGGTGCATCCGCCACAGCTTCGTGATCAGGAACCGGAGCGCAATGAGCCCGGCCGCGGTGCCGATCAGCGTGGGAACCGCGTCCAGCGGTTTCACACTGGCCCGGGTCACCACGCTCGCGACGATCACGGCTCCCATCAGCAACACACCCGCGACGCCGAGGGCCCACTTGCGGTAGGCCGCGACGCCCAGGACGCAGGCGAGCAGCAGGATGGTCACACCCATGCCGACGAACAGGGCGAGCTTGTCATTGGTGCCGAAGGTGGCGATCGCGAAATCCTTCATCCACGACGGCGTGAAGTCGATGAAGGTCGAGCCCAGGGCGATCACCGGCGTTGCCCGCGCCGTGAAGAACGCGCCGACCAGTTCGGCAACGGACAGCACGACGGCGGCCGCGGCCACCCCGGCCAGCGCGGCAAGGGCGGTGGGCCCGGACAGCCGCCTCGACGGGCTGTGCTTGCCGGGCTGCTTCCGGGCGCGCTCCTCGATGCTGAGTTCTTCCGCGCGGGGTTCTTCCGCGCGGGGCGTCTGCGTGCTGGGCTTGTCCATACATGGTCTTCGGAGCCGCCCGCGCGGCGGATTGCCCGCCGCCCGGGGGGACATGCCCTCCCCGGGTGCGCTGGGATGGACATGTTGGCGTTATGTCCCGTGGTCGCG
>DATIUQ010000111.1:0-2840 GCA_035466775.1 Arthrobacter sp.
CGCAGGGCGCCGGCAAGCCGCAGGCCTTGCCAGACGGTTACCTGGTTCGCGGTGAGGACGGGTTTGCCGAGCTCCGCTTCGAGTTCGTTGATCCAGCGGGCGCTGTGCAGCGCCGTGTCCGGGATCAGGATCGCCTGCGCCTCGTTGCTGTCGTTGCTCCGGGCAAGGGCAAGGACGCCTTCGCGGTCAAGCTCGCCGGCAAGTGCGGCAGTGGGGATGTCGTGGCTGACCAGCTGCGTGACGTTGATGCCGCCACGGTTCAGCAGCGCCACGAAGTGCCGGGAGACGTCCTCCGGGTAGGTGGCGGCGACGGCCACCTTGGTCAGATCCAGCGCCTTGCAGGCGGCAACGAAGGCCAGGGACGTGGAGGAGGCGGGCACCTCAAGGGCTTCCTGGACCTCCCGGGCCTGCTGATGTGCGCCCTCCCAGCCGAAGACGAAGCTGCCGGATGTGCAGGCCCACATAACGGCGTCGGGCAGGGCGGCGCGCAAGGCATCCGCGCCTTCCAGGAGCCTTTCACTCTTGCCGAGGTCGAGCAGGGCCTGGACTTCGTGCGCGTCGACGCCTACGGAGGTGTGGACCAGGGGAAGGTGGATTCCCTCGCCCAGGAGTTTCTCCATGAAGGGGTAGTCGTCCTCGGCGCCGAAGCCCGGGTACAGCATGCCAATGGTGACGGCCATAGATTCTCCTTTGAAGTGACCGTGGGAACCGCTCCCGCGGATTGTGCACAATCGTACAATCATCAGAACGCAAAAGATAGGAAAGTAGGATTGTTGACAATAGTGGTGAGCGCAACATAACCTGACCGCAGTGTTACCGGCGTCACAGCCGGTGGCGGAGACCGCAGGTTGTACCGGACAAGGAGCTTCACAGCGTGATTGATTCACTGGAATGGGCCACTGCCACGCAGCTGGTTGACGCGTACGGATCGGGGGAGGTCTCCCCGGTGGAGGCTGCGGAGGCGGCCCTGAACGCCATCGAACAGCACGACGGCGGCATCAACGCCTTCTGCCTGGTGGAGGCGGAGTCAGCCCTTGCGGCGGCGCGTGAATCGGAGCAGCGCTGGCGCCGGAACGAGCCGCTGGGCCTGGCCGACGGTGTACCCACCTCCATCAAGGACCTCATGCTTACCAAGGGGTGGCCGACGTTGCGCGGGTCCCGCCTGACCTCCCCTGATGGAGACTGGAACGAGGACGCACCCGCCGTGGCCAGGCTGCGCGAAAACGGTGCTGTGCTGATCGGCAAGGTCACCAGCCCCGAGTTCGGCTGGAAGGGCGTGACCGACAGCCCGCGCTGCGGGATCACCCGCAACCCGTGGGACGTTTCGCGCACGGCCGGCGGCTCCAGCGGGGGCAGCGCGGCCGCCGTGGCGCAGGGCATGGGCCCGTGGTCCGTGGGTACCGACGGCGGCGGCTCCATCCGCATCCCCGCCGGCTTTACCGGCGTTGTGGGTTTCAAACCCACGTACGGGACCGTGCCGCTGTACCCGGCCAGCCCCTTCGGCACCCTCGCCCACGCCGGCCCCATCACCCGCACCGTTGAGGATGCGGCGCTGATGCTGGATATCCTCTCCCGCCCGGACGCTCGCGACTGGTCCGCAGGTCCCGCGCCGACGCGCTCCTTCCTGTCCACCATCGACGAAGGGGTCCGGGGTCGGAAAATCGCCTTCAGCCCGGATCTCGGCTACGGAAAAAATGATCCCGACGTCGACAAGGCAGTCCGCGGGGCAGTCCAGGTCCTGCGGGACCTGGGGGCCGAGGTGGAGGAAATCGACCTTGGCTGGCAGGACCCGGTGGACGCCTACCACGTGCTCTGGTTCAGCGGCGCGGCCAAAGTGGTGGAAGGCTACGGCCCCGGTGCCGCGGAACAGCTTGATCCGCTGCTGGCGGCGGCACTGGAACGGCACTCCGGCTTCAGCGCCGGGGACTTCCTGGACGCCACGGCGGTCCGCATGAAACTGGGCCGGGAGATGGGGCTTCTCCACGAGCGCTTCGACCTTCTGGTGACACCCACGCTGCCTATTCCGGCCTTCGAAGCCGGCCGTGACGTCCCGGCCGGATTGTCCTCGCAGGACTGGACATCCTGGACGCCCTATACGTACCCCTTCAACCTGACCCAGCAGCCGGGCATTAGTGTCCCGTGCGGCTTCACCGGCGAAGGCCTTCCGGTCGGGCTGCAGATCGTGGGTCCCCGGCATGGCGACGCTGGAGTGCTCTCGGCGGCCGCCGCATACCAGGGCGCCGTCGACTGGCAGCACGCCCGCCCCAATTCCACCCCGGCAATGTCCACCCCCATCCTGAAGTAAGGCAGAAAATGGCCAGGTACATCAACATCACCCTTGAAAAGCGCGGAGTCACCTGCAAGGCGCTCCTGCACGACGACGCAGCGCCCCGTACGGCCAACGCCGTCTGGGACGCACTTCCCCTCAGCGGGCAGGTCTTCCATGGAAAGTACGCCCGTAACGAGATCTACAACCTGGTTCCGGCGTTTGCTCCGGCTGAACCCGGCGCGGAGAACACCACCGTGACCCCCATCCCGGGCGACGTCTGCTATTTCACGTTTACGTCCAACGATCTCAAGACGCCGTCACACGGCTATGAAGCCGACTCGACGGATTCGGTGCAGACCATCGTCGACCTTGCCGTCTTCTACGGCCGGAACAACCTGCTGCTGAACGGCGACACCGGCTGGGTGCCCGGCAACGTGTTCGCCACCATCGTGGAAGGCCTGGATGAAATGGCGGCCGCCTGCCAGGACATCTGGATGGGCGGCGCCCGGGACGAAACCCTGACCTATTCACGGGCCGTGGACACTGCGCCCTGATCCAGACGAGTCGGGGG
>DATIUQ010000112.1:0-8631 GCA_035466775.1 Arthrobacter sp.
TTCAGCGGCTGGATGGCCTCGCTCCCGACGTTCATCTACACGCAGATCCTCAACCCGACGTCGCCGTCCAACCCGGACCCGTCCTCCATGCGCGCCTGGGGTGCCGCCCTGGTCCTCATCATCCTGGTGATGCTGCTCAACTTGATCGCCCGCCTGATAGCCCGCATGTTCGCCCCCAAGACCGGCCGCTAGCCCGGCACCGGCGACCCCACTCTTCAGCCCGTATCTCCAGCAAGTGAAGGAACAGCATGTCTAAGCGCATTGACGTCAAGGACCTGAACGTCTACTACAGCAAATTCCTGGCCGTCGAAGACGTCAACATCAACATCGACGCCAAGGCCGTCACCGCCTTCATCGGTCCGTCCGGCTGCGGCAAGTCCACGTTTCTGCGCACCCTGAACCGCATGCACGAGGTCATCCCCGGCGCCCGGGTCGAAGGCGAGGTGCTCCTCGACGGCGACAACCTGTACGGGCCCGGCGTGGATCCGGTGACGGTCCGCTCGCAGATCGGCATGGTGTTCCAGCGCCCCAACCCGTTCCCCACGATGTCCATCCGGGACAACGTGCTGGCCGGCGTGAAGCTCAACAACCAGAAGATGTCCAAGGGCGAGGCCGATGCCCTTGTGGAGCGCTCGCTGCGGGGCGCCAACCTCTGGAACGAGGTCAAGGACCGCCTCGCGAAGCCCGGCTCGGGCCTCTCCGGCGGCCAGCAGCAGCGGCTCTGCATCGCCCGCGCCATTGCCGTGGAACCCCAGGTCATCCTGATGGACGAGCCCTGCTCCGCCCTGGACCCGATTTCCACGCTCGCCATTGAGGACCTCATCAATGAGCTCAAGGACCAGTACACCGTCGTGATCGTGACCCACAACATGCAGCAGGCAGCCCGGGTGTCCCAGAAGACGGCCTTCTTCAACATCGCGGGCACCGGCCAGCCGGGCAAGCTGATCGAGTACGGCGACACCCACACCATGTTCAGCAACCCGACCCAGAAGGCTACCGAGGACTACGTCTCCGGCCGCTTCGGATAGGCGCCCGCTGCCCATCGGTTGCTCCGCAGGTGCCCTTTTGAGCCCTCAAAAGGGCACCTGCGGAGCAATCGCCGTGTCTTAGAGCTCCGCGAGCGGTGACAGGGCCAGGGCCAGCACGAACGCCGCCGCCGCCGTGACGACCGGCGTGAGAACCCAGAACATCAGCACCCCGATCACCACCTTCCGGTTGGTGGCGGGGAACCGCTGGTTGGATCCGGACCCCAGCACGGCCGAGGTGACCGTGTGTGTGGTGGAGATGGGCAGGTGCAGCCCGATCGCACCCACCAGCAGCATGACGGAGCTGAGCAGCTGCGCCACGGAACCGCGCAACGGGTCCATCCGGATCAGCCGGTAGCCGATCGTGTACGAAATGCGCCAGCCCCCGGCCAGGGTCCCGGCGGTCAGAAGGACCGCGGTGAACACGGCCACCCAGACCGGCATTTCGCCGCTGTCGGACAGCCCGGACGCCAGCAGGGCCAGGATCAGGACGGCGCTGGTGCGCTGGCCGTCCTGCAGGCCGTGGGCGAAGGCCACGGCCCCCGCGGCGATGCTCTGGGCACGCCGCGAGCGGCTGTTGACGACATTCGGCGGCGTGTACCGGGCAGCCCACGTTGCCGGCCAGACCAGCAGGTAGGCGCCGGCGAAGGCAATCACCGGCGAGAGCAGCAGCGGCAGCACCACCTGGAAGAGCAAGGACGTGTCGACGCCGCCCACGGCGTTCCCGCCGACGGCTACGCTGGCGACGCCGGCGCCGGCCAGCCCGCCGACCAGCGCGTGGGTCGACGACGACGGGATGCCCCGCCACCACGTGTAGACGCCCCAGAGGACGGCGCTGACCAGGCCCGCCATCAGGATGGCCAGCCCGTTTTCGCCGGCGGGGAGCTGCACCCACGTCCGGCTCACGGCGAGGGCGAGGGCGGCGCTGAGCCCGGCGCCAATGAAGTTGAAGAACCCGGCCAGCAGCACCGCGACCGTGGGGGTGAGCGCCCGGGTCCGCACGGCCAGCGCCACCGACGCCGAGGCATCCCTGAAACCGTTCAGGAAGGCGAATGCCCCGGCGAAGACGACCACCAGGGCAAACAGGGCGGCTGCCACGTCAGGATTCCTTGACGATGATGCTGCCCACCTGGGTCGCGATCCGGCGCATGTCCCGGGTGACGCCCACCAGTTCGTCGGCGATGTCCCTGGTGCGGGCGTACCGCGCCGACTTCATTTCGTTGAGCATGTCCGCCACCCAGACCCGGTGCGAGCGTTCTGCGCGTTTGGAGAGGCGGAGGATCTCGATCCAGTAGTCCTCAAGATCGTCCAGGTTGTCCAGGTTACGCATGGCGTCCACGGTGAGCTCCGCCTGCCGGCTGATGATTTCCAGCTGGTCCGCGGCGCGTTTGGGCAGGCGGTCCAGTTTGTAGAGGGACACCAGCTCCGCGGCGGCATCGAGTTTCTCCATCGCCTCGTTGAGGTACCGGGACAGGGCATACATGTCCTCGCGGGGGAGCGGGCTCACGAACGTGGTCCGCATGTGGGTCAGCAGGGCAAAATGCAGCTCCGCGCACTTCGCCTCATGGTTGTGCATGTCCTCCACCAGCCGGTCGTTCTCCGTGGCGGGCGCGCCGAGGATTTCCGACAGGGTGCCCGTGGCGAGCACAATCTGGCGTGCCAGCTGGGCAAGGAGGTTCAGCCCGGCGGGCTCCTGGGGGAAAAGGCGCAGCTTCACGTGTGATTACCGGTCTTCGGGAGGGAGGTGCACGGGTGTTGTTTGCCGGGCGTGTGAGGTAATGATGACCCGCGCATGCCGCTTACTTTACCGTCCGGCCGGAAAGCGCCGGGAAAGCGCCCCGGGAGGCCCCCGGAATATGACGCCTCTCCTTCGCCGGCGGGGCCCGTGGCGGTTCGTCCACGATGGATCCGCTAGATTGCCGGCCCGCCGTCGTCGCGCCTGGGGCGGATCGTGGCCGCGGACTGTTCTGGCGCCGTCACAGGGCCGCCAGGAGTCCGGCGGCGTGTTCCAGGGCGCCCGGAACCAGGGAGTAATAGGCCCACGTGCCGCGTTTCTCGCGGTGCAGCAGGCCCGCGTCGACCAGGATTTTCAGGTGGTGGGAGACCGTGGGCTGGCCCAGGTCCAGTGGTTCGGTCAGGTCGCACACGCAGGATTCGCCTGTCGCTTCGGCCTTGACGATGGAGAGCAGCCGCAGCCGGTTGGGATCGGCCAGCGCCTTGAACACCAAGGCCTTCTGCTTTGCCTCCTCAGCGCCCAGGGCGGGTGCGCCCGCCGGGGCGCAGCAGGCTTCATCCGTGGCCGGCTCGAGTGTGGGCAGCGAGTTCATGTACCCATTATGCCCCGATATTGACAATCATCAATGTGTGGGCCGCGGGAGGACTGCGCCGGGGGTCGGCGAAGCCTAGGAGCGCGCCGCCGCGGAACTGTGCGGAAGGACGACGTCGTCCGCGGTGCGGGACTTGGCGGGGAACAGGAAGTGCAGGAGGCCCAGGCCTGCCGCCGCGCCGACCAGCTGCGCCACGACGAATCCCGGAACGGACGCCGGCGCGATGCCCGCGAACGTGTCACTGAAGATGCGGCCCACGGTTACGGCCGGGTTCGCGAACGACGTCGAGGACGTGAACCAATACGCGGCCCCGATGTAGGCACCCACGGCGGGCGCAGCGAGGGCGCCGCGGGAGGTGGCCGCCAGGGCGAAGATCAGCAGGATGAGCCCTGCGGTGGCAACGACCTCGCCGAGCAGGTGGCCCGGGGTTGCGCGCTCCTTCGTGGAGATAGAGGTGCCCACTTCGAACATGGCGTTCGCGACCACGCTGCCGCTGACCGCACCCACGGTCTGGGCAGCCACGTACGCGCCGAGCTCCGGCAGGGACAATCCGGTACCGCTGCGCCGGCCCAGGATCCAGGCGGCGAGCGAGACCGCGGGATTGAAATGCGCACCGCTCACGGGGCCCAGGACGAGAATCAGCACCGTCAGGCCCAGTACCGTAGCGGTGCTGTTCTGGAGCAGCTGCAGGCCTATGTCATTGGGGGAGAGCTGCTGCGCGGCGATCCCGGAACCGACGACGATCATCACGAGCAGGCTGGTGCCGAGCAGCTCGGCGAATGCACGGCGCCACAGCGGTGGCTGGTTGGAAGTCATGGCAACAGCTTGACCGAAAGAATTAACTCAGTCAAAATTGAACCAATGAATATTGAGACAGCGGACGGTTTTCGAGCGCGGGTAGCCAAGCATGCGGCCCTGGCTGATCCTGCGCGGCTGCGCATCGTGGATTTGCTGACGCTGGGGGACTTCTCCCCGACGGAACTGCAGGCAGAACTGGCGATGCCGTCAAATCTGCTGTCCCACCATCTGCGCACCCTGGAAGGGGCAGGGCTGGCAACCCGCCACCGCTCCGAGGCCGACCGGCGCCGCAGCTACATCCGGCTTGCTCCCGGCGCCCTGGAGGGCCTCGCGCCCGGGGCTGAACACGGGGCGCACCGCGTCTTGTTCGTCTGCACGCGAAACAGCGCACGCTCCCAGCTGGCCGCCGCACTCTGGCGGCAGGTCAGTGAAATCCCGTCCATATCAGCGGGAACGCATCCGGCGGACGGCATTGCCCGGGGCGCCATCGAAGTCGCCCGCCGCCACGGCGTGGAACTCGCGGACATCCCTCCGCGCCGGCTGGAGCAGGTGATGGGGGAGGGGGACCTGATGGTGACGGTGTGCGACAACGCCCATGAGGAGTTGGTGGGACTCGGCGATGTCCACTGGTCCGTGCCCGATCCGCTGCGCCTGGGCACCGAGGAAGCCTTCGAGGAGGCCTTCGGAAACATCGCCGGCCGGATCAATGACCTCGCTCCGCGTGTGCTGGCTGCCTGACCCGCCGCCGACTTGGCGCCCGCTCCGCCCAAACATTGACAATCATCAATCAATAGTCCAATACTTTGTACATCGAACTTCATCAATGTTCCGCTGAACGCTGCACGTGCCGGAGCGCGGACGCCAACCTTCCCGCGGCGCACCCGTCACCCAACTGATCCCCAGGAGACCCCATGACCGCCGAAACCGCCAAGAAGCCGTCCGTCCTGTTCGTCTGCGTCCACAACGCCGGCCGCTCGCAGATGGCCGCCGCGTTCCTCACCACCCTGGGCGAGGGCCGGATCGAGGTCCGTTCCGCCGGCTCGCAGCCCGCGGACAAGGTCAACCCGGCCGCCGTCGAGGCCATGGCCGAACTCGGGATCGACATGTCAGCCGAGATCCCCAAGATCCTCACCACCGAGGCAGTCAAGGAGTCCGACGTCGTCATCACCATGGGCTGCGGCGACACCTGCCCGATCTTCCCGGGCAAGCGCTACGAGGACTGGGAACTTGAGGACCCGGCCGGCCAGGGCGTCGAGTCCGTCCGCCCCATCCGCGACGACATTAAGGCCCGCATCGAGGACCTGATCGCTTCCCTCACGCCCGCCACTCCCGCCGCCAAATAGGAGCACCGCCATGACTGAACAGCTGATCATCATCGGGTCCGGCCCTGCCGGCTACACGGCCGCGATCTACGCCGCCCGCGCCGGGCTCAGGCCGCTCGTCATCGCCGGAGCGGTCACTGCGGGAGGCGCCCTGATGAACACCACCGAGGTGGAAAACTTCCCCGGCTTCCCCGGCGGCATCCAGGGCCCCGAACTCATGGACGGGCTCCAGCAGCAGGCCGAGAAATTCGGTGCGCAGGTGGTGTTCGACGACGTCACCGAGGTGACGCTCACCGGGCACCTCAAGCGCGTGGTCACCGGCGCCGGCGAGACGCACGAGGCGCCCGCCGTCATCCTCGCCACCGGCTCCGCCTACAAGGAACTCGGGCTGCCCGAGGAAAAGAAGTTCAGCGGCCACGGGCTCTCCTGGTGCGCCACCTGCGACGGGTTCTTCTTCCGCGACCAGGACATCATCGTCGTCGGCGGCGGGGACTCTGCCATGGAGGAGGCAACGTTCCTGACCCGGTTCGGGAAATCCGTCACGGTGGTGGTCCGCAAGGGCGAGCTCCGTGCTTCCCGGATCATGGCCCAGCGCGCCAAGGACAACCCCAAGATCAGCTTCGCGTGGAACTCCGCGGTCACCGCCATCCACGGGGAAGCCAAAGTCACCGGTGTCACCCTGACCGACACCCGCACCGGCGAAACCCGGGAACAGGCCGCCACCGGCATCTTCGTCGCGATCGGCCACGTCCCGCGCACCGAGCTGCTGCACGGCCAGGTGGACCTCGACGCCGAGGGCTACATCCAGGTCGATTCACCCACCACCGTCACCAACCTCACCGGAGTCTTTGCCTGCGGGGACGCCGTGGACCACCGCTACCGCCAGGCCATCACCGCCGCCGGCACCGGCTGCGCGGCTGCCCTGGACGCCGAACGCTACCTCGCCGCACTGGACGACGCCGACAGCATCGCCACCGCCCTCGTCGAGGCACCCACCCACGCCTGACCCGCGGGGACCACCACTCCACCGGATGAAACAGAGGAAACCATGGACGCAACCACCAACCTTCCCGTAGCTGTCATCGGAGCCGGCCCCGTGGGCCTGGCCGCCGCCGCCCACCTGCTTGAGCGCGGCCTCGAGCCCATGATCTTCGAGGCCGGACCATCCGCGGGCGCCGCCATCGAGCAGTGGCGCCACATCCGGCTGTTCTCCCCCTGGCGGTTCAACATCGACGCCGCCGCCGTCCGCCTCCTCGAGGCCGCCGGCTGGCAATCGCCCCGCCCCACCGCGCTGCCCTACGGCGGGGAACTGATCGACAACTACCTCGCCCCGCTGGCCGCGCTCCCGGCCATCAGCTCAAAGCTGCAGACCGGCGCCCGGGTCACCGCCGTGACCCGGGCAGGGATGGACAAGACCCACACCCGCAACCGCGAGACCACGCCGTTCATCGTCCGCGTCGAGCACGCGGACGGAGAAATCCGTGACCACACCGTCGCGGGAGTCATTGACGCCTCCGGCACCTGGTCCACCCGCAACCCGCTGGGCACCTCCGGGCTTCCCGCCATCGGGGAGGACTCCGCCGCGGACCGGATCTCCGCGCCGCTCCCGGACGTCGCCGGCCGCGACCGCGCCGCGTTCGCGGGTCGCCGGATCCTGGTGGTCGGCGCCGGCCACTCCGCGGCCAACACCCTGATCAGCCTCGCCGACCTGGCCAAGGATGAACCGGACACCCGGATCCTCTGGGCGGTCCGCGGCCCGTCCGCGGAGAAGGTCTACGGCGGCGGCGACTCCGACGGTCTGCCCGCCCGCGGCCAGCTCGGGGCCCGCCTGCGCCGCCTCGTCGACGCCGGGACCATCGAACTGCACACCGGCTTCGGCATCAGCTCGCTGAAATCCCTCGCCTCCCACGTCACTGTCGAATCCGTGGACGGCCGGACCCTGGAGGCCGACGTCGTCGTTCCCTGCACCGGGTTCCGCCCGGACCTGGACATCCTGCGCGAACTCCGGCTGAACCTGGACCCCGCCGTCGAAGCACCCACCGAGCTCGGCCCGCTGATCGACCCGGAATTCCACTCCTGCGGCACCGTGGAGCCGCATGGGGCGAGGATGCTGGCCCACCCGGAGCAGGACTTCTACATCGTCGGTATGAAGTCCTACGGCCGGGCACCCACCTTCCTGCTCGCCACCGGCTACGAACAGGTCCGCTCCGTCGCGGCCGCCCTGGCCGGGGACCGCGAGGCAGCCGACACCGTCCAGCTCGAACTCCCCGAGACCGGCGTCTGCTCCTCCGACGCCGGCACCAGCTGCGACGTCCCCGCCGCGGTACCGGCGGGATTTGTGGCCGAAACCTCCGGCGGCTGCTGCGCTGCACCCGAACCGGTCCTCGTCGGGTTCCCTACCGGACTGGCCCACGGCCGCTCCGGTGAAAACTGATCCACGACCGGGCCAAGGCCCTGGCATCATCCCTGCTCACCAACGAGGCAGACAAGGAAGAATCAAACGCATGACCCAGACCACGAAAAAGCCGAGTGTCCTGTTTATCTGCAGCAAGAACGGCGGGAAGTCCCAGCTCGCCGCCGGGCTCATGAACCAGCTCGCCAACGGGACGGTCACGGTGCACTCCGCCGGGACCAAACCCGGCAAGTCGCTGAACCCCCAGTCCGTGGACTCGCTGGCAGAACTCGGCATCGATATCACCGGTGAACACCCCAAACCCGTGACGGACGACGTCCTGAACGCGGCCGACGTCGTGATCGTCCTGGGCAACGAGGCAAAAGTCGAAGCCCCCGAGGGCAAGCGGCTCGAGGTGTGGGACACGGACGAGCCCTCTGAACGAGGCATCGAAGGCATGGAACGCATGCGCCTGGTCCGGGACGACATCAAGGCCCGCGTCCAGAAGCTGCACACGGAGCTCACCGGGAACTGACCGTGCCCGGAGGCAGTGCGTACATGGCGCGTTGCTTGGCTGCGGTCCGGGGGCACTTTGACACGGACACGCCGCGGATTCCGGACCCCAAGGGCCGAACCGTGTCCAAAGGCGCCCCGGACGGCGAGCGGCGGCGTCCGGCGCTGGCTTCTGCCGTGCACACGTTTTGTCCTTAAGCCGCCGCTGGCAGCCGGGCCCAAAAGGGCCGAAAAATGGTGCCGAACCGGATACG
>DATIUQ010000113.1:0-3792 GCA_035466775.1 Arthrobacter sp.
GTGGTCACGGACAGCTTCTCGAACCCGCGCAGCTCGTGGGCCAGGGCACCCACGGTGGAGCCGGCGTCGAGCAGGATGTTCTCACCGGGCCGGATCACGGCCGCCGCCCACCGGGCGATGGCGTGCTTCTGCTCGAACGCCTCGCCGGTGCGCTGCCGCAGCGACGCCTCGGGGTGCGCGCCCAGGGCCATGGCGCCGCCATAGGTGCGGGCCAGCCGGCCCTGCCCGTTCAGCAGCGCCAGGTCCCGGCGGATGGTGGAGGCCGTCACCTCGAACCGGGCGGACAGTTCCTCCACGGAGGCCAGGCCGGTGGTCACGGCAAGGTGGTAGATCTCCTCGCGCCGCGCGTTTGCGCTCAGCATTCCCGGTCTCCTTCCCGTGGCAGTGGTACCCATGCTAGTTCCGGCCCGTGGTTTCAACGGTCCCAGCCATTGGACGGGCCCAGGGGTTTGGCTGTCTCAAGCACCGAAACGGCCGGTCAGCAATTCTACGCTGACCGGCCGTTTGTCTCTTGCGGGTTCTTAGAGAGCTTCCTCGCGAGCCGGCGCAAGGTCCACTGCCTGCCGCAATGCTTCAAGCAGGGACTCGTGGTCCGCGATGTTCTTGCCCGCGATGTCGAAGGCCGTGCCGTGGTCAACGGACGTGCGCACCACGGGCAGGCCCACGGTGATGTTCACGCCGTTCTCCAGGCCAAGGACCTTTACCGGGCCGTGGCCCTGATCGTGGTACTGGGCCACCACCAGGTCGAAGTCGCCGCGGCCGGCCAGGAAGAACAGGGTGTCGGCCGGGAGCGGGCCGAAGGCGTCGATTCCTTCCGCCTGCGCCTTCTCGATGCCCGGCTGGATCTTCTCCGCCTCTTCGCCGTAGCCGAACAGGCCGTTTTCGCCGGCATGCGGGTTGATGGCGCACACCGCGATCCGCGGGTTTTCGATGCCGGAGGCCTGCAGCAGTTCGTAGCCGCGCTTGATGGTCCGGTAGACCAAGTCGCCATTGATCTTGGCAATCGCATCGATCAGGCCGATGTGCGTGGTGACGTGGATGACGCGCATCTTGGGGGCGGTCAGCATCATGGAAACTTCCTCGGTGCCGGTCAGTTCGGCGAGGAGCTCGGTGTGGCCGGGGTACTTGTGGCCGGCGGCGTGGAGGGCTGCCTTGTTCAGCGGCCCGGTGCAGATGGCATCCACCTGGCGGTCCATGGCCAGGGCGACGGCCTTTTCGATGAAGAGGAACGAACCGTGGCCGGCTGCGGCGGAGAGCTCACCCCATGCGAGGTCCTCCGGAATGCAGTCGATGTCGAGCACGTCGATAGTGCCTTCGGCGAACAACGCCTCCGACGGTTCGGAGACCTTGCGCAGTGTCAGCGGGCTGGCGACTATGTCCGCGGCGAGCTGCAGCCGGCGGAGGTCGCCGATGACCAGCATGCGGGCCTTTGACCGGAGTTCCGCGTCGGCCAGGGCCTTGACGATGATTTCCGGGCCAATGCCGGCCGCATCGCCCATGGTGATGGCGACAATCGGGCGTCCCATTATTTGATACTCATTTCAGTTGTAGTGCCGGTGAGAAATTGGATGGTTCGGGCCAGCGTACCGGCGTCTCCGAACGCGCCGGCCTTGGTGACCAGCAGGGGGAGGGGCTCGGGCAGCAGGCTCATCACGACGCCGGGCTCGATCTCCCCGAGGACGGTGAAGCTTCCCGCGCCGAGGGCCTTCAGAACCGCCGTGGCCGTTTCGCCGCCCGTCATGACGAGGGCGTCGCAGTGCCCGATGCCCCCTGCCGTGGCGCGGGCCAGGGCCTCCGCCACCACAAGCGCCTGCGCCTTGTCCACCGTCCCCATCGGGTCCGGCGTCAGCACCACGTCGTTCCGGGTCATTGCCTCTGCGACGAGCCGTGCAACCGCTGGCCCCTCCAGGGCGGTGTGGTCCAGCGTGATGTGCTCGGCGCCGGCGGCCGCCAGTGCCTCGGTTTGCTGCCGGGCAAGGCTGGAGTAGCTGCCGATCACCGTCAGGGTCCGGCCGACGTGCCGCACCTGCGCATTCCGCGCAGATCCTTCTTCGCGCGAAGCGATGTGCGCCGCCAGCCCGCCGGAGCCCACCAGGAGCGCGGGGAAGTCCAGCAGGTCCGCGGCGGCCGCGATGGCTTGCAGGTCCTGGTCCGAGGAGGCGTCCAGTACGACGGCGTCAATCCCGCGTTCCTGCACGTCGCGCAGGTGCGCCGCCAGGTCCTCCGGCGTGCGTCCGACTTCCCCGGCCAGCACCTCTACGGTGAGGCCGCCCGCGGCAAGTGCGCCGCCGACGTCGCCGCCGAAGCGGCCTTCGATGTTCTGCCTGCCACCCACGTGGACAATGCCGCGCAGCGTTGTCCTGCCCGTGGCCGGGAAGGCGGGAGCCGCAATGGCGAGGCCCCTGCCGCGGCCCTGGGTAGCCGTTGCCAGTGCTGCCGCGACCTCCGCGCCCACATTGCCCCGAAGCAGCGAGTCGATCTTCTTGAAGACCCGCCGGTCCTGCTCCAAGGCACGCCCGACGGCGGAGGTGACGGCCGCGGCCGCCTCCTCCGCCGCCAGGTAGCGGCTCTCTGTGTTGATCGAAAGGATCTCCGCCTCCGGCCAGGTGCTGCCGACGTCGAGCATTACCGAGCTGGTGTGCGTGGGACCGTAGGCCGCGGCAGCATCTGCCGCGCCCGTCAGGTCGTCGGCGATGATTGCCCAGCGCGTGGTGGTGTTCATACTGCGTGTGCAACCTCAGGTGCTGCTGCGGCTTCCTTGGCTTTAAGGCGCTTGGCGTACCAGGCAACGATGATGGGGCAGCCTATGGCGGTCACGACGACGGAAGCGGCAACCAGGACGGTGGCGGGGCCGGCGGCGGGAAGGTAGGCAGGGTTGGCCGCAGCCACCAGCATGGGGACAGTTGCGGCGTTGCCTGCGGTGGTGGCAGCGGCGAGACCGGCAAGGCCGGTGCCTCCGCTCAGCTTGTCGGCGAAGAAGAGCACAGCGCCGCCGGCGATCAGCACGAACAAGCCAAGCGCGATGCCCAGCAGGCCGGCGCTGAGTACCTTTTCGAGGTTCAGGCCGAAGCCAAGGGCCAGGGCGAAGAACGGAATAAGAACGGGCGCCGCGGAGGACAGGAACTTCCGCATGGCCGGGTCAAGGGTGCCCAGCAGGACGCCAAGGAGCAGGGGGATGATGGCGCCCACCAGGGCCTGCCACGGGAAGGCGGACAGGCCTGCGACGCCCAGCGTCAGCATGGTCAGGAAGGGACCGGATTCGAGCGTCATGACGGAGTAGGCGGCAACGTCCTTCGGCTTGCCGTACTGGCCCATGAGCGCCATGTACAGGCCGCCGTTGGTGTCATTGAGGGCTGCCAGGATGGCGAGGACGGACAAGCCTGCAAGCAGCCCGCCCTCAATGGGAAGTTCGCTCATGAACCTGCCGGCAATGACGCCGATGATGACCGCGAACAGGACCTTGGCGCCAAAAAGGACACCGCCCTTTTTCAGGATGTACGGGGTGGCCTTGATGTCGATGCTTGCACCCATGCAGACATAGAACACGGCCAGGATGGTGGTGCCGCCGGTGAAGAGGGCCCCCGTGAACGAACCGAAAAACTTGGCGGAGTCCGGCGCGAAGGTGGCCAGGACGGCGCCGATGAGAAGGGGGATCAGCATCATGCCGCCAGGAACTTTTTCCATGGTGGCCTTGATCGGGACATGCATGTTGCAACCTCATTGTTGTCGGGGGAGAGGGGGATCGAGAGCCACCCGGCTTCGACCATGATAAGGATCATAGAGTCAGATGCG
>DATIUQ010000114.1:0-3046 GCA_035466775.1 Arthrobacter sp.
CGGGCACCGCTGGTGCCCGGCCTCCTCCATGCCTGCGGCTGGACCTAGTGCCCCCGGGCGATCCATTCCTCGAGCTGCGGCGCCTCGGCGCCAACCGTCGTCACGTCGCCGTGACCGGTACGCACCACAGTGTCCGCCGGAAGCGTCAGCAGCCGGGTTTTGATGGACTCGATGATGGTGGGGAAATCGCTGAAGGACCGGCCGGTGGCGCCGGGCCCGCCCTGGAACAGCGTGTCGCCGGTGAAGACGGTGCCCTCGCTGGCCAGGTGGAAGCTCACGGATCCGGGCGAGTGCCCTGGCGTGTGCAGCGCCACGAGCCGGGCGCCGGCGACGTCGAACGCGTCCCCGTCCTCGATCGCGTGGTCCGGTTCGGTGCCCGGGAACACCCGGTTCCAGAGCATCCAGTCCTCACGGTTGAGGTACACCGGGGCGCCGACGCGGCCGCGGAACTCGCCGACGGCGGCGATGTGGTCATCGTGGCCGTGGGTGAGGAGGATTGCGGTGACCTTCCGGCCGTCGACGGCCGCCTCTATGGCGCCGGCGTCGTGCGCCGGGTCGATCACGATGCATTCCGCGTCGTCTCCCACGATCCAGACGTTGTTGTCGACGTCCCAGGTGCCGCCGTCGAGCGAGAAAGTGCCCGACGTGACCAGCCGGTCAATCCGGAGCCCGCTGACAGAACCGCCGCTCACAGCTCCACCACCGAACGGAGCACAGAGCCGGAGTGCATCTTGTCGAAGGCTTCCTCGATCTGGTCGATCGTGATCCGTTCCGTGACGAACGCGTCCAGGTCCAGCTTGCCCTGCCGGTAGAGGTCGATCAGCATGGGGAAATCGCGCGAGGGCAGGCAGTCGCCGTACCACGAGGACTTGAGGGAGCCGCCGCGGCCGAAGACGTCCAGCAGCGGCAGTTCCAGGGTCATCTCCGGGCTCGGGACACCCACCAGGACGACGGTGCCGGCGAGGTCGCGGGCGTAGAAGGCCTGCTTGTACGTCTCGGGGCGTCCGACGGCGTCGATGACCACGTCGGCGCCGAAGCCGCCGGTCAGTTCGCGGATCGCCTCGACCGGGTCGACGGCGGAGGAATCCACCGTGTGGGTGGCGCCGAGGTCCTTGGCGCGGTCGAGCTTCTTCGGGTCGATGTCGACGGCGATCACCGTGGTGGCGCCGGCGAGCGCGGCGCCGGCGACGGCCGCCACGCCCACTCCGCCGCAGCCGATGACGGCGACGGAATCGCCGCGCTTGACGTTTCCGGTGTTGATGGCCGCGCCGATGCCTGCCATCACGCCGCAACCGAGCAGGCCGACGGCGGCGGGATCAGCCTCGGGGTCAACCTTGGTGCACTGCCCCGCGGCGACCAGGGTCTTCTCGGCGAAGGCGCCGATGCCCAGCGCAGCGGAGAGTTCGGTGCCGTCCTCGAGCGTCATCTTCTGGGTGGCGTTGTGGGTGTTGAAGCAGTACTGCGGCTGGCCCTTGGCGCAGGCACGGCACTCGCCGCAGACAGCCCGCCAGTTCAGCACGACGCGGTCGCCGGGGGCCACCTCGGTGACATCCGGGCCCACGGCGCTGACCATACCGGTCGCCTCGTGGCCGAGCAGGAACGGAAAGTCGTCGTTGATGGCGCCCTGCTTGTAGTGCAGGTCGGTATGGCAGACGCCGCAGGTGAGGACGTCGACGAGGGCCTCGCCGGGTCCGGGATCCGGAACCAGGATGGTCTCCAGGGTGACGGGTGCTCCCTTGGAGCGGACTACTGCGCCTTTGACTTTGTGGACCATGGAAATAGCTCCTCTGCTCAGATCGCGGTTCCCACCGCAAGACTCTTAGCCGCGCGACTTCCGCCGCAAACGACTTTGTGGCAAAACGTGGTGCGGCGCGGCCCCCTGGGGAGGCCGCGCCGTCGTCGTCATCGGTACTTTTGAACGGCCTTAGGCCGCGAGGCGGCTCTTGACCTCTGCCGCGGAGGGGTTGGTGGCCGCGGTGCCGTCCGGGAACAGCACGGTGGGGACGGTGCGGTTGCCGCCGTTGAGCTTCTCCACGAGATCTGCGGTGCCGTCCACTTCTTCGATGTTGATCTCGGTGTACCCGATGCCCTGGGCGTCCAGCTGCTTCTTCAGGCGGTTGCAGTAGCCGCACCAGGTGGTCGAAAACATGGTGATGGTGCCGGATTCGGGGGTGAAGTCCACGAAGTTCTCCTCAAAGCTGGTTGACGGCGCGCGGTGGCAACGCCAGTTGCGACAAAAAGTCGTACGTTACTCCCAATAACCGTAACCCGCGGGCCCCTATTCCCGCACAGTGCGGCGCCGGTGCTACCCGGATGACACAGCATGGGCGCGGTGGCATGCTGGTGCCATGTGTGGACGCTACGTGATGGCCCGGGCCGTCGGAGACCTGTTGGCCGAGTTCGACGCCGGGCTGGAGGAGGAGGTCTCGATCCCGCCGTCGTGGAATGTGGCCCCGACCGCGGACGTGCCGATCCTGCTGGAACGGCTGGTGGACGGTGAGCCGGTCCGGCAGCTGCACATCGCGCGCTGGGGCCTGGTGCCGTCCTGGGCCAAGGACCCGGGGATCGGCTCGAAGATGATCAATGCCCGCAGTGAGAGTGTGCTGGAGAAGCCGGCGTTCCGAAAGGCAACCCGCGCCCGGCGCTGCGCCGTCCCCGCCGACGGCTACTACGAGTGGAAGGGCGAGGGCCGCGGCAAACAGCCCTACTACGTTCACCCAAGGGACGGCCACCCTATTGTCTTCGCCGGGCTCTACGAATGGTGGAAGGACCCGTCCAAGGCAGAGGATGACCCGGCGCGCTGGCTGCTCTCGACGTCGATCATGACCACCGATTCGCCGCCGGAGGGCTACGCCGGGGGAATGCTGGCCGAACTCACGGCCCTGCACGACCGGGTGCCGCTGCCGATGGACCGGGAGACGATGCAGGCGTGGCTGGACCCGCAGGCGGACGATGCCGCCGGACTCGTGGACCTGGTCCGGGCCGGCGCGCACGATGTCGCGGAGGGCTGGACGATCGACGCCGTCGGCACCGCCGTCGGGAACGT
>DATIUQ010000115.1:0-26699 GCA_035466775.1 Arthrobacter sp.
GGAACCGCTCAGCACCGCCCACGCGGTACGGATGCTCAAGCTCGCCGCCGAACACGGGGTCCCCGCCGTGCTGAGCAACGCCGTGCGGTACGTGGCCGAGGACGGGGCGGCCACCGCGGATGTGCTGGATTCCGCCCGCACGCTCAAATCGCTGCCCGAGCTTTCCGCCGCCCCGCTGCTGCAGCCCAACGGGCAGGGCTGGCTCAAATCCGCGGAGCAGATGCTCCAGCTCGGCAAGGAGATCATGCACGCCGCCGGCTACGGCGCCGCTGACCTCAAGAGCCTGATGGCCCAGACGGAGGCGCTCGCGGACCGCTGCCGGATGGACCCGGTGGCGGACATGGGGTGGAAACAGCCGGTGGTGCCGGAAACCTCGGTGATCGGGATCGCCGGGGACCCTCTCGCGGAGCTCACCCTGCGGTGTGAAGCCGGCATCAGCCGGCGATTCCCCGGGATCACGGGCAAACCCGCCGAGGAGCTGCGCTCGCGGCTGGAACACGAACTGCGGATCATCGACTCTTTGGGCTTCGCCGCGTACTTCCTCACCGTCGCCGAGGTTTCCCGGATGATCCTGGACATGGGAGTCCGTGCGGCTGCCCGCGGCTCGGGGGCATCCAGCCTGGTCAACTACCTGATCGACGTCAGCCAGGTGAACCCGCTGCAGCACGACCTGATCTTCGAACGCTTCCTCTCCCGGGACCGCGCCACCCTGCCGGACATCGACATCGACGTCGAAAGCGCCGAACGGCACAACGTGTACCGGAAGATCTTCGAGCGCTTCGGTTCCGAGCGCGTCACGCTGATGAGCATGCAGAACGGCTACCGCGCCCGCGGTGCCGTGCGCGACGCCGGCCTGGCCCTGGGCATGGAGGAGGGCGAGATCGGTGACATCGCCAAGCAGCTGTGGCGGTTCTCGGCCCGGAACTTCCGCGAAGCCCTCGAGGAGAAGCCCGAGCTGAAGGAATTCGCCGGCCGGGTGGGGCAGCGCGACTTCAGCGGGAACCAGCAGCTGGACCTGCTGGTGGACCTGACCGAACGGCTGGACCGGCTGCCGCGCCATATCTCCATGCACCCCTGCGGGGTCATCCTGGGCGACGCCACCCTGCTGGACCGCACGCCCGTGCAGCCCAGCGGGCTGGGCCTGCCCATGAGCCAGTTCGACAAACACGACATGGACCCGATGGGCATGCTCAAACTCGATGTCCTGGGCGTCAGGATGCAGAGCGCCATGGCCTTCGCCGTCCGCGAGGTGATCCGACTGCATCCCTCCAAGGCCGAGGTGGTGGCTGCCGGCGCGCACCCCGCGGGGCCGGACGGGACAGGCCCGGACTACATCGCCGAGGACGGCGCGATCGACCTCAACGCCGTGCCGCTCGACGACGAACCCACCTACGAGCTGATCCGCAGCACCCACACCCTGGGCTGCTTCCAGATCGAATCCCCGGGCCAGCGGGAGCTGATCGGCAAGCTCGCCCCCCGGGAGTTCAACGACCTCATCATCGACATCTCCCTGTTCCGGCCGGGCCCGATGAAATCGGACATGGTCCGGCCCTTCCTGGAGCACCGGCACGGCTTCGCCCCCGAGGTCTACCCGCATCCCGACCTCAAGCCGGTGCTTAAGGAAACGCACGGGGTCACCGTTTTCCATGAGCAGATCCTGAAGACCTTCGACGTCATGACCGGATGCGGGCTGGCGCGGGCGGACGAATTCCGCCGCGCCCTCGGCAACGAGATGCTGGAAGGCAGGGTGGAGGAATTCTTCCGGAAGGAGGCCCGTGCCCGGGGGTACAGCCCCGAGGTGGTGGACAAGGTCTGGGGCACCCTCAAGGCCTTCGGGAGCTTCGGGTTCTGCAAGGCCCACGGCGCCGCCTTTGCCGTGCCCACCTACCAGTCGGCGTGGCTCAAGACCCACCACCCGGAAGCGTTCCTCGCCGGGCTGTGGGAGCACGATCCGGGCATGTATCCCAAACGGCTCCTGGTGGCAGAGGCCCGGCGGCTGGGAATCCCCATCCTGCCCCTGGACATCAACCGCAGCCAGGCCGAGTACCGGGTGGAACGTGTGGACACCGGACCGGACCGCGGCAAGCTGGGCATCAGGCTGAGCCTCAACGGCATCTACGGGCTTTCGGGGACCGAGCTGAAGCGGATCGTGGCAGGGCAGCCCTACGACTCGCTCGCGGACCTGCGGGCCAGGTCCCGGCTGAGCAAACCCAGCATCCAGCGGCTGGCCCAGCTGGGCGCCTTCGACTCCCTCCACCGCGCCGCCGGCGGGACCGCCAACCGCGCAGACCTGGTCCAGCATCTGCAGACCCTGCAAACCCGGCCGCACCGGAAGGGCGTGGACGTGATCGAGGGGCAGCTGTCGCTGCCGCTGGGAGACGTCGAACTGAAAAACCTCAAGGCCGGGCTGCCCGCGCCCACCCTGGTGGATACCGTCCGGGCCGAGCTGGACCTGATGGCCGTGGACGTCAGCGACCACCTGATGTCCAGCCACCGGCCGCTCCTGGACCGTCTCGGCGTCACCACCGCGGACAAGCTGCTGGGGCTGCGCAACGGCACCGAGGTGCTGGTCGCCGGAGTGCGGGTCGCCACCCAGACCCCGCCGATGCGGGGCGGCCGCCGCGTCGTGTTCATCAGCATCGACGACGGCACCGGCTGTGTGGACTCGGTCTTCTTCCATGAGGCCCAGGAGCTGGCGGGTCCGCTGCTGTTCGGCACCCGGTTGCTGCTGATCCGGGGGACCACCCGGCGGACCGGGCCGCGGGGCATCAGCATCAGCGCCAGCATGGCCTGGGACCTGAGCCGCACCGAGACCCTGCCCTTCCCGGTCCCGGCCTCCGGAATCCCGGAAACCCGGGAACCCGAGCCGCCGGGACCCCTTGACGGCATCAGCCGCCACCTCGCCATCACCGGGCTGGGAGGCTGAGTGGCGCGTTGGTTGGCCTCTTCAGAAACCGATAGCATGGACGAGGCTGGCTGTGGTCCCCGTACGCCACAAGCTACGAAGCCTTAACTTTGAATAGGAGACACCCGTGTCAGATGCCCAGCAGATCACCCTTCTCGTCGATGGCGAAGAGACCAAGGTGACTACCGGGACCACCGGCGCGGAACTCTTTTTTGAGCGCCGCGACGTCGTTGTGGCCCGCATCAACGGCGAGCTGAAGGACCTGGACCAGCCGCTGCCCGAGGATGCCACGGTCGAGGCCGTGACCATCGATTCCCCGGACGGCCTCAACGTCCTGCGCCACTCCACGGCCCACGTCATGGCCCAGGCCGTGCAGCAGCTGCGCCCCGACGCAAAGCTCGGCATCGGCCCCTACATCACCGACGGCTTCTACTTCGACTTCGACGTCGAGGAGCCGTTCACCCCGGAAGACCTGAAGACCCTGGAAAAGATGATGCTCAAGATCATCAACCAGAACCAGAAATTCGTCCGCCGTGTGGTGTCCGAGGACGAGGCCCGCGAGGCGATGAAGGACGAGCCGTACAAGCTCGAACTCCTCGGTAAGAAGAACGAGGCCGCCGACGCCGGTGAAGGCGTCAACGTCGAGGTCGGCGCCGGGGACATCACCATCTACGACAATGTGGACCGCAAGAGCGGGGACAGCGTCTGGTGCGACCTGTGCCGCGGCCCCCACCTGCCCAACACCAAGCTGATCTCCAACGCCTTCGCCCTGACCCGGTCCTCGGCGGCCTACTGGCTGGGCAACCAGAACAACCAGCAGCTGCAGCGGATCTACGGCACCGCCTGGCCCACCAAGGACGCCCTGAAGGCCTACCAGGAGCGCATCGCGGAGGCCGAACGCCGCGACCACCGCAAACTCGGCGCGGAGCTTGACCTCTTCTCCTTCCCGGACGAGCTGGGCTCCGGCCTGCCGGTGTTCCACCCCAAGGGCGGCATCATCCGCAAGGCGATGGAGGACTACTCCCGCCAGCGCCACGTCGACGCCGGCTACGACTTCGTCTACACCCCGCACATCACCAAGGGACACCTCTACGAGGTCTCCGGGCACCTGGACTGGTACAAGGAGGGCATGTTCCCGGCGATGCACATCGACGCGGAACTGAACGAGGACGGCACCGTCCGCAAGCCCGGCCAGGACTACTACCTGAAGCCGATGAACTGCCCGATGCACAACCTCATCTTCCGCTCCCGCGGCCGGTCCTACCGCGAACTGCCGTTGCGGCTGTTCGAATTCGGCTCCGTCTACCGCTACGAGAAGTCCGGCGTGGTGCACGGCCTCACCCGGGTCCGCGGCATGACCCAGGACGACGCCCACATCTACTGCACCCGCGAGCAGATGAAGGACGAGCTCACCGGCACCCTGAACTTCGTCCTGGGACTGCTCAAGGACTACGGTCTGGACGACTTCTACCTGGAGCTCTCCACCAAGAACCCGGACAAGTTCGTGGGCGACGACGCCGCCTGGGACGAAGCCACCCGCACCCTCGCCGAAGTGGCCGAAGCCTCCGGCCTGGAGCTCATCCCGGATCCGGGCGGAGCCGCGTTCTACGGCCCCAAGATCTCCGTCCAGGCCAAGGACGCGCTCGGTCGCACCTGGCAGATGTCCACCATCCAGCTGGACTTCAACCTGCCCGAACGCTTCGAACTCGAGTTCCAGGCCGCGGACGGCACCCGCCAGCGCCCGGTCATGATCCACCGCGCCCTGTTCGGTTCCGTGGAACGGTTCATGGGTGTTCTCACCGAGCACTACGCCGGCGCCTTCCCGGCCTGGCTGGCCCCCGTCCAGGTGGTCGGCATCCCGGTGGCCGAGGCGTTCAACGACTACATGTTCGACGTCGTGGACCAGCTCAAGGCCGCGGGCATCCGCGCCGAGGTGGACATCTCCTCGGACCGCTTCCCGAAGAAGATCCGCACCGCCAGCAAGGACAAGATCCCGTTCGTGCTGATCGCCGGGGGCGACGACGCCGACGCCGGCGCCGTGTCCTTCCGCTTCCGTGACGGCAGCCAGGACAACGGCGTGCCGGTGGCCGAGGCCGTCCAGCGGATCGTCGACGCCGTCCGCAACCGGACCAGCTAGCGGACAGGGAAGAACCAGGCATGCAGGACACCACAGGGGCCGCTCCGGAGTATCCGGGGGACGACGGCGTGACCGATGACTTTGGCCTGGCCGGCGTGCCGGACGCGTTCCAGCGCCTGTGGACTCCGCACCGGATGGCGTACATCAAGGGCGGGCAGCACCAGTTCAAGAATGTTGACGACTGCCCATTCTGCGTGGCGCCCGAACGCGAGGATGACGATTCACTGATCGTCTACCGCGGGCGGACCAGCTACGTCGTGCTTAACCTCTTCCCGTACAACCCGGGGCACCTTCTGGTCTGCCCCTACCGGCACGTTCCGGACTACACGGACCTGACCGTGGAGGAAACGGCCGAGTTCGCCGAGCTGACCCAGACGGCCATGCGTGTGCTGCGCAAGGTCGCCAACCCCACCGGTTTCAACCTGGGCATGAACCAGGGCGTGACCGGCGGCGCCGGGATCGCCGGGCACCTGCACCAGCACGTGGTGCCGCGCTGGGGCGGGGACGGGAACTTCTTCCCGATCATCGCCCAGACCAAGGCCATAACGCAGACCCTGGGCGAGGTCCGCCAGCAGGTCGCGGAAGCGTGGCCGCAGGCGACCGGCGGGGCAATGGATGCTGAGCAGGCGACCGCCGGGGCGACGGATGCTGAATAGGCACGCGCGCGGGTTCTTCACCGCGCTGTTCTCCCCGCTTGCCCGCTGGCTGCTGCGGATCGGGGTGTCCCCGGACGCCGTGACCATCGTCGGAACTCTCGGCGTCGTTATCGGTGCGCTGGTGTTCTACCCGCTGGGCCAGCTCTGGTGGGGCACACTCTTCATCACCGCGTTCATATTCTCCGACGTCATCGACGGCATCATGGCCCGGATGCAGAAGGGCGGAGGCCGCTGGGGCAACTTCCTGGATTCCACCTTGGACCGGGTGGCCGACGGGGCGCTGTTCGCCGGCGTCGCGGTCTGGTTCTTCACCGGCGGTGACAACGCCGCGATCGCGATTGCCGCCGTCGTCTGCCTGGTCCTGGGCATGGTGGTTTCCTACGCCCGCGCCAAGGCCGAGGCGCTGGGCTTCCAGGCCAACGTGGGCATCGCGGAGCGTGCCGAGCGGCTGGTGTCCGTGCTGGTGGTCACCGGTTTCACCGGGCTGGGGCTGCCCACCGTGGTGCTGTTCGTAACGCTGTGCCTGCTGGCCGCCGCGAGCCTGGTGACCGTCATCCAGCGGATCATCACGGTCCGCCGGCAGTCGCTTGAGGAGACCGAGGGCACCGAGACCGGACAGGCTGCCTGAGCCCGCGGCATCGGCGTTTCCCGCGGGGTGTAACCGGAATTCAGCCGGGCGCGGCGGGGGACTAGTATTAGCACTACCGGCCAATGGATCCGGTAATCCGGTGTGTGCGACGCGGCATTTGTGTGCCGTCCGCGCTCCGGCGAGGTCATCTATCTACCCATAGGGGTTTTTGTGTCTACACCTGATGTAAGCAGCGAAGCCGGCGCGTCCGCGAAGAGCGTTACGGGCAGCAACCGCGTCAAGCGCGGCATGGCGGAGATGCTCAAGGGCGGCGTCATCATGGACGTCGTCAACGTCGAGCAGGCCCGCATCGCTGAGGATGCCGGAGCCGTGGCAGTCATGGCGCTGGAACGCGTTCCCGCCGATATCCGCGCCCAGGGCGGCGTCTCCCGCATGTCCGATCCGGACATGATCGAGGCGATCATCGCGGCCGTGTCCATCCCGGTCATGGCGAAGGTCCGGATCGGCCACTTCGTCGAGGCCCAGGTCATCCAGACCCTCGGCGTGGACTACATCGACGAGTCCGAGGTCCTGACCCCGGCCGACTACGCCAACCATATCGACAAGTGGAACTTCACGGTTCCCTTCGTCTGCGGCGCCACGAACCTCGGTGAGGCCCTGCGCCGCATCAACGAGGGCGCGGCCATGATCCGCTCCAAGGGCGAGGCCGGCACCGGAGACGTCTCCAACGCCACCACCCACATGCGCCAGATCCGCGCGGAGATCAAGAAGCTCGCCGGCATGGCCGAGGACGAGCTCTACGTCGCCGCCAAGGAACTGCAGGCCCCGTACGAACTGGTCAAGGAAGTTGCCGCCACCGGCAAGCTGCCCGTCGTCCTGTTCACCGCCGGCGGCATCGCCACCCCGGCCGACGCCGCGATGATGATGCAGCTCGGCGCTGACGGCGTGTTCGTCGGCTCCGGCATCTTCAAGTCCGGCAACCCGGCGCAGCGTGCCGCCGCCGTCGTGAAGGCCACCACCTTCTTCGACGACCCGGAAGAGATCGCCAAGGCCTCCCGCGGCCTGGGCGAGGCCATGGTCGGCATCAACGTCGACGAGATCCCGCAGCCGCACCGCCTCGCCGAGCGCGGCTGGTAACCAAACCACAGCACAAACCACGACGGCGGCCGATCACCTTCTTCGGTGGCCGGCCGCCGTCGTCTGCTTTCCCCGTCGAGTGCTCCGTAACTGCCCTTATGAGGCTCCAAAAGGGCGGTTACGGAGCAGCCGATGAGGGTTAGTCGAGGCCGCGGCGCTTGAGGAGCGGTTCGAGCTCGGCGTCGCGGCCGCGGAAAGCGCGGAACGAATCCAGCGGGTCGCGGCTGTTGCCCCGGGAGAGCAGTTCGGCGCGGAAGAAATCACCGTTCGCCCGGGTGAGGCCGCCGTTGTCCTTGAACCATTCCACCGTCTCGGCGTCCAGCACCTCGCTCCAGATGTAGGAGTAGTAGCCCGCGGCGTAGCCGGCGCCGGCGAAGATGTGCTGGAAATAGCCCGTACGGTAGCGCGGCGGGATCAGGTGGTGCGCCACGCCGGCCGCGGCGAGTGCCTTGGCCTCGAACTCCAGTACATCGTCCGGGATGTCGGTGCCGTCCAGAACATGCCAGGCGAGGTCCAGGAGGGCCGCCCCCAGGTATTCGGTGGTGCCGAAACCCTCCCCCCACAGCTGCGCGGCGTCGAGCTTGTCCACCACCTCCTGCGGCAGCGCCTCGCCGGTGGCGTGGTGGCGTGCGTAGTTGGCGAGGACTTCCGGCCACATGATCCACATTTCATTCACCTGCGAGGGGTACTCGACGAAGTCCCGCGGCACGGCGGTCCCGGAGAACCGCGGGTACGTGACCGAGGAGAACAGGCCGTGCAGGGCGTGGCCGAACTCGTGGAACGTGGTGCGCAGCTCGTCGAGGGTCAGGAGCGTGGGCTCGCCGGCCGGCGGCTTGGAGATGTTGAGGTTGTTGATCACCACGGGCCGGGTGTTGAGCAGCCCGGACTGCTCCACGAGGGAGTTCATCCACGCCCCGCCCCGCTTGGTTTCGCGCGTGTAGTAGTCGCCCAGGAACAGGCCCAGCTCTGTCCCGTCCGAATTGCGGACCTCCCAGACCCGCACGTCCGGGTGGTAGCCGGCGAGGTCGCCGCGTTCGTGGAACGTGATGCCGTAGAGGGCGTTGGCGGCGAAGAAGACACCGTCGTTGAGGACGCGGTCCAGCTCGAAGTAGGGGCGCAGGGCCTGCTCGTCCACGGCGTACCGTTCACGCTTCACCTTGGCGGAGTAGTAGGCCCAGTCCCAGGCCTCGAGGGGGTGGCCGGCAACTTCAGCCAGTGCCTCTGCCTCGGCGTCGGCGTTCCGGACGGCGGCCGGCGCCAGCCGGTTCATCATGGTCTGCACGGCGGCGAAGTCCGGCGCGGTCTGCTGGTCCACGACGAGTTCGGCATAGTTGGCGAAACCGAGCAGGGCCGCCTTCTCGGCGCGGAGCCGGACCATGTCCTTGACCAGGTCCAGGACATCGAAGGGGCCCCCGTCGCTGCCGCGGCCGATCGAAGCCCCGTACAGGCGGCGGCGGACGTCCCGGTTCTCCAGTGCGGCGAGGGCGGGCTGGTTGCTGGGCTGGATGAGGGTGAGCAGGAACTTGCCCTCGTCCCCGGCGGTGCGGGCGGCTTCGGCGGCGCTGGCAATGTCGTCGGCGGGCAGGCCGGCGAGATCGGCGGCGTCGTCCAGCAGCAGTGAGGCCGACTTCATCGCCTCCTTCACCCGCTGTCCGAACTCCGTGCCCAACCGGGAGAGCTCGGCGTTGACGGCCTTGAGCCGCTCCTGGCCTGCGTCATCGAGCTGGATGCCGGTCTGGCGGAACTCCTTGAGGTACTCGTCCACGAGGCGCGCTGATTCGGCGTCGAGCTGGTCTGTGTTGATGGCGGCGAACCGCTCGAACAGCCCCCGGTTGAGGTAAACGGCGTCCTGGTGGGCCGAGAACCGTGGGGACAGTGTGGTCTCGAGGTCGCGGATGGCGTCCGAGGCATCGGCCGAGACGAGGGTGAAGAAGGATGCCGCCGCGCGCTGCAGGAGCTGTCCGGACCGCTCCATGGGCAGCGCGGTGTTCTCGAACGTGGCAGGCTCCGGTGTGTCCACGACCGCCTGGATCTGGGCGAGGTGCTCGGCGAGTCCGGCTTCGACGGCTTCGGCGTAGTGCTCGGCGGTGATGTCCGCGAACGGCGGCAGGCCGAACGGCAGGGGACTGGGGCTCATCAGGGGATTGGTCATGAAATAACTCTTTCATGTAGGCGGTGAGTTCTCAACGGCCTGCTGCGCGTGTTGTGACCGAGGCCACCGTAGGATTAGCGCCATGCGTACCATCAGCCCCCGTCTGCGTGGCCGTCTTCTCGGCGCGGCCGCAGCCGTCTCCCTGGCGGCCTCTCTGGCTTCCTGCGGCATCGTCGCCGGCCAGGAAAGCAATGCGTCGGGATCCCCGGCGGCCGCCGGCACAACGTCCGGGCCGGCGGCAACCGGGACGGCAGCAACGGGGACGGCAGCATCGACGACGGCGTCGCCGTCGAGCCCGCCGGCCGCAACTCCGACGCCGACGCCGGGGAAGGGGCCCGACTGCGCGGCCGTGCGCTGCGCCTCTGTTGTGGTCACCGGGGACATGCTGGTCCACGCCCAGCTCTGGGAGCAGGCCCGCGCGGATGCATTGGCCACCGGCGCCAAGGGTCTGGACTTCGGGCCGCTGCTCGAGGGCCAGCGCAAGTACATCGAGAAGAGCGACCTCGCGGTCTGCCACCTGGAGACGCCCGTGGCCGGCCCCACCGGGCCGTTCTCCGCGTACCCCTCCTTCAACGTGCCGCCGCAGATCCTCCCGGCCGTCCAGCTGGTCGGCTACCAGGCCTGCACCACCGCGAGCAACCACACGGTCGACCGCGGCACCGCGGGGCTGGTGCGCACCCTGGACGCCCTCGACGCCGCCGGGCTCCAGCACACCGGCGCCTACCGGACCGAAGCCGACGCCCAGGGCGTTCTGATCCTGCAGACCGCCGCGGCCAGGATCGCCGTGATCAGTGCGACGTACGGTCTGAACGGCCAGCTCCCGGAGGCCGCCTGGCAGGTGGACATGCTCGACCCCGACGTCATGATCGCCAAGGCGAAGAAGGCCCGGGAACTCGGTGCCGACATCGTGCTGGGCGCCATGCACGCCGGCGACGAGTATTCCAGTGTGCCGAACGCCGAGCAGACGACCGTCGCGCATGCCCTCGCGGACAGTGGACAGTTCTCCATGATCTACAGCCACCACTCGCACTCGGTCCTGCCGATCGAACAGTACAAGGGAACGTGGATTGCCTACGGCCTGGGGAACGGGATCACCGAACTCTCTCCGACCTACAGGGTGAACAACGAGGGCCTGCTGGTCCGGGCCCAATTCAGCGAGGACGCGGCCGGCAAGTGGACCGCTTCCGACCTGGCGTGGGCGCCGTCGGTGATGGTCCGCGGTCCGTACCGCTGGTGTTCCGTGGCCTCCGACGCGCCGCAGGGCCCCTGCGCGGGTGCCGCGGCCGATGCCGCCACCCGCCAGCGCACCCAGACTGTGGTCGAGTCGATGGGTGCCGCGGCGGCGGGCGCCCACGAACTGCTCATCACCAAGGAACCATAGAACTTGGAAGTACGACGGCGGGCGGCGGCCGGGCAATCGACCGTCCACCTGCTGTGCGGCCTCCCGGGCGCCGGCAAGACAACGCTGGCGAGGCAGCTCGAATCCGGGCTCCCGGCCGTCCGGTTCAGCCTGGACGAGTGGATGTTGCGGCTCTACCCAGACCTTCACTTTGCCGCCGGGGACTACGGGAAGCTCGCGGAAACGTGCAAGTTGCTCATCTGGGATACCGCCCGGCAGGTCTTGGAGGGCGGTACCGACGTGGTTCTCGACTGGAACCAGTGGAGCCGGGAACGGCGTGCCGCCTGGGCCGGCCGGGCAGAGGCGGCCGGCGCCGCCGTCGTCCTTCACTATGTGCGGACACCGCTGCAGACTTCCATCGAACGGGCGGCCGTCCGCGCCGGGCGGCGTGAAGCTGGCTCTCACCGCCTCGAGGAGTCAGACATCCGGCATCTGGCCGGGATCTTCGAGGATCCGGAACCGTCGGAGGGCCTGCGGATCTTGCCCTGATACCGGCCGGCGAATACCGTAATGGGGACGCGGGGGCTCAAGAGGCCAGCCCTGTCGGACCTGGACAGGAGGCTTTCGTGGGCAAAGCATCGACGGCGGACCGGAAACCCCGGAACGGGACGTTTCCGAACGGCATGGAGTACCTGAGCTGGGGCAACGGCCCGAAAACACTCCTCTTCATTCAGGGCGGGCCCGGCAGTGCGGTTCCCAAAGGTATGCTCCGCGGAATGTTCCGGCGGCAGTTCGATCCCTTTCTCCGCGCCGGATACGCCGTCTGGATCGTCACCCGGCGCCGGGGCATGCCGCCGGAGCACACCATCGCAGGCATGGCTGACGACTACGCGCGGCTGATAGCCGAGGATTTCGGCGGGCGGGTCGACCTCGTCGTGGCGGAGTCATTTGGCGGGATGGTGGCACAATATCTGGCCGCGCGGCATCCGGACTCCTTCGGCCACATCGCCATGGTGGTCACGGCCGCGGAGTTGAGCGACTGGGGCAAGGACGTCGATTCGCGGATGGCCACGGCGCTGGCGCGCGGTGACGCCACGGGCGCGGGGACGGTCTTCGCCGAGTACGTGCTGCCGGGCCGGCGGATGAAATGGCTGAGGCGGCTGATCGGGCCCCTGATCAGCCGCCGGCTCCTCAGCGGAGCCGATTTCCCCGCCCAGGATGTGCTCACCGAGGTGCAGGGCGAAATGACCTTCAATTCCCGGGCAGTGCTCCCGCTCATCCGGCGGCCCGTGCTGCTGATCTGTGGCGGCTCCGACCAGTTTTTCCCCCGCGACGTCGCCCAGGAAACGGCCGGGCTCATCCCGGACTGCACCCTCGTCTGGTACGAGGGAAAAGGCCATCTCCGGGCCGCCTCCAGCGGACGCATTGCCCGCGACGTGCTGGAGTACGCCGGCCGCAGCTGAGGCCCGGCCGGCGGGGAGTGCGGCGCTACGGCCGGCTCGTGTCCAGCGCCAGAGTCATATAGACGCTGTTGGGGTCCTCCCCGTAGCCGGCGAAGGGCGGGCAAACGCTGAACCCGTGCCGCTGGTAGAGCCGCCGGGCCGGAGCGAAGAACTCCTGGCTTCCGGTCTCGAGGTACAGGCGGCCGTAACCGCTGCCCCGGGCCTCGGCCAGGATGTGGGCCAGCAGAAGGGCGCCGATGCCGCGGCCCCGGGCGTGGGCAGTGGTGCGCATCGACTTGATTTCGCCCTGCACGGTCCCCACGGCACCGGGCTGGAGGAGTTTCAGCGCCCCGCAGCCGAGAACCTCGGCATCCTCGCGTGCGCTCCAGAACATGATGTCCGGTCCGGAGAGCGCCGCAGCATCGAGGGCATGCACGCTTTCGGCGGGCGAGGTGGCGAACATATCGGCGAGGTGCTCGCCCAGGAGCTGCCGGACGTCCGCGCGGCCGGGGTCGTCACGGTCAATTCGGATCATCGTGCACCGCTCCTCGGAATCTGTCATCGCTTGACCAATCTACCGGGTGGGCCCGTGACGGGAAGTGGCGGCGCTATGCTGGGCCAAACGCGGCTGCCCTGAAGGCGGCCGCTACACCGATGGTGGGGGATCCGTTGCGAACAGTGGACAATAGCGGCACAGACAGCCGGAACAAAGGGCCGGGGAGCACAGACTCCCGGACCACAGTAACGACGCACCGGGCGGGATCCGCGCGGCCGGTCGCCGTCACGGTGTGGCTGTGCGCCGCCGTCGTGCTGGCATGGCTGCTGCTGGCCGGCAGGACGGAAGCGGCAATGGCGGCGGCGCCGTGGCTGTTCCTGGCGTCGTGGTTCGTCTACGCGGCGCAGTGGCGGCCGGTCCTCCGCACGGACGCGCACGGGTTCGAGCTGGTCAACGGCCTCCGCGGCCACCGGATACCCTACGGGGCGGTGGAGGACATTGAGGTCCGCTTCACCGTGGCGGTCAGGGCCGCGGGACGGCGGTACGTCAGTTGGGGAGCGCCGACGCCGCCGGGCGCTATCGCGTCCGGATTCGAGCACGTCAGTGACCTGAAGAGCCGGCCCCACAGCGTCCTCCCGGGCAACGAACGCATCAGCCAGAAAGAGACGAAGACAGGCCGGGACACCATCGTTGCCGCGTGGCAGGACGCGCGGATCAGCGCCACAAAAGGGCCTGCCGGCGCTGTGGTCTCCTCGTGGCACCTGCCGACCGTCATCGTCGGCGGCATCGCCGTCGCCTGGGCGGTCCTTTCGGCGTTCGGCTGACCTGAGCACCGGCCCCGGCGGCCGACGCCGGCGCGTCGCCTCAGCGGGGGCGGCGGGCGGCGTGCTCGCGGGCGAGGACGGCGTAGGAGTCGTCCGGCGTGCCGGGGGAGAAGCTGCCGTATTTGCGTTCGACGGCGGTCCGGATGAGGAAGTCCGCCAGCGCCGGGTTCTTGGGCAGCAGGGATCCGTGCAGGTAGCTCGCCACGATATTCCGGTAGCGGGCGCCTTCCTGGCCGTCGCTGCTGTTGTTGCCGGTGCCCTTGGCGGTGGTTCCCAAGGGGGTGACGCCGGGTCCCAAGGTGGTCTGGCCGCTGTGGTTCTCGTACCCCAGGACGGTGCCGAACTCGGCGGTGGACACGGACACGTTGCCGATCAGCCGCTCGTCGGTGCCGTGGGTCTCCACATCCAGGATGCCGATCCCCGGGATGACGGATCCCGTCCGGGTCTTGAAGAACTTCCCGAACAGCTGGTACAGGCCGCAGATAACCAGCATGGGCGTGCCGTCCTCGGCCATGCCTTTCAGGACAGACTCCCGCGACAGCAGGTCATCCTGGATGACGAGCTGGCCGCTGTCCTGCCCGCCGCCGCCGACGATCAGGTCGACATCCGCCGGAAACTCGTCGCCGACGTTGTATTCGAGCAGTTCGGGGGTGTAGCCGTGCCAGCGCAGCCGCTGTGCCAGCACCAGGGCGTTGCCCCAGTCGCCGTAGATGTTCATGTCCCGCGGGTACAGCTGCAGGACCCGGATGGTTCCCTTGCCGGGTTCGGGGGATTCCTCCGGCGGGAGCACGTGCCCGAAGGAGAGTTTGGGCTGGTCGGAATCGGACTGGGGGGTCATGAGACCACCTCCACTGTGGTGATTTTGGACAGCTCGCGGCGGATGGCCAGCATCGCTGTGTAGGTGCAGAAGATCCGCTTCGGTTTGTCTTTAGCGCCGCTGATGAAGGCCGCCAGCGCGGGGGCGATCTCGGTGTTCACGGCGCCGATCGCAACGTCGTCGTACTGCAGGCGGAGCGCCATGTCGTAGGCCCGGGAGCCGCTCAGCTGGTCCACGCCGCCCTCCCGCAGCGTGTCGAACTCGACGTCCCAGAGCCAGGACATGTCCCGGCCGTCGGCATAGTTGTCATTGATCGCGATCATCGTGGCGTAGCCGGCCGCCGGGAAGGACTTCAGCCCCAGACGGAAGCCGCTGGGGTTCTTCACCAGGACCAGGTCCAGCGGCAGGCCGTCGACGACGAGGCTCTCACCGCGGCCGAATGCCGGCGCCACCTGGGCCAGCGCCTTCAGCAGCCCGTCGTTGTCCGCAACGGCCGTCCGTCCCTGGCCTGTGTCCCGCACTGCAATCGCCCGGGCCAGGGTCAGCGCGGCGGCCGCGTTGAAGATGTTGTAGACGCCGCGGAGCTTCATCTCCGTCGTCGCCGTGACGCCGTCGTACTCAAAGTCAGCATCGGCCGGACCGACCCGGCGAAGCACGACGTCGGCGTGCGGTTTCGCGGGAGCCGGCGGCACCGGGCTGCCGGGGGCCGCCCGCATCTCGTCGTCGTTCGGGAAGGTGCTCAGCAGCGAGTCGTCGAGGCCGAAGTAGAGGACGTCGGGACCGTTGGCGGTGTCCGTGCCCAGCGTGTCCGCGATCCGGGCGACGCGGGGGTCCTCCCGGTTCAGCACGACGGTCCCCGTGGTCTTGGAGGCGATGTGCTGCAACAGCTGGGCCGTCTTGTCGATCTCGCCGAAACGGTCCAGCTGGTCCCGCAGGACGTTGAGCAGCAGGCAGTAGCGCGGCGGCACCTGGTTGACGAAATGCACCGCGTGGGCCTCGTCCAGTTCCAGCACGGCGACGTCGGCGTCCAGCCGTCCCCGCCAGTCCACCTCGCCGAGCAGCGCAGCGGCCACGCCGCGGGTGAAGTTGCTGCCCGTGCGGTTGGTGAAGACCTTCAGGCCCTGGCTCTCGAGCAGTTCCACCACCATCTTTGTGGTGGTCGTCTTGCCGTTCGTGCCGCTGACGACGGCGACGCCGTGCGGCAGTGTGGACAGCGTCCTGCGCATGAAGCCGGGATCGATTTTTTCGACGACGAGCCCGGGAAGGGCAGAGCCTCCGCCCCTGAGCCGGGAGACCCGGCGAACGAACTTGCCGAGCGGAACGCTGAAGTAAAACATGCTTTGTAATATATCCCAGCGGCGGCATGGAGGCCTGCCGGGTACCGGCGCTGCATGCGTTGGCGCGGTGCGGCGAGCACTATGCTGTTCGGATGACCAACCCCTCTTCTGTGCCTTCTTCCCGTGTGGGAACAGGGCTGCGGATCGGCGTCCTGGCCCTCCAGGGCGACTTCCGCGAACACCTGCACGCGGTGGAAGCTGCCGGTGCCACGGGCATCGGTGTCCGCCGGCCGGCCGAGCTCGACGGCCTCGACGGCCTCATCATTCCCGGCGGCGAATCGACCACCATCGACAAGCTGTCCCGGGCCTTCGGACTTAGCGACCCGCTGCGCCGGCGCATCCGGGACGGACTGCCGGTCTACGGCTCGTGCGCCGGGATGATCCTCCTCGCTGATGAGATCACCGACCCCGCGAAGGACCTTGCCGGCAACCCGCAGCAGACGTTCGGCGGCCTCGACATCACGGTGCGCCGGAACGCCTTCGGCCGTCAGCGCGAATCCTTCGAGACGGATCTGGACTTCAAGGGCCTTGACTTCAGCGCCACCGAAAACGGCGTGGCTGCTGTCCACGCGGTCTTCATCCGCGGACCATGGGTGGAACGCGTCGGCGACGGCGTGGAGGTCCTCGCCGAAGTGGAACCCTCCAAGGCGTCCCACCCCGAGGCGCTGGCCGGGACGGCTAGAATTGTTGCTGTGCGTTCCGGCAAGCTGCTGGCCACCTCCTTCCACCCGGAAGTGACGGGGGAGAAGCGCGTGCATGAATTGTTTATTCGAATGATCAGAGGAGAAGCGTAAAGCATGTCAGGCCACTCCAAATGGGCGACGACCAAGCACAAGAAGGCCATCCTCGATAGCCGCCGGGCCAAGTCGTTCGCCAAGCTGATCAAGAACATCGAAGTCGCCGCACGCATGGGCGGCCCGGACCTTGCCGGCAACCCGAGCCTGGAACTCGCCGTTACGAAGGCCAAGAAGACCTCGGTCCCCGCTGACAACATCGACCGCGCCATCAAGCGCGGCGCCGGCCTCACCGGCGAAGTCGTGGACTACACCGAAATCATGTACGAATGCCGCGGGCCGCAGGGCTCGGCGCTGCTGATCGAATGCCTCACGGACAACAAGAACCGTGCAGCCTCCGAAGTGCGCCTGGCCATCTCCCGCAACGGCGGCACCATCGCCGATCCCGGTTCGGTCAGCTACCTCTTCTCCCGCAAGGGTGTCGTGTCGCTGCCGAAGAACGGCCTGAGCGAGGACGACGTCCTGATGGCCGTCCTCGACGCCGGCGCCGAGGAAGTCAAGGACAACGGCGACAGCTTCGAGATCCACTCCGAGCCGACCGACCTGCAGGCCATCCGCGATGCCCTCAAGGAAGCCGGCATGGAGTACGACACGGACGAGGCCGAGTTTGTGCCGTCCATGGAAGTGCCGCTGGATCTTGACGCCGCCAAGAAGTTCATGAAGCTCGTCGACGCCCTCGAAGAACTCGACGACGTCCAGAACGTCTACAGCAACGCCGACATCAGCGACGAAGTGCAGGCCGCACTGGAAGCGGAGTGACCCTTCGCGTCCTCGGCGTCGACCCGGGCCTCACCCGCTGCGGGATCGGCGTCGTGGACGTCGAGAAGAACCGCCGCGCCACCATGGTGGCGTTCGGCGTCGTCGGAACGTCACCGGAAGAGAGCCTGGACCAGCGCCTGCTGGTCATCGCCACCTCCATCGACGAGTGGCTGGACCAGTACGAACCGCACGTCCTCGCCGTCGAACGTGTCTTCTCCCAGCTCAACGTCAGCACCGTGATGGGCGTCGCCCAGGCGTCCGGGGTGGTGATCGCCGCCGCCGCACGCCGCGGCATCCCGGTGGCGCTGCACACGCCCTCCGAGGTCAAGGCGGCGGTGACCGGCAGCGGTACCTCCAACAAGGACGCAGTCACCAAACTGGTCACCAAGATTCTCCGGCTCGACGCCCCGCCGCGGCCTGCCGACGCCGCCGATGCCCTGGCGCTGGCCATCACGCACGCCTGGAGGGCCGGCAGCGGTGCCGCAGTGGCCACGACGGGACCCGGCAGCCAGTCGCTCACGCCCGCGCAGCGGGCCTGGGCGGACGCGGAGGCCAAAGCGCGCCGTGCGCGCTGAATGTCCGGCTCCGACGCGGCATCACTTGGTAGGGTATTCGTAGATATGTTCGGATAGCCGGGTTCTCCCGGTTCTACTTCCAGCTGAATTTCAGGAGCCCGGCTTTGATCAGTTTTCTCCGCGGAACCGTAGCGCACGTCGGCCTGTCCTCCGCCGTGATTGACCTCAACGGCGCCGGCATGAGCGTGAACGCCACGCCACAGACCCTCGGGCGGCTCCGCGTCGGCGACGAGGGGAAGCTCTTCACGTCGCTGATCGTGCGCGAGGACTCCCTCACCCTCTTCGGTTTCGGCAGCGACGACGAACGCGAGGTCTTCGATGTCCTACTCAGTGTCAGCGGCGTCGGACCCCGGCTCGCGCTGGCGGTCCTGGCCGTGCACGAGCCCGAAGCGATCCGCGTCGCCGCCCACTCCGGCGACGGCAAGGCCTTCACCAAGGTCCCCGGCATCGGCCCCAAAGTCGCCGGGCGGATCGTGCTGGAACTCGCCGGCAAGCTGGTGCCGCACGGCACAACCGCCGGGACCGCGGCTCCGGCAGCATCGGCCGAAGCTATCTGGAAGCCGCAGGTCGTCGCGGCCATGACAAGCCTCGGCTGGTCCGAGAAGGACGCCACGTCCAGCATCGACAAGTCCCTGGCGGATTCACCCGAACTGGCCGAGAACGGCAACGTCGCCGAGATCCTGCGGGCCACCCTCCGCTGGCTGGGCCAGGACGGTGCCCGCGCCGGGAACAGGATAGGCGCCCGTGGCTGAGCCGTCCCTGGTTGGAGGGGGAGAGGAACCGGAGGAGCGGGTCATCGAGGCCGCACTCCGGCCCAAGAACCTGCACGACTTCGTGGGCCAGCACCGGGTCCGCAAGCAGCTTTCCCTCGTCCTGGAGGCCTCCCGCATGCGCGGCCGCAGCGCCGACCACGTCCTGCTCTCCGGTCCGCCCGGGCTGGGCAAGACGACGCTGTCCATGATCATTGCGGCCGAGATGAACGCCCCGCTGCGGATCAGCAGCGGGCCCGCCATCCAGCACGCCGGTGACCTGGCCGCCATCCTGTCCTCGCTCTCCGAGGGCGAGGTCCTCTTCCTCGACGAGATCCACAGGATGTCCCGGCCGGCGGAGGAAATGCTCTACATGGCGATGGAGGACTTCCGGGTCGACATCGTGGTCGGCAAGGGCGCCGGCGCCACCGCTATCCCGCTGGAACTTCCGCCATTCACCCTGGTCGGCGCCACGACCCGCGCCGGCTTGCTGCCCGGACCGCTGCGCGACCGTTTCGGCTTCACCGGCCACCTCGAGTTCTACTCGGTGGCCGAACTGGAACTCGTACTGCGGCGCTCCGCCGGGCTCCTGGACCTCAAGGTCAACTCGGCCGGCTTCAGCGAAATCGCCGGACGGTCCCGCGGCACACCCCGCATCGCCAACCGTCTCCTGCGCCGGGTCCGCGACTGGGCTCTGGTGCACGGGATCGAGCAGATCGATGCCCGCGCCGCCTCCGCGGCGCTGGACATGTACGAGGTCGACAAGCGCGGCCTCGACCGCCTGGACCGTGCCGTCCTGGAGGCCCTCATCACCAAATTCGGCGGCGGACCTGTGGGTCTGTCCACGCTGGCGATCGCCGTCGGCGAAGAAACGGAAACCGTGGAAACAGTCGCCGAACCGTACCTGGTCCGGGAAGGGCTGCTGGGACGCACCCCGCGGGGAAGGATCGCACTCGCCCCCGCGTGGACGCACCTTGGCTTCGCGGTGCCGCCCGGCATCTTCGCGCAGGACCCGCTGGAACTCTTCCCCGCCGACGACGGGCCGGCAATTGACGGCGGGCTGGGCCACGACGCTGATTCGGAATGGATCCGTAATCGCCAGTAGCACCGCTCTCGAACGTTTTCCCTTTAGACTGGTATGACGCTCGGCACGTTCGGGTCTTTGTTTCCGTGCGCGGCCACCACCTGGCCGCCGCCGGTCCGGCATGATTGGCTGCCGGCCAGCCCGAAGCGAAGCGGACGTTGCTGTAAAATCAGCTACGCAAGTACAGAACGGAACTATCCCTGTGTTCGGACTTATCTCTGCCCAGACCCAGCCGCAGGCCGGCGGCGGCATCGACATCATGACCATCCTGCTGTTCGCCATGCTCGGCGTTTTCGTCTTCATGATGTTCCGCCGCAACAAGAAGACCCAGCAGCAGCAGGCACAGCTCCAGTCGAAGTTTGCCCCGGGTGTCGAGGTCATGACCAGCTTCGGCCTGTACGGCCGGATCGTCGAGATCGACGACGAAGAGAACAAGGTCCTGCTGGAACTCTCCCCGGGCAACACCGCCACCGTGCACCGCCAGGCCGTCACCAAGATCGTCGAGCCGGTTGTCGCGGCTGAGGAGCCCACGGTCGTCCCCAACGATGCTTCCTCGCTGACCGCCGACAAGGCCGACAGCGCCGCAACGGTCAACGATGCCCCGCGCGACGAGACGCCGGAAGAAACCCTGCGCCGCCTCAACGACGAAGGCAAGAAAGACAGCTAGTCTGCCTGTTTGAGCTATCCCGCGAAGTAACGGTTGCGGGCAACCGCCGGAGCGGCCACCTTGGTCCGCACCGGCGGTTCCTCCGTAAATACAAGAAAGATCGACAATGGCACGAACTGGCCCCAAAAACACAGCCCTCAGGGTGCTGGTCTGGCTCGGCGTTATCCTGGCCGTCCTGACCGCCGTCCTGGCAGGCGGCACCATGGCCGGCCAGGCGAGCTGGGCTCCCAAGCTTGCCCTGGACCTTGAAGGCGGCACCCAGATGATCCTGGCGCCCAAGGTTGAGGGCGGCTCGGACATCACCGAAGAACAGCTCAACCAGGCTGTGGCGATCATCCGCCAGCGCGTGGATGGCTCCGGCGTCGCGGAAGCGGAAATCAGCACGCAGTCCGGACGCAACGTCGTGGTCAGCCTTCCCGGCACCCCGTCGAAGGAAACGCGCGCGCTGATCCAGGCATCCGCCGACATGAACTTCCGGCCCGTGCTGCAGGCCGGTCCCGGCGCGGCAGTCCCGCCGGAGGCACTGACTCCGGAGGACCAGCTGCCCAAGCCCACCGGGGAGCCCGCCAACGGCAGCGACGTGAACTGGGTGACCCCCGAGCTCTACAAGAAGTTTGAGACGCTCGACTGTGACAACCCGTCGCAGGACAAGCAGGAGCGCTCCGACCCGGCCAAGCCGCTGGTCACATGCGAACCCGCTTCCGAGGGCCGTCCCGCGATCAAGTACATCCTCGGCCCGGTTGAGGTCAAGGGATCGAACATCTCGGGTTCCTCCTTCCAGCTGCAGCGCGGTGCCCAGGGCGCCGTGACCAACGAGTGGGCCGTGAACATCCAGTTCAACGACGAAGGCACGGCCAAGTTCAAGACGGTCACCGAGCGGCTGAACAAGTTCTACGTCGAAGCCGGCGGCGAGAGCGGCTCGGACCCGAAGTCGCAGTTCGCCATCGTCCTGGACGACCAGGTCATCTCCGCCCCGCGCTCCCAGGCAGTCATCACCGATGGCCGCCCCCAGATCACCGGCGGGTTCACCGAGCAGTCCGCGAAGGCCCTCTCCGACCAGCTCCGCTTCGGTGCCCTCCCGATCAGCTTCGAGATCCAGAGTGAACAGCAGATTTCGGCAACCCTTGGTGGTGAGCAGCTCCGCATGGGCCTGCTCGCCGGCCTGATCGGCCTGCTGCTGGTGGTGGTGTACTCCCTGTTCCAGTACCGGGCACTGGGCCTCGTCACCGTGGCCTCCCTCGTCGTCGCAGGGGCCCTGACGTTCCTGGCCATCGACATCCTGGGCTGGACCGAGAACTACCGGCTTTCCCTCGCCGGCGTCGCGGGCATCATCGTGGCCATCGGCCAGACCGCAGACTCGTTCATCGTCTACTTCGAACGAATCCGCGATGAGCTCCGTGAAGGCCGGGGCCTCGTCTCGGCAGTCGAGAACGGCTGGAAGCGTGCAAAGCGCACGGTCCTGGCGTCCAAGGCCGTCAACCTGCTCGCCGCCGTCGTGCTGTACTTCGTGGCGGTGGGCAACGTCCGCGGCTTCGCATTCACCCTCGGCCTGACCGCCCTCGCTGACCTGCTCGTCGTCTTCATGTTCACCCACCCGACCCTGCAGCTGCTGGCCCGCACCAAGTTCTTCGGTGAAGGCCACCCGCTCTCCGGGCTGGACCCGAAGAGCCTCGGCGCCGTCCCCTTGTACCGGGGCGCCGGCCGGTTCCGCACCCCCGCGGACAAGCCGGCCCAGGTTGCCGCGCTCCGCGCCAAGAACACCGGCGCCGCGGCTGAGGCCGAACGCCGGATGACCATTGCAGAACGACGTCTCGCGGAACGGCAGGACCAGCTTGCTGGTTCCTCCAAGAGCTCGTCCAAGGAGGGCAACTAAATGGCCACCAGCTTCGCCAATTTCGGTAACGAGCTCTACACGGGCAAACGCTCGTACGACTTCGTCGGATCCAAGAAAATCTGGTTCCTGATCGCGGCCGTCCTGGTGGCGCTCTCGATCCTCCTGCCCGTCGCCAAGGGCGGCTTCAACCTCGGCATCGAGTTCCGTGGCGGCTCGGAATTCACCGTCTCCAACGTGAAGACCACGGACGCCGCCGTCGGCGAGAAGGCCGTCGAGGATGTTGTCGCCGGCAGCGTCCCGCGGGTGGCCAACGTCGCAGGCAACACGATGCGGATCCAGACGGACAAGCTCACGGAAGACGAGACGCTCCAGATCAAGGCGGGCCTCACCGAGGCCTACGGCGTGACGGACAACGAGGTGACCTCCACCTTCATCGGCCCGACCTGGGGCGCCGACGTCACCAAGCAGGCCCTGCTGGGCCTGGCGATCTTCGTCGGACTTGCCGCCGTGCTGATGGCGCTGTACTTCCGGACCTGGAAGATGTCGCTTTCGGCGATCGTCGGCATGCTGGTGACCATGTTCATCACCGCCGGGGTCTACGCCCTGAGCGATTTTGAAGTCACGCCCTCGGCGATCATCGGCTTCCTGACCGTTTTGAGCTACTCGCTGTATGACACCGTGGTGGTCTTCGACAAGATCCGCGAGAACACGGCGGACCTGCAGGCCTCCACGCGGCGCACCTTCGGCGAGGAAGTCAACCTGGCCGTCAACCAGACGCTGGTCCGCTCCATCAACACCATGATGGTGGCCATCCTCCCGGTCGGTGCGATCCTGTTCATTGGCGCCGGTCTGCTGGGCGCCGGAACGCTGCGGGACCTTTCGCTGGCCCTGTTCGTCGGCATCCTGATCGGCACGGCGGCCACGATCTTCATCGCTGCGCCGCTCTACGCCTGGCTGCGCCAGGGCGAACCGGAACTGGTCAAGCAGGCCGAGCGCGTGGCTCACCGCCGCGCACAGGCAGCCGCCAGGGCCGACTCCCCGGCGGAGCCCGCGACAGCTTAGCCGCTGCGGTCCTGCCGGACCGGCCACCGCGGGGGCTCTTGCCCCGCGGTTCCGACGGGCCGGAGAACGTCATTCGTGACGCTCTCCGGCCCGTCGCCGTATCGCCGCCGGTTATCGAAGTATCCTGCTGCGGGAATACACTGGAAGAATTAACGGGTTCGGAGAGGTGCTCCATTGGAAGAACGTTCGACGCCGGTGCCATCAGCACCGGTGGCTAAGGCTCCAGGCCAGGGTTCGCAGACTGGTGTGGTGGCTCCCGGACGCGCCGAACCTCCGGTGCCTGTGGACAGCTCGGGCGCACGCCCCACGTTTCCCGGCCGCCGTGAACGCACCCGTTCCCGGCTGGCGCGACTGACCGGCCGCGGCGCCCCGGCGTATTCGCCCATCCTTGAGCCGCTGCTGCGCACGGTGCGGGCCAACAACCCGAAAGAGGACTTCGACCTCATCCAGCGCGCCTTCGTCGTGGCGGAGCGCTGCCACCGCGGCCAGAAGCGCAAGAGCGGCGACCCCTACATCACCCACCCGGTGGCGGTGGCCACCATCCTGGCGGAGCTCGGGCTCAGCGGAACCACGCTGGCCGCGGCGCTCCTGCACGACACCGTCGAGGACACCTCCTACACCCTGGATGACCTGAAGGCCGAGTTCGGCCCGGAAGTCGCCATGCTGGTTGACGGTGTCACCAAGCTGGACAAGGTCAGCTTCGGCGAGGCCGCGCAGTCTGAAACTGTCCGCAAGATGGTCGTGGCCATGGCCAAGGACATCCGTGTCCTGATGATCAAGCTCGCCGACCGGCTGCACAACGCCAGGACCTGGCGTTTCGTCTCGGCCGAGTCCTCGGCGCGCAAGGCGCGGGAGACCCTCGAAATTTTCGCCCCGCTGGCGCACCGGCTCGGCATGAACACGATCAAATGGGAGCTGGAGGACCTTTCCTTCGCGGCCCTGTACCCGAAGGTCTACGAGGAAATCGTGCGTATGGTGGGGGACCGGACCCCCGAACGCGAAAAGAACCTCGCCGTCATCCGCAACCAGATCACCGAGGACCTGCGCGAGGCCAAGATCAAGGCCACCATCACGGGCCGGCCCAAGCATTACTACTCGATCTACCAGAAGATGATCGTCCGGGACAAGGACTTCGACGACATCAACGACCTGATGGGCGTCCGGGTCCTGGTGGATTCGGTCCGCGACTGTTACGCGGCGCTGGGTGCCATGCACTCGCGCTGGAACCCCCTCCCGGGGCGGTTCAAGGACTACATCGCGATGCCCAAGTTCAACATGTACCAGTCGCTGCACACCACGGTGATCGGCCCGGGCGGCAAGCCCGTCGAGATCCAGATCCGCACCCATGAGATGCACCGCCGCGCCGAATACGGCGTCGCCGCGCACTGGAAGTACAAGGACCAGCCGAACCGCACGGCCGCCGGGCCGGGCAGCCCGCGCGACGGCGACATGGGCTGGCTCCGGTCCCTCGTGGACTGGCAGCAGGAAACTTCGGACCCGGGGGAGTTCCTTGACTCCCTGCGCTTCGAAATCAACGCCCGGGAAGTGTTCGTCTTCACGCCCAAGGGCGAGGTCATGGCGCTGCCCGCCGGTTCCACGCCCGTGGACTTCGCCTATGCCGTCCACACCGAGGTGGGCCACCGGACCATCGGTGCCCGCGTCAACGGCAAACTGGTCCCGCTCAACAGCGAACTCAACCACGGCGACTGGGTGGAGATCTTCACCTCCAAGGCCGAAGGCGCCGGACCCAGCCAGGACTGGCAGCACTTCGTCAAGAGCGCACGCGCCCGCAACAAGATCCGGCAGTGGTTCAGCAAGGAACGCCGCGAGGAGTCGATCGACCGCGGCAAGGAGCTGCTGACGAAGGCCATGCGCAAGCAGAACCTCCCGCTGCAGCGCCTCATGACGCATGACGCCCTCGCCGCGGTGGCCGAGGACTTCAAGTACGTCGACATCTCCGGCCTCTACGCCGGTGTGGGCGACGGGCATACCTCCGCCCAGTCCGTCATGGAACGCCTGGTGGAGAGCCTGGGCGGCAACGAGACTCCGGAGGACGACCTCACCGAGGTATCCATCCCGACCCAGGTCACCAAGGCCCGGTATTCCGACTCCGGCGTTGTAGTGCGCGGTGTCGACGACGTCTGGGTCAAGCTCGCCCGCTGCTGCACGCCTGTACCGCCTGACCCGATCCTGGGCTTCGTCACCCGCGGCTCCGGCGTCTCCGTGCACCGGACGGACTGCACCAACGTCAGCGGGCTGCTGGAGCAGCCGGACCGGATCGTTGAGGTCGACTGGGCACCCACGCAGTCGAGTGTCTTCCTGGTCGAAATCCAGGTCGAAGCGCTCGACCGCAAATCCTTGCTGTCGGATGTGACCCGGATCCTGTCCGAGAACCACGTCAACATCCTGGCGGCCAGCGTGCACACGTCCACGGACCGGGTGGCGATCTCCAAGTTCGCCTTCGAGATGGGCGATCCCAAGTACCTGAGCCATGTGCTGAGCGCCGTCCGCCGCATCGACGGCGTCTTCGACGTCTACCGCACCACCGGCAACCGGCGGCGCAGCTAGGCACTCCTTCGACAGCAGGGCACTGCTTCGACAGCCAGTCCGCCGGCCGCTGGGTGAATAGCTACGGGGCCGGGCCGGGCCGGAGGTGTTCGAGCTTCGCCAGGGCCGCCCTCTTGTGCGGCATCCTGGGGGTGGCTTCCACCGCGAGCCTGAGCAGCCGCAACCGCACGCCGAGTTCGGGCTGGCCCAGGAGCGCCCGCAGGGCCGGTATGGCCCGCTCGGCGTCCACATGCAGGGCGATGTCCACGGACGTCCGCAGCGGGCTGGAGACCATCAGCCCGCCCAGGCTCACGACGTCGAACGGGCCCAGGCGCACCTCGTGGAAAGTGCAGCCCCGCGTGGACCTGAGGCTGGAAATCCGCCGGTTGGCGTCCACGAGCAGGGCGAGCCGGTCTGGTTCCGCGGCGCAGCCGTAGATCCAGGCCGCCGTCATCCTCCCTGCGACAACGCGCTGCCGGATTGCCGGACGGACTAGGACGGCCGCGGCGCGGGCCCGGAGCTGCGGTGTGGCCCGGCTGCCCGAGGGCAGGTAGCCGCGCTGGTACAGCTGCGTCAGCACGCCGTCGGACGCCATGGCCTGCAACTCGGGCCAGGTGAAAAGCGGACCCGGGGAGTAGAGCTCAAGCGGTGCCGGGCGGGACTGGGGCGGGGCGGGTAGGCCGGTGAAGGCGGGCGGGGGGCCGGGAACAATGACCATCCAGTCATCCTGTCCGGTCCAGCAACAAGCGAACAGGCCCCGTCCCGGTCATGTGGATAACCGGTACGGGGCCTGCGTC
>DATIUQ010000116.1:0-2028 GCA_035466775.1 Arthrobacter sp.
GGCCGGATCCAACGCTTCTCCGACGCCGAGGACCGCTACATCGTCCACCTCCTACGCACGCTGCCGCACAACCTCGAGGGCATCAAAGTGGTCCTGGACTGCGCGCACGGCGCCGCCAGCGGCTGCTCACCCCAGGTGTTCAAGGATGCCGGCGCGCACGTGGTGGTCATCGGTGCCGAGCCCGACGGCCACAACATCAACGACGGCGTCGGCTCCACCCATCTTGGCCCGCTCAAGGAAGCGGTGGTCAAATACCAGGCCGACCTCGGTATTGCCCACGACGGCGACGCCGACCGCTGCCTCGCGGTGGACCACGAGGGCAACGAGGTGGACGGCGACCAGATCATGGCCATCCTCGCAGTTGCCCTGAAAAAGTCCGGCAAACTCAAGGACGACGTCCTGGTGGCCACGGTCATGAGCAACCTCGGCCTCAAGATCGCGCTCCGCAACGCGGGCATCAACATCCGCGAAACCGCCGTGGGGGACCGCTACGTCCTGGAGGAGATGCGCGACGGCGGCTTCAACCTGGGCGGGGAACAGTCCGGGCACGTAATCTTCGCCGACCATGCCACCACGGGCGACGGCGTCCTGACCGGCCTGCAACTGGCGGCCCAGATCGCCCTGACCGGAAAGCCGCTCAAGGAACTGGCCACCGTGATGACCAAGCTTCCCCAGGTGCTCATCAACGTCAAGGGCGTTGACCGCACACGGGTGGGCAGGAACGAAGTCCTGGCCCAGGCCGTGGCGGCGGCAGAGGCCGCCCTCGGCGAGACTGGCCGCGTCCTGCTCCGCCCCTCCGGCACCGAGCCCGTCGTGCGCGTGATGGTGGAGGCAGCCGACGAAGATACAGCCCAGTCCATCGCCGAACACCTGGCCCAGGTGGTGCGCACCGAGCTCGCCCTGGAACTGGTCAGCGAGTAACAAACCGACATAACAAGAAGTGGCCCGTTTCCAAAGGGAAACGGGCCACTTTCGTCTGGAATGTGGCTAGGAAGAGCGGGTTTTGAGGGCGTCCCGGATTTCGGTAAGCAACGCGATCTGCGGGTCTTCCGCGGACTCCTTTTTAACGTCCTGGCCGATCCCCAGCCTGCGGTTGCGGCGTTCCACCATGAGGTTCATAGGCATCACCACCACGAAGTAGATGGCGGCCGAGATCAACAGGAAATTGACGATCGCCGTCAGCAGGACGCCAAACTCGATGGCGTTGCCGTTGAAGTCAATCTTGGCGAAGCTGTCAAAGTTGGGTGAACCGGTCAGCCCGGCGATGAACGGCATGAGCACTTTGTTCACCAAAGCAGTCACCACCGCGCCGAAGGCGGTGCCGATAACCACGGCGACGGCAAGGTCAACAACGTTGCCCTTCATGATGAAGTTCTTGAATCCAGTCAGCATAGGAACCAAACTAGCGCAGTTGCCTTATGGGTAGCCCGGCGCCGCCTCCACACCGAAGTACTCCTCGAGCGTGAAAATCCCGCGCGCAACCATGTCCGTGGCCGCCTCCACGCCGATATACCGCAGGTGCCACGGCTCGTAGTAGTACCCCGTGACGGGGTGGAACATCCACGGGTACCGCACCACGAAGCCGAACCGGTGCCCGTTCGCCTTGGCCCACACGGCGGCGGGCTGGTCCGCAAAGCACGGCTGGAAACTGCACGCGCCCCCGCCGTCGGCGATGTCGAACGCCCAGCCCGTCTGGTGTTCCGAGTAGCCAGGGCGCGCACTGGCCGTGTCCGCGTCGGCCTGCCCCCGCGCAGCGACGTAGGTGTTGTAGGTCCCCACCTGCGTGCCGTACGAGCGGTACCCGCTGGCCAGGACCATCGCCACGCCGTCCCGCCCGGCAGCGGCGAACATCGCCTCCGCAGCCGCCGCCGTCGTGCTGTTCAGCAGCGCAGCTTCGCCGGACGCGGTCATTGCGACGGCGGGAGGCACCAAATCAGCCGGGACGTAGTCGGCCGGGACCAGGGGGCGGTGCTTGTTGACCACCAGCCAGGGGCTCGCGGGGTCTGTGAGCGAGAACTGCCGCGGCAG
>DATIUQ010000117.1:0-4852 GCA_035466775.1 Arthrobacter sp.
CTCGCCGTCTCCATCGGCGACGACCCGGTGTCGCGCGGGGAGTTCCTGGCGAAACGGCCCGAGGAGCTGTCCGCCGACTATCTCGCCGGCCGGCTGCCGCCCCGGGCCCAGTCTGGAGTGCGCGGCTTCCTCGCCCGCTACGGCCACCGCGCTGTCGCGGAAATAGACCTCGGCATGCCACGCTGGTCCGCGAAGCCCGACCACATCCTTGGCATGATCTCCAACTACCTCCGCGTCGAAGATCCGGAGCAGGCCCCGGACCGGCAGTTCGCCCGGGCCGCCGAGCATGCGGACGACCGGATCCGCAGCCTTGTGGAACGGGCCCGGGCCCGGAGTCCGTGGCGCGCACTGGCCCTGGAGCTGAGCCTGCGCCGCGTGCGGCAGCTGGCCGGGCTGCGCGAACTGCCCAAGTTCTACATCGTGTTGATACTCGGCGAGATGCACCGGCAGCTCCTGCGGATCGGCGCCGACATGGCCACGGCCGGCACTGTCGCGGCAGCGGACGACGTCTTCTTCCTGGACTTCGACGAGATCCGCGTCGGTCTGCGCGGAGCGGACCTGCACGGCATCGTCACGGCCCGCCGCCGGCTGTACGACACCGAACTACGACGCCGGCGCATCCCCCGGCTGCTGCTCTCCGACGGCACCGACGTCGAGGCCGCCTTGATGGCGAAGTCACCCGCATCCGGCGCCCTGACCGGGACACCGGCTTCGGCCGGCACCGCCACCGGGCGGGTCAGGGTGATCCTGGACCCGGTCGGTGCCCACCTGGAACCCGGCGACATCCTGGTGGCCCCGTCCACGGACCCGGGCTGGACGCCGCTGTTCATGACCGCCGGCGCACTGGTCATGGAGATGGGCGGGATCATTTCCCACGGCGCCGTAGTGGCCCGGGAGTACGGCATCCCGGCTGTCGTAGGCGTCCCCGACGCCACCACGCGGCTGCACACCGGCCAGACTGTCACCGTTGACGGGGCCGCCGGCACCATCAACGAGGAGCCTTGATCCGAGGTCAGCGGGCCCGAGCGTGTAGCACAGGCGTGCCAGATAGAATTGGCTCATGACCACACCGGCCCACTGGCCAATGCACCACGGGCGGCCGCTTCAGCCCCCGCCGCACCGGTCGGCGGCAAACCCCCGCGGCACCTTCGCGCTGGCCCGCAAGGCGAGGAACCTCCTGCAACGCGTTCCGGTGTGGACCTGGCGGTTGCTGATGCATTCGGTAAAGGCCAGGGAGAACTCCCGCTTCAACGTCGACCCGATCACCGGCGTCGAGTACTTCCATGACATCGATTTCGTGGGCGACGGAATCCGTGCGCACCGCCTCGACGTCATTACTCCCTCGCCGGCTACCCCCTCCCCCGAAAGCGGCCCCGGGGCTGCCGGCGCCAGTTCCGACAGTTCCCCGGGAACGTTGCCCGTTTACGTGTACTTCCATGGCGGCGGCTGGACTTCCGGAGACAAGGCCTCGCTGACCAAGTACTGCGCGAGCCAGGCCGAGGGCGGCATGGTGGTGGTCAATGTGAACTACCGGAAGGCGCCGCGATTCCAGATGTCCCACGTCCTGGCGGACGCCAATGCCGCACTGGCATGGGTGCGGCAGAACATCGCCGGCTACGGCGGTGACGCATCGCGGATCGTGCTCGGCGGCGACTCCGCGGGCGGGCAGATCGCGGCCCTGCTGACCGCGGCCAGTTTCCATCCGGAACTGGCGCGGCACCACGGCCTGACGCCGGCGGTGCCCGCGTCCGATTTCAAGGGCCTGGTCCAGCACTGCAGCGTGGTGGACTTCTCCGTCTTCTTCGAAAAGGGTTTCGTGCTGAGCCTGAACTTCATCCGGATGCTGTTGCCCGGCCTCCATTCCGGCCGGCGCACCCGCGGGCGCAACCGCGGCCTGCGCCGCGCCTTCGGCGGGTTCGGCGGCACGGGCTCCGGCACCGGCCATCTGGAGGCGCTCCGCAAGGGCGCAGGATTCCTCTCGCCGATCGAATGGCTGGATTCGCGCTTCCCGCCGGTCTTTGTGACCACCTCGGAGCGGGACTTCTTCTTCGCCGCCAACATGAACTTCATTGCCCGGCTGCGCGAACATTCCGTCCACGTGGACAGCCTCATCTACGGCTGGGACAGCTCCAACACCGAGCACACCTGGCAGCAGGACTTCCGCTACCCGGAATCGCAGGAAGTCTACCGCCGGCTCCACGCCTTCGTCCGCAAAGTGTCCTGAGCGACGCCCAACCCGGCCCGGCCGCACCCGCACGGGGCTATGTTTAGTCCATGGTGTCTGCCGACAGCAACCCGCAGAACGATCCGGAACCTGAGGGGTTCGGATCCGCGCTGGTCGATGAAGCCGCCCGCCGGGACGCCGCCCTGGGCGACGTCGACTGGACAGCTCTGCCCGACGGCGCCGTGCGGGGCACCTTCGAAGCCCCCAGCGGAACCCTCGCCACGCTGTCCATGGGCACCCCGGGAAACCCCCGGGTGCTCTTGATTCCGGGCGCCACCGGGTCCAAGGAAGACTTTGTGCTGATGCTGCCCGAACTGGCTGCGGCCGGGTATTTCGTCCTGAGTTGCGACATTGCCGGCCAATACGAATCCGCCGGGGCGGGTCCCGAAAACCTCACGCCGCCCCGCGCCCGCTACGACTACCAGCTGTTCACGAATGACCTGATCGCCATGCTCGACGCCGAGGCCGGGCCCGCGCACGTCGTCGGGTACTCCTTCGCCGCGATCTTCGCCCAGCTGGCCTTCACCCGGCGGCCGCAAAAATTCCGCAGCCTCACCCTGCTCAGCTGCCCGCCCGAACCGGGCCAGAGCTTCCGCGGGGTCCAGCGCGTCGGACGCTTCAGCGGCTGGATCGGGCCCCGGGTGGGCGCCGCGCTGATGATCTGGGGCATCCGCGCCAACGTCGTGCACGTCCCGCCCAGCCGCATACGCTTCGTGAATTACCGGTTCCGGTTCACCCGCCGGAGCTCCGTGCGCGACATCATCGGACTCATGCAGCACGCGCCGGACCTCAGGGCCGAACTGGCCGCGGCGTCGCTGCCGAAGTTCGTCGCCGTCGGTGAACACGACCTCTGGCCGCTGGCGCTGCACCGCCGCTTCGCACAGTCGATCGGCGCCCGCATCGCGGTCTACCGTGGCGGGCACAGTCCAAGTGAGACCTCGCCGCACCAGATGAGCCGCGACCTGATCGCGCTCTACGGATCCGTCTAGCGGGGGTGGTCGCGTTCCCATTGACGCCGGCGCCGGCGCCGCCGGAACGGGCCCTCCTGCTTGAACTCGACACCGAACGTGGTCCACGCCATCGAAAGGCGGCGCCCGACGGAGTGCCTGCTCGCCAGCGGCCGCGCGGAAACCTGCACCCTCAGCGACGGGTCAGCGATCACCGTCACTTCGGGCGGGATCTGGTACGAAATGTCCAGGTCGTCATGGACCGGCGGAAGGCCACGATGCACGGAGCCCCGGATCCGGTCCCAGACCTCGGACCGCATGGCGAAATTCGAGCCAAACAGCGGAGGATGCCCCAGCAGCCAGCCGATCGCCCAGAAATACCCGGCAATGTAGACGCTCCGGCCCGCCCACCGGGCGAACCGGGTCCCGCCGTAGAAGTCGCCGGGGCCGGATACGGCGGACAGCGGGCCGGCCTTCCCGAGGATGGCCTCGACCCGTTCGAGCCAGTCGGCCGGCGGGATCGAGTCCGTGTCCAGCCGGGCGATCAACTCGCCGCGGGCTTCATCGAAGCCGTGGGCCGTGCAGGCCGCAATTCCGGGGAGTTCGACGGCGATCCGCCGGGCACCCGCGGCGGCGCAGACGGCCGCGGTGTTGTCCGTGCTGGCATTGTCCACCACGACGATTTCGTCGGCGCGACGGGTCTGGCCGGAGAGTGCCGCGAGGCAGACGGCGAGCATGTCGGCGTCGTTCCGGGTCGGGATAACCACCGAGATTGTTGCCATAGTGCCCCGACTATAGCCCCGGGACAAGACGAAATGCGCCCGTTGGACTCTTGCACCATGGCCCCCGGACCCGTAGGTTGGGCAACAGCGGACGAATGTCTCCGCAGCCGTTGGCCCCCGGGCCGCCGGAGATCAGCAGCATTTCAGAAGGATATGGCATGGCTACAGGCACAGTTAAATGGTTCAACGCCGAAAAGGGTTTTGGCTTCATTGCCCCGGATGACGGGTCAGCCGACGTTTTCGCCCACTACTCGGCAATCGCCAGCAGCGGCTACCGCTCCCTGGACGAGAACCAGAAGGTCGAGTTCGACGTCACCCAGGGCCCGAAGGGCCCGCAGGCTGAGAACATCCGCCCGCTCTAAGTACTCCGGATAGCAGCACCGGCCAGCCGGCCGCCATGCTTTCCCCAAGACCACAAACGCCCCCTTCGAGGATTCCTCGGGAGGGGCGTTTGTCGTGGGGGCGTGGTGCCGGTCAGCCGACGTGGACCCACGGGCGCCTGGTCACGTCCGGTTCCGCTTCCCGCAGCACTTCACGGGTCACGGGCGCGATTTCCCCTTCGCCGAACGCCAGGAAGCGGAGCAGATTGGTGACCGGGTTGCCTTCGGTCCAGCGGAAGTAGACGTGCGGCATCAGTCCCGTCACATCGCGGATGTGGAGCAGAACGGAGGCGATCGTGTTCGGGACAACGGGTCCGTGGACCTCCAGGATCCGGTAGCCGTGCCGGGTGACGCCGTGGACGACGAGTTCCGTCTCGAAGTCGGAGGAGTCGTCCACGACCACCTCGAGGAACAGGGCCCGGTAGTCCAGCGGCAAGTGGCTGACCTCCATCGCGGACTCCAGTTTCTGCCGGTAGGCCTCCGCGCTCATTCGCAGCGGCTCATGGGCGATGATCCGCA
>DATIUQ010000118.1:0-2869 GCA_035466775.1 Arthrobacter sp.
CAACGCCCTGGCACCCGGCGAGCTGCTCCGCAGCATCCACCTGCCGGCGTCGGCCCTTGCCTCGCGGGTGGCGTTCCGCCGGCTGTCGCTGAGCAACCTCGGACGTTCCGGAGTGCTGCTGATCGGACGGCTCGACGCCGACGGCGGACTGGTCCTCACCATCACCGCCGCCACCAAGCGCCCCGTGCAGCTGCGCCTCGGAAACCCTGCCAACCCTGCCAACACTGCCAGCGGCGGGAGCGCCGCCGGTACCGGCGGCCCCGCGGGGACACGAACCAGCGCGGCTGCCGAGCTCTCCGCGGCGCTGGATGCCGCCATCCCGGACGGGCTCTATCACGCCGACATCCACGGCCTGCCCGCCTGGCGCAAGGACATGACCTACCGGCTCGCCGAGGAAATCCGCGCCGAACTGGCGGCCCCGGCGGGCACGGCGTCGGCCCACGTTTCCGGAGACTTCTGGCCACCGCCGCGCACGCCGCAGGTTCAGGCGCCGCAGCACACGTCGCCGCGGACTCAGGCACCGCAGCACACGTCGCCGCGGACTCAGGCACCGCAGGCGCCGCCGCAGCAGGAAGGGGCCTGAGCATGGGCATCGAGAACGGCGCCATCGAGACCACCGGCGCCATCGAGATCAACGGCGTCGCTGCGAAGGCCGAACCGAGGCCGGGGCAGTGCCTGCGGACGTTCCTGCGGGAGCAGGGCAACCTCGGCGTGAAGAAAGGCTGCGACGGCGGCGACTGCGGGGCCTGCACCGTCCACGTGGACGGCGTGCCCGAGCACAGCTGCATCTACCCCGCGGTCCGCGCCGAGGGCCGGGCCGTGACCACCGTGGAGGGTCTCGCGGCCACCACCTCCGGCGCCGAAACCGCAGCCGTCGCCGCGCTCCACCCGATGCAGCAGCAGTTCCTGGAGCGGCAGGGCTTCCAGTGCGGCTTTTGTACAGCCGGCGTCGTGATGACGGCGGCCACGTTCGACGACGAGCAAAAGGCCAACCTGCCGCGGAACCTCAAGGGCAATCTGTGCCGCTGTACCGGCTACACCGCTATTGCGGATGCCGTCTGCGGCGGGCCCGCGCACGGCGAATCGGGCCATCCGGCCCCCGCAGGGCCGGGGTCCGGGATCGCGGGGGAGGGCCAGCCTGGCCCGCGCCCCGGCCAGCTCGGCGACGACGTCCCGGCCCCCGCCAGCCGGGCGATTGTCACCGGCGCCGCGCGCTACACCCTCGACGTCCCCGCGGAGGAGCTCCCGGGACTCCTGCACGTGAAGCTCCTGCGCTCGCCGCACGCCCACGCCCGCGTGCTGGCCATCGATGCCACGGACGCGCTGCGGATCCCTGGCGTGGAGGCGGTCTTCACCCACGAGGACTCACCCGCGCAGCTGTTTTCCACGGCGCAGCACGAGCTGTACACCGACGATCCGGACGACACTCGGGTGCTCGATGACGTGGTCCGCTTCGTCGGGCAGCGGATCGCCGCCGTCGTCGCCGATACCGTCGCCGCGGCGGAAGCCGGCGTGCGGGCGCTGAAGGTGGAGTACCAGGTGCTGGCCGCCGTGTTCACCCCGCAGGACGCGATGCGCCCCGGCGCCCCGGCGATCCACGGGGACAAGGACGCCGCCACGGCCCGCATTGGCCGGCCGGAGCGGAATGTGGTGGCCGAGCTGCACTCCGAACTGGGGGACGTCGCGGCTGCCTTCGCCGCCGCGGACTTCATCCACGAGCAGACCTACCGCACCCAGCGGGTGGCGCACACCGCGCTGGAGACGCACGCCGCCATCGCCTCGATCGACGACGACGGCCGGCTCCAGGTCCGTACCTCCAGCCAGGTGCCGTTCCTGGTCCGGCGGACCCTGTGCCGGGTTTTCGGCCTGCCGGAGGACCGGATCCGGGTGGTGACGGGACGGGTGGGCGGCGGCTTCGGCGGAAAGCAGGAAGTCCTCACCGAGGACATCGTGGCCCTCGCCGCGCTGAAACTGCGGCGCCCCGTGCAGCTCGAGTTCACCCGCACCGAGCAGTTCACGGCTGCCACCACCCGGCACCCGTTCACCATCCACCTCAAGGCCGCCGCCAGCAACGAGGGAAAGCTGACCGCCCTGCAGCTGGAGGTCCTGACCAACGCCGGCGCCTACGGCAACCACTCCGTGGGCGTGATGTTCCACGGCTGCAACGAATCCCTGGGCGTGTACACCTGCGCCAACAAGAAGGTGGACGCGCACGCCGTCTACACCAACACCGTGCCCTCCGGCGCCTTCCGCGGCTACGGGCTGAGCCAGATGATCTTCGCGATCGAGTCCGCCGTCGACGAGCTCGCCGCCGGGATCGGCATGGACCCGATGGAGTTCCGCCGCCGCAACATGGTCCGCGAGGGCGACGACATGCTCTCCACCCGCCCCGAACCGGCGGAGGACGTGCTCTACGGCAGCTACGGGCTGGACCAGTGCACCCGGCTGGTGCAGAACGCCCTGGCGCGCGGCCGGAACCGCTACCCGGACGCCGGGCCCGGCGGCCTCGGCCCGGACTGGGTCACGGGGGAGGGCTCGGCGCTGTCCATGATCGACACCGTCCCGCCGCGGGGCCACTTCGCGCATTCCAAAATCCGGGTCCTGCCGGACGGGAGCTACCAGGTGGACGTGGGCACCGCGGAGTTCGGCAACGGCACCACCACCGTGCACGCCCAGCTCGCCGCCACCGCCCTGTCCACCACCGCGGACCGGATCGCGCTCCGGCAAGCGGACACCGACCTCGTGGACCACGACTCCGGCGCCTTCGGCTCGGCCGGGACGGTGGTGGCCGGCAAGGCCACGCTCGCCGCCGCCGAGGAACTGGCCGTGCGGATCCGCGCCTTCGCCGCCGGCATCCGGCAGGTCCAGG
>DATIUQ010000119.1:0-2283 GCA_035466775.1 Arthrobacter sp.
GGTGCGGCGCTCGACGAAGCGGCTGCGGAGGAGGCCGGCGCGGAAGTGGTGGGCTGGCTGGCGGCCGGCGCGGAACAGGCGGCGAGGGTAAACAGGAGACCGGCGGCGGCGAGGGAGCTCGCGGCGGCGGTGCGCATCTTAGTCAAAGTCACTTGTTAAGGGTAGGGCGTTGCCTGTCCTTATCTGGATGCGGTGGCGTTGTGTGACGTCAGGGGCTGCAGTGATTTCCTGTCCGCCCACGCGCTGACAAGCCGGTGTTTCGCGGTTACTGTCAAGGCATGCACCCGGCGACGCAAAAGCTGGCCCCTGCTGATGAGGCGAACCTGGTGCTCGACCACGCCGGGCAGGTCAACGTGTTCCTGGCCGCCTGCCTGCTCGGGCCGGGCGGTTTCCTGGCTCCGGACGGCACACCGGACATGGCGCGGCTTAGGGCGACGCTCCTCGAGCGGATTGCGGATTTGCCGGCGCTCCGCAAAAGAGTAATCCAAGTGGGCCGCCGGCATCACTGGGTTGAATCCGTGCCCGACATCGAGCACCACATCCGTCTCGTAGAGCCCGTCGATGGCCTGGGGGGACTTCAGGACAAATGTGCCGACCTGACGGGGGAGCCACTGGCATGGGACCGCCCGATGTGGGAGGTCCTGGTGGTACCGGGCGCCTCAGCGACGGGCGTGGGTGTTGTGCTGCGGATCCATCATGCGGTGGCCGACGGGATGACAGCGGCAGTGATCGTGCAGCAGCTCTTTGATCCCGGGGAACCGGGGGAGCGGCCGGCGGGTGAGGCGCCTCTGCGCCGGCCTGCAGTGGCGCCGCAGTCCCAGCCCGGGAACAATGTACGCCGCACCCTGCGTCGGGTTACGACCGGCCTGTTTCGTATCCTGAAGACCCTGTGGGGCTCTGGCGTGGGTGGCACGGTGCTGCTCGGTGAGCGCAGCTCGCACCGCGGCGTCGCTTTTCTGCAGACAGATATCGAAGCCCTGGAGACGACGGTGCGTCCGCGGGGCGCCACGGTAAATGACGCACTCCTCGCCGCGGCCGCGGCCGGCTTCCGGGCGGTCCTGGCGGCTGCCGGCGAGCCGATCGCCGCCCGGTTGCCGGTGTCAGTGCCGGTGGCGCTGCGGCGCCGCGGGGCTGCAGCGAACCAAGTGGGAGTCATGCTTGTGCAGCTGCCGCTCGGCGAGCCCGACCCCGACCTGCGCCTGCGGCTCATCGCCGCCCAGACCCGTGAGGAGAAGGTGCGGGCAAGGGATCAAGGCACCTTGGAGTTTATGCGCGGGCCCATTGGTGCGCGCATCCTGGACCGCTTCTCCCGGACGCAGCGTGTTGTTGCCGGGTTCGTCAGCAACGTGCCGGGTCCGAAAGGAACTTACCGCCTCGCCGGAGCCCCGGTTATCGCCCTCTGGCCCCTTGGGATTCTTCCGGGAAACGTACGGCTCGGTGTCGCGGCTGTCTCGTACGGCGGCAATCTGTGTTGTGGTGTCCACTTCGACGCGTTGAACGTGCCGGGCGACGTCTTTGCGTCTGCGATGGGCGAGGAGATGGCGCGCCTGGGCGGGTAAGCGCAGGGCTGGGACGCAGCCTAAAGTGGGCGGTCGACGGCGGGAGGTCACCGCCGTCGTCGTTGTCAGACCCTCCTGCCATGGTGTGGTTATGGAAGCCGGTGTGGTTGTCGATGCGGAAGTCAGGGCCCAGCTGGCCGCTGCCGTTGGCTCGGTGGCCGGGCTGGTTGATGAGCTTGCGGGTGTTGTGGCCAGCCCGTCGGCCGCCGGTGCGCCCTACCGGCTTCCCGATGCTGATGCTGATCCGCTGCAGGAGCTTTCCGAGGCGTGCCTGGATGGGTTAGGGGTGCTGGCGCGGGTTGAGGCCGCGACGGCGGCGTTGAAAGTCCAGCTGGTGGCTGCCTACACGGAGGCTACAGCGGTGCTGGAGGGCCCGCCGGCCAGCGCCTATGAAGCGTCGGCGCGGGAGGTGAGCCGAGTGGCAGAAGTCGCCTGCGTGCTGACGATCGGTGAACGGGCCGCGTCCGCCCTGCTGGGCGAGGCCCACGCGCTGACCACGTCGTTGCCGGCGGCACTCGATGCGCTGCAAACAGGCACCATCGGCTGGCAGCACGCCCGCATCGTGGTCGACGAAACAACCGGCCTCAGCCCCGCAGCCGCCTCTGCCCTGGAGGCTCACTTCTTCGACCCGGACGCGCCCCGACCGGCCCGCGGTGCCGCGCCCGGAGAGCTGGCGCCTGCCCGGTTCCGGCGTAAGGTCCGGGCGTGGCGGGAACGCCATCAC
>DATIUQ010000120.1:0-2759 GCA_035466775.1 Arthrobacter sp.
CCCTGACACAGTACGGCGACCCGACAACGTCCTCTGCACGCCAATCGGGAAGAGCGGCCTGGAAGTCTGACCGCAGGGCTGGATTTGCCAGTGCGACGCCGATTCCGGCAGGACTGCGACGCCAGACCCCCATCAACCAGACCGAATCGAAACCCAGGCCGGCAATCTCGTCCCAGTGCCCTTCCGGGACTGAGCCCAGATCGACCGGTTTGCCTTCTTCCACGCTGATTGATTCGAGCCACGCCCAGGTGTTGATCTCGTAGATGAAGGGATGGAAACGGCCTGGCCCCTCAGTCGTCTTGGACATGGGTGCCCGGCCCCGTTTCCGGCGGTCCTGTCGTGGTGGCCGGGTCCGGTTTCTCCCACACCGTCCGGTAGCTGTGAAGGGGTGGGTCGAGGAGGAGATCCGCGACCAGGGCGGTCCACCCGGTCTGGTGCATGGCGCCGAGTCCGGCCCCGTTGTCGCCATGGAAGTACTCGAAGAACAACAGGTTGTCCTTCCACGCGGGATCGTTCTGCAACAGGTCGACGCCACCATAGACCGGCCGGCGTCCGTCCGGCCCGGGGAGCCAGATGCCCACCAGCCGATCGGCGAGGTCACCGGCAATCTCTCGCAGGGTCAGGTGATGACCGGACCGGGTGGGGTATTCGACGGTGAAGTCGGGACCGAAGAACTGGTCGTACTGCAATAGGGCGCGGATGACCAGGTAGTTGACGGGCAACCACACCGGTCCCCGCCAATTGGAATTCCCGCCGTACATCGCAGTCCGCGATTCGGCCGGTTCGTAGTGGATGGCCGCGGCGGGCAGCCCCGGAACGCTGTAGGGGGTGCTGTGCCGCTTGGAGATCGACCTTAGGCCGTGGGGAGACAAGAATGCCTCCTCGTCGAACAGGATGCCGAACAGCCGAACGAGCTTATCCATCGGGACGACCGACAAAAGCGTACGCCGGGAGGCGCCGGCGCCACGGACCTGCCAATCGAGGATCTCGTGCCGTTCGGTCTGTTCCAGCCGGCTGGCGAAACGCTTCCGCAGCCGGCGGATCCGGTCCGTGTCCTGGGTGGGGAGCGAGACCGCGGGCAGCGCCGGGATCAGCCCGACGAGGGTCTGCACTCTTATCGGGACGGTGATCCCGGAGGGGTCGGTGAGACGGTCGTAGAAGAAGCCGTCCCCGGCGTCGTAGCAGCCTGAATCCTCCAGGGCGTCCGTGATCAGCACGGTCTGTTCCAGGAACTTGACGATCATGTCCTCGTAGGCGTCGTCGTGTTCGGCGAGTTTGGTGGCCAGGGTGAGCATGGCCACGGAGTAATACGCCATCCACGCGGTGCCGTCGGCCTGGTCCAGCTTGAAGCCGGGCGGGAGGTGCGAGCGGTCGATGGGGCTGATGTTGTCCAAACCCAAGAAGCCACCACCGAACAGGTTGTTCCCGTCGGGGTCCTGCCGGTTGAGCCACCAGGTGAAGTTCAGCAGCAGCTTCTGGAACACCCGTTCCAGGAAGTCCAAGTCGGTGCCGCCGTCGATGACGAACACCCGGATGGCGGCCAGCGCATGGACCGGGGGATTGACATCGTCGAAGCTCCACTCATAAGCCGGGAGCGCCCCGTTCGGATGCTGGAACCACTCCCGGAGGAGCACCAACAGCTGGTATTTGGCGAACGCGGGATCCAGGTGCGCCCAGGTGATGGCGTGGAACGCCAGGTCCCAGGCCGCGAACCACGGGTACTCCCACGGGTCGGGCATGGCAAGCACGTCGAACGAGTCCAGATGCCGCCACCCCGCGTTCCGGCCGCTACGGTGCCCGGCCGGCGGCGCCGGCTGGCCGGCGTCGCCATCCAGCCACCGGTTGACCCGATAGGGGTACATCTGTTTGCTCCAGACGAGCCCCGCGCAGGACTGGCGCATCACCCGCATCGGCTCGGCACCGATGTCAGCGGGGGCAATCGCCGCATAGAACTCGTCCGCTTCCCGCTCCCGGTCTCTCATGACGTCGTCGAAATAGGAGTCGGACCAGCCGGCGGGTGTGGGCTGGTCCGGCACCGGCCGGTGCAGCCGCAGCCGCAACTCGACCCGGCCGCCGCCGGGCACGCTCACCTGATACCACCAGGACGCCTTGGTGCCCTGAAGCTGGGGATTCACGGTGTCCGCGCCCGAGACCACATGGTCGTTGATGCCGTCCTTCGGATAGGCGGTGACCGGAGCCGCACCGAACAGGCGGGCGGTGTTCGTCTCGTTGTCGCAGAACAACGCCTGCGGCCGCACGCCCTCCTTGGTCGGAGCGGCGTCGAGCCGGTATCCGGACAGCCGCGGGTGTTCGACCGAGACCCCGTCCGCGTCCAGGAACAACGACGGCGCCTCGCCGCCCGAAACCCGCCACGTGTTGCGGAACCACATGGTGGGCAACACCGACAGCACTGATTCTTCGGACGAGTGGTTCTCGATGGTGATCCGGGCAAGTACCTCGGTCGGCGAGGCCTTCGCGTAGGCGACGTCCACGGACCAGTACCTGCCCCCGTCGAAGACGCCGGTATCCAGCAGTTCGAATTCGGGTTCGTCCCGGGAACGGCGGGCGTTCTCGTCGATCAGCCGCTGATAGGGAAAGGCTGCCTGCGGGTAGTGGTAACGCCACCGCAGCCACGCATGGCTGGGCAACGCATCCGGGTACCACCAGTATTCCTTGACGTCCTCGCCGTGGTTGCCCTGCGGACCGGTCAGCCCGAACATCCGCTCCTTCAGGATCGGATCGGACCCGTTCCACAACGC
>DATIUQ010000121.1:0-12830 GCA_035466775.1 Arthrobacter sp.
GGGCCGGCCGCGGTCGGCAACCCCGAGGAACCGGGCCACGGCGGCTTCGTAGCGGCCGCGCGCGGCGGTGAGGGCGGCGTCGTCGTTCGGTTCAGCCTCGGCGAGGTCCAACTCCAGCACGCCGTCCTTTTCGCCGCGGAGCAGCGCCAGGACGCGGTGTGAGGGCATCCCGGACGGCTGCTGCGAGAACTCGAAGTAGTCCTTGAACTTCTGCCCCTCGGCGTCCTTGCCCTTCTTGACGCGGGACACCATCCTGCCCTGGGTCCAAAGCCGCTCCCGCAGCGTGGCGGCCAGGTCGGCGTCCTGGGCGACGCGTTCCACCAGGATCGAACGCGCGCCGGCGAGCGCCGCGGCGGCGTCCCCGATGGAGTGCTCGGCGTTGAGGTACTTGGCCGCTTCGTGTTCCGGGTCCAGCTCCGGCCGCTTCAGCAGGGCATCGGCGAGCGGTTCCAGCCCTGCCTCGCGGGCGATTTGCGCCTTGGTCCGCCGCTTGGTCTTGAACGGCAGGTAGATGTCCTCCAGGCGCGACTTCGTGTCGGCGCCCACGACGGCGGCCTGCAGTTCCGGAGTCAGCGCGCCCTGCGCTGCGATCGCTTCCAGGACGGTCCGACGGCGGTCCTCCAGCTCGCGCAGGTAGCGCAGCCGCTCCTCCAGCTCGCGGAGCTGGGTGTCATCGAGCGTCCCGGTGGCTTCCTTGCGGTACCGGGCGATAAAGGGCACGGTGGACCCGGCGTCGAGCAGGTCCACGGCGGCCTTGACCTGCCAGGCCTGCACGCCGAGTTCGTCGGCAATCTGGGCCGCGATGCCCGACTCCTGGGTGTGCGGAGCCTGGGTCTTGGGCGCCCGGGTCTGGGGCGAGGGTGTCTTGGGAGCCGGTACGGAGGCTGACGGGGAGGGGCGCTGCGGGAGTTGAGTCACCCAGCCATTTTGCCTTACCCGGGTCAGGCGCCGGCGGCGCCCGGCGCGGGGTGGGGCGGTTCGACGTCTTGAACTACCTCGTTGCGCCGCAGGAACCAAGGTTTGAAAGGAGGATCAAAGCGGGCGAATCGTGGCGGCCCCGCGGCTGTCAGTCCGGCCAGCACCAGTGCCGCCTGGAGGCCGTTGTTGCGCCGTTCGAAGGCAGTTTCCGATCCGCTGCCCGAGAAACGGATGGCAGCAGCCAGGGACCCGGGGACGGTCCGGATCTTGACCTGCGGGTCTGCAGGGACCGGGGCGGTCTCGGCCGTCAGGCCTGCCGGGAGCACAAAGGCCACCACAAAATCAGCGGATTCCCCGCTTCCCGGCGGCGGACCGCTCTGGACCACCGGGGCGGTCATCGCCAGCTTCTGCGAAGGACCGGGCTCCTGGAGCACCGGGGCGGTCATCGCCAGCTTCTGTCCGGCGGTGTTGTGGCCGCTGATGTACTTGAACAGGGGCCGGAAGGCTGCGTTGCCCGCACGGTCGAACGTTGCGTTGACCTGAATTTCGGCGACCACATGCGCGGGATAGCGGCGCAACTCGAAATGCGGGTAGCGCTGGACCAGCTGGAAGGGCTGCTGTTCGGTCATCTTTCAGACCATACGCCGGGCCTGCGACAGGAACCAGCCCGTTCCGCCCCGGTGCCCGCCGTAATTGTCTGAGGGCTTTGATAGCTTGAAGGACAGACGGCCGGACTGCGCTGACCATCCGTCGGAGGAGCTATTACTACAGCAGTGCATCAACATCGGGGGCACAGTGTTTTTCCTTGAACCGGACGTCCCGGGTTCCGCACCGGACCTGGTCTTCTCCGCGAGCGACCTCGTCACGGCCGCCTCCTGTGAGTACCAGCTGCTCCGGAAACTCGACGAGAAGCTGGGCCGCGCCCCAAAAGCAGCCTTCGAAGACGATGAGATGCTCAAGCATGCCGCCGTATTGGGCGACCTCCACGAGCACAGAGTCCTCGACAGTTTCGTCGCGGAGTTCGGCCACTGGGATCCGGCCGCCGGACGCGGCGTTTACGACGTCGTCCCGGCCGAGACCATGGACCGCGCCACGTTGCTGGCCAAGCACCGGGAGTCCATCGATGCCCTGCGCTCCGGCGCCGACGTGGTGTTCCAGGCGGCCTTCTTCGACGGCCAGTTCCATGGCCGCTCCGACTTCCTGGTCCGCCAGGCCAACGGCAGCTACGCGGTGTTCGACACCAAGCTGGCCCGCCACGCCAAGGTGACGGCCCTGCTCCAGCTGGGCGCCTACGGCGACCAGTTGTTGAAGGCAGGGATTACGCCGGATCCGGCGGTGACCCTGGTCCTGGGAGCCACAGTTCCGCTCCCGGGCGGCGGCTTCGACTATGTCCGCAGCCACCACAAACTTTCGGAGATCCTGCCGGTGTTCCGGGAGCGGCGGGACCGCTTCCTGGCGCTGACGTCCTCGCATCTGGCGCAGCCCGGAGCCGTACAGTGGAGCACAGTGCAGTCGGGTTCTGCCGGAATCACCGCCTGTGGCCGCTGCGACTACTGCCAGGAGCAGGTCGCTGCCACCGATGACCTGCTCCTCGTGGCCCGGATGAACTCGGCCCAGCGCAAAAAGCTCCGTGCCGACGGCATCCGCACGGTCCGGGAACTCGCGGAAGCCACCCTGCCCAATCCCAACGCCTCACTGTTGCGGCTTCAGGACCAGGCCCGGATGCAGAGCGGCATCGGCGCAGCCGACGGTGAGGTCCGGTTCCTCAAGGACGGCGAAGAGCACAGGATCCGCTTCGGCGTCATTCCGGAAAACACGCTGGCCGAGCTCCCCCCGCCCAGCGAGGGCGACATCTTCTTCGACTTCGAGGGCGATCCGCTGTGGCAGGAATCAGCCACCGGAGTCTGGGGGCTGGAATACCTGTTCGGCGTCATCGAGGCCCCGACCGGTCCCGGTGTCCCCGGGGTGTTCAGGCCTTTCTGGGCGCACAGCCGGGAGGCGGAAAAGCAGGCCTTCCTCGACTTCCTCGACTATGTGGAGAAACGCCGGCAGGACTACCCGGACATGCACGTCTACCACTACGCCGCCTACGAGAAGACGGCACTCCGGAAGCTTTCCGTGATGCACGTCGCCGGTGAGGACACGGTGGACCAGTGGCTGCGGGAGGGGCTCCTGGTGGATCTGTACCAGACCATCCGGAACAGCATCCGGATCTCCGAGAATTCCTACAGCATCAAGAAACTCGAGCCGCTCTACATGGGGACTAACCTGCGCTCCGGGGACGTGAAGGACGCCGGCGCTTCGGTGGTTGCCTACGCCCACTATTGCGACGCGCGCGACGACGGCCGGGCCGAGGAAGCCGCCACCATCCTCGCCGGAATCTCCGACTACAACGAGTACGACTGCCTCTCCACCTTGGAGCTCCGGAACTGGCTCCTGGGGCTGGCCCGGGAGCGCGGCATCAGGCCGCTCGGCGGGATCGAACGCGGCGACGGCGCCTCCCCCATCACGACGACGGCGACAGGCACGGACACCGGCGCAGTCACGGGGCCGGGTGACGCCGACTTGGACCCGCTGGAAGTGGCGCTGGCCGAACTGGCGGCGCCCGGCGTCGGACTGTCGGAGGATGACCGGAAGGCGGTGTCCATGCTGGCGGCGGCGGTCAGCTATCACCGCCGGGAGCGCAAGGCGTTCTGGTGGGCGCATTTCGACCGCTGCGAGAACGGCCCGGACACGCATCACCAGCAGGACCGCAATGTCTTCCTCGTTGAGGACGCGGAGGTGCTCGAGGACTGGTGGAAGGACGGCGCCAAGCTTCCGGAGCGGAGGGTGAAGCTGATCGGCACGGTCAGCCCGGGCTCGGACCTCCGCGAGGGCAGCACGTGGTTCCGCATGTATGAGCCGCCGCTTCCGGCCGGACTCGAAGGGACGGGCATCAACGGGACCGGACGCAACGGCTGGTTCGGCACCGAGGTTCTGGAGCTGGGGCACGAGGATGGCAAGGACACCGTCATCATCAGGGACAAGCTGCGCAAGAGCATCGAACCGTACCCCCAGGTTCCCGTCGCGCTGACCGAAGACCAGCCCATCCAGACCAAGGGCCTCGAAGATGCCTTGGCGGACCTGGCCTCGGGAGTCACCGCGGCGCTGCGGGCCGGGTCCGCGTTCCCGCATCATCCGGCCCTGGATCTGGTCCGCCGGGTTCCGCCACGGCTTGCCTCCGGGGCGCCGCTGCCTGCGCCCGGCGAAGGCCCGGACCGGTTCATTGATGCGATCACGGCGGCCGTCGAGTCCCTGGATCATTCCTACGTCGCGGTGCAGGGTCCTCCCGGGACCGGCAAGACCCATGTGGGATCACACGTCATCGCGCAGCTGGTGGCGCGCGGGTGGAAGGTCGGCGTCGTCGGCCAGTCCCATGCGGTCGTGGAGAACCTGCTAAAGACGGCTGTGGTCAAGGCCGGCGTCGATCCGTCCGTGGTCGCCAAGGAAGTAAAGCACACGGAGCCCCTCCCGTGGGGGCAGCGTTCGGCCAAGGATGTGGCGCGGCTGCTCGGCTCGCCCGGTGGGGCGCTCATCGGCGGTACGGCGTGGACCATGACGGGCGCCAACGTCCCGGCCGCGTCGCTGGACCTGCTGGTGATCGACGAGGCCGGACAGTTCTCGCTGGCCAACACCCTGGCCGTGGCCCGGGCGAGCAGCCGGCTGCTGTTGCTCGGCGATCCCCAGCAGCTGCCGCAGGTCAGCCAGGGCGCCCACCCCGAACCCGTGGACGAGTCAGCCCTGGGCTGGGTCTCCGCCGGTCATGCCACGCTTCCGCCGGAACTCGGCTATTTCCTGGCCGACTCGTGGCGGATGACGTCGGAGCTGTGCCGGGCGGTCTCCGAACTCTCCTATGAGGGCAGGCTGCACTCGGCTCCGGCCGCTGACCTCCGGCGGCTTGAGGGGGTTCCGGCCGGGATCGAAACCGTTCTGGTGGAACACAGCGGCAACATCACGTCCTCCCCGGAGGAAGCTGCCGAAGTGGTCCGTCAGGTGCGGCGGCATCTGGGGCTGAGCTGGCATGCGGAGCAGGGCACGCGGCCGCTGGACGTGGCGGACATCCTGGTGGTGGCGGCCTACAACGCCCAGGTCAACGTCATCCGTGACGCCCTCGATGGGGCGGGGTTCCCCGGGGTCCGGGTAGGAACCGTGGACAAGTTCCAAGGCCAGGAAGCCGCCGTCGTGATTGTGTCCATGGCGTGCTCGGCGGTGGCCGAGGCACCGCGCGGCATGGAGTTCCTGCTCTCGCGCAACCGGATCAACGTGGCGGTTTCCCGCGGCCAGTGGCGCGCCGTCATCATCCGGGCGCCGGAACTGACCAACTACCTTCCCATGCACCCCGAGGGCCTGGAGCAGTTGGGCGGGTTCATCGGGCTCTGCCAACGGCCCGTCGCCGCGAGCTAAGCGGGACATGCCCATTCTTTAAACCCACCCCCACGGGACATGCCCATTCTTTGACATGAACAGTGGGCACAATGACATTCTGCCCACTGTTCGTGGCCGCGGCGGGACATGTCCAGTGGTGAAACTGGCCGCCGCGGGACATGCTCAGCGGGACGCGGGGACAGCCTCCGCGAGCAGGAGTGCCTCGTCCAGCACCGCGCCGAAGTTGGCCGGGTCGTGCGCGAACCTGCCCAGGAACAGGCCCGAGACGCCGTCGAGTGCCGGCAGGAGCCCTGGCTTGGCCGAGCCGCCGTAGATGACGGGACGGTTCTCCAGCCGGGAGGTGGTGAGGTGGCTCCGGACCCGCCGGACGACGTCGGACACGTACCCGGCGGCGGCGGGCTCCTCCGCACCGATGGCCCATACGGGTTCGTAGGCGAGGACGAGCCGGCCGGCGAGTTCCCAGTCGCCGTCCACGGCCGACCTGATCTGGCGGTACACGAATTCCGCGGCGGTGGCGGCGCTGCCGTGGTCGGGCTCTCCCACACAGAGCAGCGGCTTCAGCCCGGCGGCAGCGGCGGCCCGGACTTTCCGGGCAATCATGGCGTCGTCTTCGCCGAAGTGCCGGCGGCGCTCCGCGTGCCCGATCTCAACGAGCCTCACGCCAAGCTCCGCGAGCATGGACGGGGCCACTTCCCCGGTCCACGGCCCGTCCGCCCAGCCGCAGTTCTGCGCCCCCAGCAATAGCGGCGAACCCGCCAAAAGCGCGGCAGCCGCCGGGAGGAGCGGGAACGACGGGATCACGAACGGGACAACCCGCCCGGCCGCGAGGGCCGGGCGGGTGTCCACTTCGTGGCGCAGCTGGCCCAGCCAGTCCAGGCTGTCCCGGTAGCCCAGGTACATCTTGGAGCTGACGCCCACCAGCAGTGGCGGGAAGGTCTGGCTGGTGTCACTTTGCTGCATTGTTGGTGCTTTCTGCTCGATCCCGGCCGAGCCGGTTGATGCGGCCGAGCCGGTTGATGCGGTTGATGCGGCCGAGCCGGCTGAGCCGGTTGATGCGGCCGAGCCGGTTGAGCCGGTTGATGCTGTTGATGCCCAGGCGCGCCGTGCGCCCGGCGCGCCCGGACGGTTGCTACTCCTCCAGCAGGTCGTCTGCCTTGTTCTTGAACCGCTTGGTCGCGAACATCATGGCTGCGGCCAGGAACGGGAGCACACCCAGGGCGTAGACGCCCATGGTTCCGGTGTCCGAGGCGGTGATCTGGTTGACCGAGGTCCGCAGGATCGGAGCCACAAAACCGCCCAGGTTGCCCAGGGAGTTGATGAGGCCGATGCCTGCCGCCGCGGCGGTGCCGGTGAGGAACGCCGTCGGGTAGGACCAGGCGATGGGACCGATGGAGAGGAAGCTGCAGACAGCCAGCGTGATGAAGAGGATGCCCAGCACCGGAAGGTGGTTGGCGCCGGCCCACGCGGAGCCGAAGATGCACAGGCCCGTGGAGATGAACAGCCCGGTGCCCCAGACGCGGCGGCGGATGACGGTGTTGGCGGCCTTGCCGATGAAGTAGCAGGCGAAGATGCCGAAGAACCACGGGATGGCGGCCATCATGCCCACCGCGAAGCCGACCTTCTGGCCGGTCAGCTGCGCCACCTGCTGCGGCAGGTAGAACGTCACGCCGTAGACGGCGATCTGGAGGCAGAAGTAGATGACCGTGAAGTACCAGACCTTGCCATTCTTCATCGCGGCGAGCACGCCGCGCGGGCCCGTCTCTTCCTTGACGGAATCCTCCAGAGCCATGACGTCCAGGAGTGCCTGCTTCTCGTCCTTGTTGAGGAACTTGGCGTCCTGCGGGCTGTTGATGAGGAAGAAGAATGCGGCAATGCCGGCCACAACCGCCAGCATGCCTTCAACGAAGAACATGACCTGCCAGCCCTGCACGCCGGGGACCTGGTCGCCGATGTTGATCAGCCAGCCGGACAGCGGCGCGCCCATCATCTGCGAGAAGGGCTGCGCCAGGTAGAAGATGGCGAACATCTTGACCCGGACCTTGTTGGGGAACCATGCGGCGAGGAACATGATGACGCCCGGGAAGAGCCCGGCCTCGGTGACACCGAGGAGGAACCGCAGGATGATGAACGAAGTCTCGCCCTGCACGAACGCGAAGCACGCGGAGACGATGCCCCACGTGATGGCGATGCGGGCCAGCCAGACCTTGGCACCGTACTTCGTCAGCAGAAGGTTGCTGGGGATCTCAAAGAGGGCGTAGCCGATGAAGAAGATCCCGGCTCCCAGTGCGTAGGCCCCGGCCGTGATGCCCCTGTCCACTCCGAGGGCGGCTTCGGCGAAGCCCACGTTGGTGCGGTCCAGGAAGGCGACCACATAAAGGATGACCAGCATGGGCATAAGCCGGAAGGACGCCTTGGAAATCGCCGATTTCAGTACCGGTGTATCCAGGAGGTCCCTAGTGGACGTTGTTGTTACGGACATCAAATACTCCTCGTCGAGCAGTCAGTGGTGTAACTCAGGGGATGAATCAGGTGCGGGTAAAGCGGTGGAACGGGAAAAATTCCTAGCGCGAAAAGGCGATGATCATGATTCCGGCCAGGCAGGCCAGGACTCCGACGGCGAGGTAGAGCTTCCGTGCTTTGCTCCAGGACGCGAACCCTGTCGCGGGGGTGTTTTTTGGCTGTGCCACGTTTGTTCTTCCTTAGTGCATGTAGAGTCCGCCATCCACATTCAGCGTCTGGCCGGAGATGTACCCGGCGTCCTCGCTGATGAGGAAGGCGATGGCGGCCGCAATGTCCCGGGTGGAGCCCACCCGGTTCACCACGAGGTCTTTGGTGAGTTCGTTCTTGCGTTCCTCGCTGAGCGTGCCGCCCATGATGTCGGTGTCGATGGGGCCGGGCGAGATGGCGTTGACCGTGATGTCGTATTCACCCAGTTCGCGGGCGGTGGAGCGGGTCAGCCCGATCACGCCGGCCTTGGCCACGGAGTAAGGCGTCTTGGAGAACGTGCCGCCGCCGCGCTGTGCGGAGACGGAAGAGATGTTCACGATGCGTCCGATCCCGTTCTTCACCATGGATTCGGCGACGCGGCGGGTGGCGTAGTGCACGCCGTTGAGGTTGATGCTCAGGACCCGGTCCCATTCGGCGGCGTCGAGTTCCAGGTACGGGACCGGCGAGCTGACACCGGCCACGTTGGCCAGGGCGACGATCTGCGGCAGTTCGGCCTCGATCGCGTCGATCGCTGCGCGGACGGACGCTTCGTCGGAGACGTTGGCGCCGGCGCCGAACGCCTTGACGCCGTGCTCGGCTGCCAGTTCCTTGGCCGCCGCCTTGCACAGGGCGTCGTCCAGATCGATGATGCCGACGTTCCAGCCCTGCGCGGCGAGGTAGTTGGCGGTCGCACGGCCGATGCCGCGCTGCGAGACAGCGCCGGTGACGATCGCGGTGCGTTCTGCTGGGAAAATGCTCATGGGAGTGCTCCTGAAGGCGTAAAAGTGGTGGGGCTTAGTTGATGGGGGCAGGGCCAAGCTCGTCGATGAGCTTCTGCATGGCCACATACGCCTTGTTCCGGTAGGCGATGAGTTCGGGGGTGCGCTCGGCCGGAACGTTGAGGAAGCCGGCGCCGGTCTTCGTGCCCAGCTTCCCGGCGTCGACGAGGTCGCTGAGGACCTTCGGCGTCGCGAAGCGTTCCGGGAACTCCGTCTGCAACGACTTGTAGCAGAAGTTGTAGACGTCCAGCCCCGCCATGTCGGCGATGGCGAACGGTCCAAAGAACGGCAGCCGGAAGCCGAAGGTGGTGCGGACCAGCGTGTCGATGTCCTCGGCGGTCGCGATTTCCTGCTCCACCAACTGGGCGGCCTCGTGGAACAAGGCGTACTGCAGGCGGTTGAGCACAAAGCCGGTGACGTCCTTGACGACGGCGGTCTGCTTGCCGGCGGCGTGGACGAGGTCGCGGACAGCTCCGATGGTGGCCGCCGAGGTGCCGGCGTGAGGGATGATTTCCACGCCCGGGATGAACGGGGACGGGTTGGAGAAGTGCACGCCCAGGAACCGTCCCGGGTTGGTGACGGGTTCGGACAGTTCCGCGATGGAAATGGTGGACGTGTTGGACCCGATGATGGCGTCCGGGCGGGCGGCGGCGCTGATGCGGGCCAGCGTCTGGTGCTTGATGGAAATGACTTCGGGAACGGCTTCCTCGATGAAGTCGGCACCTGCGACGGCTTCCTCGATGTCCTTGGCGGCCCAGAGGTTCTCCTTCAGGACGGCCGTGGAGCCTTCCGGAAAGAGCCCGGCGGCAACGAACTCGTCCGATTCGGCCAGCAGCCTCTCATAGTTCTTCTGCGCCACTTCGGCCGACACATCCGCGAGGGCCACGCGGGCTCCGCCGAGGGCCAGGACCTGCGCGATCCCGCCGCCCATGTAGCCGGAGCCGACGACGGCGATCCTGCGGGCGGCGTTAATGGCGGCTGTATTCATTGCACCTGTGGTAGCTGATTCGGTCATGTCAGACTGCCTTCGTGTATTCGGGCTCGTAGGAGCAGATGGCGTCCACCTTGGCGGCGGAGGACGAGTTTTCGTCGAAGCGGTGGCCCAGCCATTCGCTGACGAGCTTCTTGGCGAGCTCCAGGCCGATGACGCGCTGTCCGAGCGTGAGGACCTGCGCGTTGTTGCTGAGCACGGATCGTTCCACCGAGTAGCTGTCATGCGCGGTGACGGCGCGGATGCCGGGGACCTTATTGGCCGCGATGGCCACGCCCAGGCCGGTGCCGCAGATCAGCAGGGCCCGGTCGGCGTCGCCTTCGGCGACTTTGCGTGCGGCATCAACGGCGACGTGCGGGTAGGCGGTGGAGTCGTTGGCGCCGACTCCAATGTCTTGCACCGAGGCGACGCGGGGGTCCGCCTCGAGCAGCGCTTTGAGTGCGTTCTTGTATTCGACGCCGGCCTCGTCATTGCCGACGACGACGCGCCAGCCTGTTGTTGTGCTCATGCCTGTACTCCTTGCTGGGCCAGTTCGGGGTTAGCGAGCCGGTCTTCGGTGTGGGCGGAAATTCTTGCTGCAATGAGGGCGAACGAAACCGCCCCCGGGTCTGGATGGCCAAGGCTTTTTTCCGCGAGCGGACGGGCACGTCCCTTGAGCGGGCGGAGGTCCGCGGTCCGGTCTGCGGCGGCCTGCGCGGCAACCGCAGCGTCGGCGAGCGCGTCAGCGGCGGAGGCGCCGCCGTCGAGCGCAGCGCAGAACGCGTCCCGGAACGGCAGCAGTGCGTCCACCATGGTCTTGTCCCCCGGATCTGCCTTGCCGAGTTCAGTGATGGCGGCGACAAAGGCGGTGACCGCGTCCGCGGCATCCTCGCCGCTGTAGCTGTCCCGGTTTCCCAGCGCCAGGCCCGCGGCGATGATCGCCGATCCCCAGAGCGCGCCCGAGGTACCGCCGGCGCGTTCGCTCCACGCCTCCCCCGCGGCCGCCAGGACGGACGCCGGCGAAGCGCCGCCGTCGTTCGCGGCCGCCTGCTCGGCGGCGGTGACCGCTGCTTCGACGCCCCGGCGCATCCCGATACCGTGGTCGCCGTCGCCGGCGATGGCGTCCAGCCGGCCCAGTTCCTCTTCGTGTTCGACGACGACGTCCCGCACCTGACGGAGCGCTGCGGCGGCCTGCCGTCCGAGCTCTGCCGCTGCCGCCGTGGGGCGTTCGACGGCGGCGGCCGCTACGGCTTCCGGACCGGCGAGTTCGCGGCGGGCCCGGGGTGCCAGGTTGCCCTTGCGGAACGCCGGGGTGTCGGCCGGGGCCGCCCAGTACTGCTCCAGTTCGTCATCGAGCCACAAGAGGGTCAGGGACAGCCCCGACATGTCCAGGCTGGTGACGAGCTCGCCGCATTCGGGTTCCACCACGGTGAGTCCGGCCGCGCCCAGAAGCTTTTCGATCTTCCCGTAGAGCAGGAACAGCTCGTCGTACTTGACGGTGCCGAGGCCGTTGACGATCGCGACGACGCGGCTGCCGGCGTCGTGCGGCTTGTCGGCGAGCAGCCGGCTGACCAGAAGCTCGGCCAATTCGGAGGCGGTGGGCATGGGGTGATCGGAAATACCCGGTTCGCCATGGATGCCCAGGCCCAGGGACATGTGCCCCGCCGGGACGGTGAACAGCGGCGCGTCCGCGCCGGGCAGCGTGCAGCCGTCGAAGGCCACGCCGAGGGAGCGGGTGCGGTAGTTGGTCCGGATGGCGAGCCGTTCGACGTCGTCCAGGTCCAGTCCCGCTTCGGCGGCGGCTCCGGCGATCTTGAAGACTGTCAGGTCGCCGGCGATGCCGCGCCGCTTCTCGATCTGGTCCAGCGGGGCGCTGGCGATGTCGTCGGTGACCAGAACGGTGCGGGTTTCAATGCCTTCGGCGTTGAGGCGGAGCTGGGCCTGGCCGAAGTGCAGGACGTCGCCGGCATAGTTGCCGTAACTCAGCAGTACGCCTCCCCCGGCGTTGGCGGCCTTGGCCACCCGGTAGACCTGGCCGGCGGCCGGGGACGCGAACATATTGCCGCAGGCCGAAGCCGCGGCCAGCCCGGGTCCCACGAGTCCGGCGAAGGCCGGATAGTGGCCGGAGCCACCTCCGACCACCAGCGCCACCTGCCGGGCCGGCATCTCGGTGGAGCGGACGACGCCGCCGTCGACACGGGCAACGTAGCCGCGGTTGGCCGCCACGAAGCCGTCCAGTGCCTCATCCGCGAAATCAGCGGGATTGTCGAAGATCTGGGTCATGGTTCCTCATTGAATCCGTGTTGGAGAACTAATGCAGTGGATAGAGAGCGGGGGTAGATCTGGGGTGGTGCGGCCGCCCCCAAATAGCTTGACGGCCGCACCGGGCCCCAACGTTAGGTGCCGCGTGCGGCACCTGGTCAGACGTCGGCGTCGGGCGCCGGGTCAGACGCCGGCGAGTTCCGCAGTCGCCGGCTGCTGCCGGCCCTGGGCCACGTGGCTCTGGCCGAGGGCGTAGCCGTCCGTCTTCGGCAGGACCTGGCGGCGGAGGTAGTCCTGGTTGCTGGCTGTAACGGACAGGCCGTCGCCGCCGTAGTGCTCGGTGCAGAGGATGCCTTGGAAGCCCACCGACAGTGCGACCTTGAACGCCTCGCGGTAGTTGATGAGGCCGCTTTCCATCGGGGCCGGCATCGCGACGTAGGTGTCACGGGCCACGTCCTCGTCGCGGATGTAGTTCTTCATGTGCCAGTAGTTGGAATACGGGAGGGTCTTGGCGACCATCTCGCGCCAGTCCTCGATGGGGCGGTGGAGCCGGATGAGGTTGCCGATGTCAGGGTTGATGCCGACGTTGGACAGGCCGATGTCCTGGACCAGCTGGACGGAGGAATCCGCGGTGCCGAGGTACGTGTCCTCGTACATTTCGAGCGAGAGGAGGACGCCGACGTCGGCAGCGTGCCGGCCGAGTTCGCGAAGGCGGGACACGGCCTTGCCCCAGGTTTCCTTGTCCCCCACCGGGTCCTTGTAGCCTTCGA
>DATIUQ010000122.1:0-4295 GCA_035466775.1 Arthrobacter sp.
GGTCCAACGCCGTGCCGGTCAGGAAGCGCTGGTGGCGGGCTGTTTCGCGGCGGTTCGGGAGAGTCTGTAGGAGTCGGTGCCGGTCTCGATGATCGTGCCGTTGAAGGTCAACCGATCGACGATCGCGGCGCAGAGCCGGGGATCGGTGAAGGTGCGGGTCCAGCCGGAGAAGGATTCGTTGGACGCGATCGCGACGCTGTTCTTCTCCTCGCGTTCGGTCAGGACCTGGAACAGCATCTCCGCGCCGCGGCGATCGAGTTCGAGATAGCCCAGTTCGTCGATGCAGAGCAGATCGACCCGGCCGTAGCGGGCGATGGTCTTGGTCAATACGCGGTCGTCGGCGGCCTCGACCAGTTCGTTGACCAGCTTTGCGGCCAGGGTGTAGCGGACCCGGAACCCGGCCATCGCCGCGGCCGAGGCCAGGCCGATGAGCAGGTGTGATTTGCCGGTTCCGGAGTCGCCGATCAGGCAGAGCGGCTGGCCGGCGCGGACCCAGTCGCAGTTGGCGAGGTTGTTGATCAGGCCTGGGTTGATGTTCGGGTTGGCGGTGTAGTCGAAGTCGGTGAGCCACTTCTGCCGAGGAAACCCGGCGGCTTGCAGCCGTCGTTGGGATCGGCGCCGGTCGCGGTCCTCGCACTCGGCCATCAGCAGTTCGGCGAGCATGCCGCGGTAGCTGAGTTGATCGCGTTCGGCGCGGGTGATCAGTTCGGAGAACTGGGCACGGACGGTGGGCAGGTGCAGGACCCGGCAGGAGGTTTCGATCGCCGCGTCGGCGGCGCTTTCGGTCAACGCTCGGGGAACACGGCTCACGATGATTCCCTTCTTCGGTGGTGTAACAGCTGGTCCCAGCGGTGCAGGTCCGGCGGCGGCCGGTGATCGGCGGGCAGTTGCGCGACCCGTTGCAGGGTTCGTTCGGTGACCGGCGGCGCCGGCGGCGGCGGTGGAGGTGGTGGTGGTGGTGCCGGCGGCGGTTCCGCGGAGATCGTGGGGGAACGTCCGGCGTGCTGGGCCGCTTTGCGGGCCTCGACCGCGACGAGGTCAGCGGTCGCGGCGCCGACACTGAGCGCGGCGCGGACGCCGACGGTCACGTCCGAGCCGCGCATATGCCGGTGCAGCAGCAGAACCTGGATCAGTTCCCGGGTGCCGGCCGCGTCGTCGCCGGTCGCGGCCCTCGCCGCCGTCCAGAACGCTTCGTGATCGGCGGTGAAGGTGCCTTCGCGGCGGGCCTGGTCGAGGGCTTCCGACCCGGCCAGGGCCCCGGGTTTACGCAGCAGGATCTCCAGATAGTGGTCCAGTACCAGCCGCTGGCCGCCGCGTCCGGGCAGGCGGGGATGCCGGGCGACTTCGGTGCGGCCGTCGAACACGATGACCTCGGTGGTGCCGAGCAGGACCTGCAGCTTGCGACCGATGAACCGGGCCGGCACCGAGTAGTCGTTCATCCGGACCGTCACCGTCGCCTCACGGTCGACCCGCGGGCGCAGCGTGAGCTGGGCACCGAACTTCTCCGCCGGCAACGGGGCCAGTAGCGGGGCCTCGGCGGCGAAGTCCTCACCCACGGTCCGCGACCGCAGCCGGATCTTGCGGTCCCGGTCTGCCAGGTCAGCCGCGGCCAGCCGCTGGTTGAGTTCCTCGAGAGTGGCGACGTTGGGGACCGGGGTCAGCCGGTTGCGGCGGTAGTAGCCGACCTGACCTTCGACGCCGCCCTTCTCGTGAGCGCCTTCCAAACCTGGGATGCAGTAGAAAGCCGTGAATCCGTAATGCTCCCGGAAAGCCTCCCACCTCGGGTTCTCCACTCTCGATCGGCTGCGGAAGACGACGCGGCGTACTGCCGAGCTCAGGTTGTCGTAGCGGATCTGCCCGACCGGGATCCCGCCGATCAGCTCGAAGGCGTACTCGTGTCCTTCCAGGAACGCCTCCTGCCCGCAGGAGATCGTCACCCGGTGCACGGCCAGACCGGAGTAGGCCAGCCGGAACGCGAACAGATTGCAGCGGGTCATCGTCCCGGCCAGGCAGACCACGACCTCACCGAAGTCGACTTCCGCGTCCGCGCCGGGCCGGTTGTGTCGGATGATGAACCCGTCCGCCGGGGCACCCGCCTCCGCCGCGATCTGCCGGCGGCGTCCCGTCACATAGTCACGCACCGTCGTATACGCGATGACGGTGTCCAGTTCCTGCGCCAGCCGGTCCTTGATCCGGCGAGCGGTGTGCCGCTGCTTCCGCGGCGCCTCCAGATCCGCCCGCAGCCATTCGTCGATCGTCTTCTTCACCGGGTCCAGCCGCGGCGAGCGGCGCACCGGTTGCCGACGCGGGACCGGTTCGGCCGTGGTCAGCGCTTCCCGGACCAGCCGCCGGTGCACGCCGTGCTTACGCGCCAACGCCCGGATCGACAGCTCTTCGAGCACCGCGTCGGACCGGATCCGGCGGAACAACTCGCTCTTGGTCAACGTCATCGGCGCCCCCGAAAACGGCGAGCACGATCAGGACCTCAAGCGCAACACCGCAGGTGGGGCCACTTCAAGCCGCCATCGCCCATCCGTGCGGGAAAGTCGCCCGCAGGTGGAGCCAACTCAAGCCGCCCTGGTGGGGCCAAATACAACCGCCATAGCCAGACGTGAGGCAGCGACCACGTGGGCGTCGCGGATACCTACCGCCGACAGCACTCCGGCTGCCCTGTACGGGGCGGCGTTTAGCCCATACGCAGCACCTGCACCCTCGTCGACTTAGCGCATCGTGATGCCAGGTCGCCGCTGACGACGAGAAGGCCGGCGAAGCCGGGCTCACGGTTCGGATCGTTCGACCTCGTCGGGTCTGTCAAATTAACGGCTGATCTTGGTTGTTGAGGTGGTCAGTCGTTGGCCGGGGTGAGCCGGCCCTCGAAGGCGATCTGGAACGCGTTCAACGGTGCTTTCCAGCGCATGGTCCACCGGCGCCGGCCGTCTCCGGTGGGGTCGAGGCTCATCAAGGCCATGTACACGCACTTGAGCGCAGCCTGCTCGTTCGGGAAGTGGCCACGGGCCCGCACGGCCTTACGGATTCGGGCGTTGACACTTTCGATGGCGTTTGTACTGCAGATGACCGTGCGGATTTCCACGTCGAACGCCAGGAAAGGGACGAACTCCGCCCAGGCGTTCTCCCACAGCCGGACGATCGCCGGGTACTTCTTGCCCCAAGTCTCGGCGAACTCGAGGAATCGTTCGGTCGCGGCGTCCTCGGTCGCCGCGGTGTAGACCGGCTTCAGCGCCGCGGCGATCTTCGCCCAGTCCTGCCGGGCCGCATACCGAAACGAATTACGCAAAAGGTGAACGATGCAGGTCTGCACGATCGTGCGCGGCCAGACCGTCGCGACGGCGTCCGGCAGCCCCTTCAACCCATCGCAGACGAGCATGAGCACATCCTGCACGCCGCGGTTCTTCAGCTCGGTGAGCACATGCAGCCAGTGTTTGGCGCCCTCGCCGCCGTCGCCGGCCCAGATACCGAGGATGTCGCGGTTACCCTCGACGGTGACGGCCATGGCCACGTAGATCGGCCGGTTCGCGACCTGCCCATCGCGAATCTTGACGTTAATGGCATCGATGAAGACGACTGGATAGACGCGGTCGAGCGGCCGGTTCTGCCACTCGGCCATCCCGTCCATCACCTTGTCGGTGATCGTGGAGATCGTCTGCTTGGACACCTCGGTGCCGTACACCTCGGCCAGATGGGCACTGATCTCACCATGCGTGAGTCCCTTGGCCGACAACGACAGCACCAGGTCGTCGACACCGGACAACCTGCGCTGCCGCTTACGCACGATCTGCGGCTCGAACGTGCCCGCCGCGTCGCGGGGCACCCGCACCTCGACCGGCCCGACGTCGGTCAGCACGGTCTTGGTCCGGCTGCCGTTACGGGTGTTCCCGCTACCGCGACCGGCAGGGTCGTGCTTGCCGTAGCCGACGTGGTCGGTGATCTCACCGTCCAGCGCGGACTCCAGGACCCGCTTCGTCAGCTGCTGCAGCAGCCCGCCCTCACCGGTCAGCTTCAGCCCGTCACCACGAGCCCGATCGACCAGCATCGCGATCAACTGCTCATCCGAAGCCCCGGCCACCGGCCCTGCGGCCGGCTCCTGTCCCACGGTGGTCTCGGTCGTCATCTGGCGTCTCTCCCTTGATCGGTCGATCAGCCGTTAGTTGTACACACCCGTGCATCTTTTTGGGGGGTGGGTTGTTTTAGGGTTTTTCGGTCATGCGGCGAGGTCGAGGTCGTGGATGCTGGCGGGGTGGTAGCGGGTGAGGTGGTGTTCTTCCAGGTAGCGGTTC
>DATIUQ010000123.1:0-12735 GCA_035466775.1 Arthrobacter sp.
TAAGTGCATTTCGTCACCGCTAGGCTCAATGCCTAACGAGATGATTGGGGGAAAGCATGGGAGTCTCTGATGACGGGACTTCGACAATGGAGTCGAAGCTTCGCCGCTATCCAGCATTCGTTCGGTTCTGGCTGGCCTCAACGGTGTCGGATTTCGGCACGTACATTACGACTTTGGCTTTATCTGTTCTGATTCTGGTGACGATGAATGGCACCCCATTGGACCAGGGCCTCATCAACGCTGCCAGGTGGACTCCGTATCTACTCTTCGGATTGATTGCCGGTGTCTGGATTGACCGGTTCCCCCGCCGAACGGTACTCATAGGCGGAGATCTCGGCCGTGGCCTGATCCTCGCTGGCCTATGCGTGGCAGCGTTGACTGGGACCCTCTCGGTTCCGACGCTGATGATCCTGATGTTCGCCTTCGGAACCCTCGCGCTGACAAGTGACGCCGCGTATCAGAGCTTCCTCCCTCAGCTGGTCCCCAGATCCCTGCTCACTCCGGCGAATGCCCGGCTACAGCAAAGCGATACCGTGGCCCAAACTACGGGAAGCGCCGTAGCCGGTGGCCTGGTGGCAGTGGTGACAGCCCCCGTGGCTCTCCTCGTTGACGCCGTCTCGTATTTCTTCTCGGCGGCCGTTCTCCTGACCCTGGAACGGCCATCCGGCCAGACGGCAGTTCGCAGCAAACTAAGCCTTCCTCGAAAGGTCGCGGAGGGTCTGCGCTGGGTCTATGGCCATCCCCACCTGGCGCCCTTGGCGTGGAGTACCCACATATGGTTCATCGGTTCCGCCATCCTAGGGGCCGTCCTGCCGACTGTGATTCTAAATGACCTTCACCTGGGTGCCTTGGGGTTGGGCTTGGTGCTGGGGTGTTCCGGTATCGGGGCCGTCGTCGGGACCACCCTGTCCACCCGGCTGGGGCGCCGATGGGGTACGGGCAACGCCATGGTGGCGGCGCGCCTGGCCCAACCCTTCGCTGTCGCTTTGGTGGCGGTGGCGCCCCTCGCCGCCGGCGGGGCAAGCGTCGGAGGGATTTACGATTCTCCGCTGCACTGGCCCGGAGAGTTGTGGGCTGCGTTTGCCCTGGCCGGCCTGGGGCAGCTGCTGTTCGGCGTGGCCATGGGAGTCGAAGGGCCACTGGAAATGGGCTACCAGCAGGCTGTGACGCCGGACAGGCTCATTGCCCGCATGAGTGCCACGAGGCGTTCGCTAAACCGGGGAATGATCGTCATCGGAGCCCCCTTGGGCGGCGTCATAGCCACCGTCGCGGGCACGGATACGGCGCTCTGGGCGGCCGCCGCCGTCCTCCTGCTGGCCTCGCTCGTTCTTCTGTTCTCGAGGTTCAGAGATGCGCGGACTGAGGATCAGCAACTTTCCGACGAAGAAGCACTCATTCCCTAGTCAGTGAGACGGCGTCTGCGCGGCTATGACCGGCTCTGGCGGTCCACGACGGCGGACGCCGCCTCGGCAGCGTTGCCAGCCTATTTCGGTAGTCGCCGCTCGAAATTACATCGTGAACTGTCGGATTGCGCCGGGAATATAGGACAGGCTGGTAAACAGTGCCAGGGCGGCTATGCCGTACCCGATAATCAAGGCAGCGGTTGCCAGCCCACGGCCCCTTTCACCGCGCGATTGGATCTGATTCAGAGAAACGTGTCCGGCACCAACGGCGAATACGGCAAGGACCGCCACACCGAATACCCAGAGTCCTGCCGCCGCTATGGCTGCAAGAACGATGGCTGCGACAGCAAGTTTGTTCAGTCGGCCGGTTCTTGCACGAGCGGGCACCGAACTAGAAGACATTTGGCCCCCCACCCTTGTCATTGTGTGTTGATTCTAACCACAGCCTGCAACCGTGAGGATGACGTGCCCCCGTCCGCGTCCCGCGTCGATCACCCCCCGGCACGACTCTGCAGGCGGTAGGCGGCCGTGATGTGGGGAAAACTCACTAGCCCTGTGTCCGGTGATGCCGTTTCTTCACCCAGGCGACGGATTTCTGCCAGGACGGAGCAATGGTCGGCCCTCCGCGAGACAAAGGCCCAGGAGCTGGCAAGTTGCACGAGTTGGTCAACACTCAGGTCGTAGTTGAAGGGGAACTCCTTGCGTTCAAAACCCCCTCGTCCGGCAAAGTCTGCAGGCACGCTTCGGGTCGGGTCAGCGGGCATACCGTCAGGCTCGACAATGGCCACCAGAGCCCTAACCCAGGCGCTGGTGCGGTCCCATGTGTGCCAGGCCAGCCCGATCATGCCGTTTGGCCTGAGAACCCGATCGCAGTCAGATATTGCCTGTGCCTGGTCCACCCAATGCCAGGCCTGGAGACAGGTGATGGCGTCGACACTATGGTTTTCCAAAGGGATGTTCTCCGCCGACCCGGTGGCCGCAGTGATGCGGGCGACGACGTCTGGCGGGAGTTCCACACTTACCTTCCGGAGCACGGCGAGCATGTCGCTGGATGTGTCGACGGCTGTGACTGCGTGTCCGAGGGTTGCGATGGTCCGGGTTCCCAGGCCGGTTCCGGCGCCGAGATCCAGGACTGATAGCCGCTGGCCGTGTGTGGGCGATCCGAGCAGCCACGAAATCACGTCCGCCGGCCAGACCGGACGAACATCGTTATGTTGTGTGGCCGTGTGCCTAGGAACCGTTAATGCGCCTGGGGTCTCATCCATGCCTGCCAGCCTAGCGAGTACGCCGCTGGTCGCCGTCGGGTCGCAGTCCGGGTCGAAGACATGCAAGGCCCAGGGCATTGCGAAGCTATCTACTTAGTGACACTATCTATCCGTGGAGGACATGGACCTTGACCAGGAGCTGACCCGCGCTGCGCTGCCGCAGGCCGTGCTCGCGGTGCTCAGCCACGGGGACAACCACGGCTACGCGATCGCCGAGGTCCTCCGCCAGCACGGCTTCACGCGCATCAAGGGTGGAACGCTCTACCCCCTCCTCAAGAGACTGGAAGACCAGGGCTTGGTTGAGCACACGTGGCTGCACGAGCAGGCAGGTCCGGGCCGCAAGCAGTTCACACTCACTGGGCAAGGACGCAACGAGCTAGAGCGCTCGGCAGCAGCCTGGCAGCAAATGAGCCAGGCCCTCACCGACATCCGAACGACCCGACAGGAACAATCATGAGCTACGAGCGACGTCTGGCCTTCAACCTCAGAAGCCGCGGGTTGTCCGAACCCGAAGTTGCCGAAGTAATTGATGAACTGCGGGCGCATCAGGCCACCGCAGCAACTCCTGCGGAAGCTGAATTCGGCACAGCCGAGCAGTACGCGAAGCAGTTCCCCAAGATGAAGAGACGGTCGCGGGGCCAAATTATCGTGACGGTTGGGACGATATTGGCGATCGCCTACGTGCTCTTCGCAGTCCTGCTGGCACTTCTTTTCAGGGTCGACATTCGCGACTATGTCGGTCCGATCACCCTCCAGCCCGGGCTCGTGCTGATCGTGGCCGCTTTCGTGGCAGGGTTCCTGACCGATTACTTCCGGCCCGTGCAGAGCTCCGCCAAGGCCCGCTAGGATCAGCGATGTGGTACCTCTTCGACTACGGAATGGTGGTTTCCACGGCACCGGAGCCTCATGACTGGCGCGCTTTGGAGCACGAGACCGGCTTGGATCTCCAGCCTAAATCCAGTTCCTACTGGACCAACCGTGAGGGCTTTGATGCCGGAAGCGTAAGCCCGCATGAGTACTGGACCGGTGTTCTCGGACGGGCAGTGGCCCCGAAACAGATCAGCCAGCTGGAAGCACTCGACGCGGAACAGTGGTCCCACCTGAATGCCGACACCATATCGGTTCTGGAAACTTTGCAGGGAGCCCGCGCCAATCTGGCCCTCCTCTCCAACATGCCCGCCGCGATGTCGCGCCGGTACCTGGCGGGTTCACCATGGACCGGCTACTTCTCGAAGATGTACTTCAGCGGACAGATGGGCCTGGTCAAGCCGGATGTGCGGATTTTCCACCACGTCCTGGCTGGCCTGCAATCGCTGCCGGAGGACATCGTGTTCATCGATGACAACGAACTGAACATCGAGACGGCAGAAAGACTGGGGTTTCAAACGGTGCTGCACACTCAGGACACGGATCTTCGGGACGAGCTGTTGCGGCGCCATCGGTAACGCCGCACCGCGTGGCAGCGCCCCGATTGCTGGCAGACTGGGGCTATGACTGTACTCATGGCCGGTTGCGGCGATCTGGGCACCGAGGCGGGGCTGCGTTTCGCCGCCGCCGGTCACCGCGTGGTGGGCTGGCGGCGTTCGCCCGAGAAGCTGCCCGCCGCCATCGAAGGTGCCGCGGCTGACCTGAGTTCCGGGGAACTGCCGCCTATCCCGGCGGACACCACCGCCGTCGTCGTCGCAATCGCGGCGGATTCCCCCACCGAGGCTGCTTACCGGGCGGCGTATGTGGACGGGTTGTCGAACGTGCTCGACGCCGTCCTGGGCTCGGGTGCGCCCGTCCGGCGGGTGCTCTTTGTTTCCTCGACCGCTGTCTACGGCGACGCCGGCGGCGGCTGGGTTGATGAACGCACGACGCCGGAACCCGGCGGCTTCTCGGGCCGCATCATCCGCGAGGCGGAGGAGCTCCTCCGCAGCAGGCTGGACGGCACCGGGATCACACCGGTGGTCCTGCGGCTCGGGGGCATCTACGGCCCGGGCCGGACCCGGCTCATTGACCAGGTGCGCGCCGGGTCGGCGGTCATTCCGGCAGAGCCGCGCTTCACGAACCGCATCCACCGGGACGATGCAGCGGCGGCGATCGTGCACTTGTGCACCATGAGCCCGGTCCCGGAGCCCGTGTACCTGGGCGTGGACAACGAGCCTGCCGAGCTGGGCGACGTGCTGCGCTTTCTGGCCGCCGAGCTGGGACTCCCCCTGCCGCCGTCGGGCGCGGTTGACGGGGCCGGCGGCGAGCCGTCCCGCGGGGGCAATAAACGCTGCAGCAACGCTCTGCTGCGGAGCACCGGCTTCGAGTTCGCGTACCCGACCTTCCGGGAAGGCTACCGGGACATCCTGGCCGGCGTAGGCGTACGGTACCCCTAGGGCTTCCCCGTTCGAGCCGCCAGCAAGCCAGTCCAGTGAGGGGAACTATGGAACTTCCGGAGATCATCGAAGCAGCCGGCCGGTACATGGACGTCGCCGGCGTGGCCGTCATGGTGATCGGCGCCATCGTGTCCATACCGCTGGCGCTGCGGGGATTCCAGCCGAGGAGGCTGCCCGAGGGGGCCGAGCCGCTGTCCGTCTACCGTTCGTACCGGCAGCTTCTGGGCCGCTCCATCCTGCTCGGGCTGGAACTGCTCGTGGCGGCCGACATCATCCGCACGGTCGCCGTCGCACCCACCTATGAAAGCGTGGGCGTGCTCGCGATCATTGTGCTGATCCGTACGTTCCTCAGCTTCTCCCTCGAACTTGAAATCACCGGCCGCTGGCCCTGGCAGAAGGAACCCGAAGGGTCCCCGTCCGCTTCGCGGGTGGGCTGATGGAGCCCGACCCCTGGCCCAGCGCCCCGCCGCTGCCTGCACCGATCATCATGGATCAGCGGTGGACGGATGCGGTCTTCCTCCATTGGCGCATTCCGGAAGCCGCGGCTGTCCCGTTTATGCCTCCCGGGGTGGTTCCGGACAGCTTCGACGGGTCCGCCTGGGTGGGGCTGATCGGCTTCCGAATGCAGGGCGCCGGGCTGGGCCGCGGACCCGGGATTCCGTACTTCGGGAGTTTCAACGAGATCAACGTGCGCCTTTACTCGCGCGAGCCGGACGGCACCCGCGGGGTGGTCTTCCTCAGCCTCGATGCGTCGCGGCTGGCAGTGGTGCTCGCTGCGCGGGCCGCCGGGATTCCATACGTTTGGTCGCGGGCGGGCTATAGGGGTGCGGGTCGTCCCAGCCCGGAGGTCCCGCCTGCCGGGTACTGGGTACGGCGGTTCCGCGGCGGGGCGCGGACCGATTTCGCGGTTGCCCCGGAGCCCGACGTCGAAGCAACCGATCCGCTGTCCCTCCACCTCACTGCCCGGTTCGGTCTGCACACCCGGTTCCGGGGCCGGACCCTGTATGTTCCCAACACCCACAGCGCGTGGCCGCTGCACCGGGCGCAACTGATTTCGTGTGAGGACCAGCTGGTTGCGGCGGCCGGAATCGACGTCGAGGGCCCGCCCGAATCTGTCCTCTTCTCCCCTGGGGTCCGGACCCAGTTTGGCCGGCCACGGGCCCTCGGCTAGCCGGCTGGACCCGGTCCAGCGACATTTATCTGGCCGAATCTGCACAGGCATCCAGTTATCTCCATCATGGAGATAACATCGGATTGTGAAGGATGCGACGCACCCCAGCCCAGCAAAAGCCCAATCCTCGGGTCTGGGCCGGGCGATCCTCGACTGGAGCGGCGCCTTCGCTGCTGGTGCGCTGATTGTCGTCCCGCTCTGGATGCTGCTCGGCAACAGTGCCGTCCTTGGCGGCCACCCCGCGCTGCCTATCCTGCTCTTGGCCGCCCTCACACTCGGTTTTCTCTGGGTGTTCGTACTCGTCAAACGATCGACGCTGCTGGGACGCCGGAGCCAGAACAAAGCCCGGAGTCTGCCAACGGACCAACCAACGCGACGCCGTGTTTCGCCCTGGCAACTGCTCCGCGGACTCGCAGTCCGGCTCGTTGCCCTGGGTCTCGTTGCGGGGCTCGCATGGCTCAATCCGTTCCCCCACCAGCCCAGCGGTGCGGACGGCCAGACGGCGGGGACCACCACCGAGGACGCCACCTCGATCACCCTCGCTCCGGAAGGGAACGCCAGGGCGGGCCTCATCTTCTATGCCGGGGCGCGCGTTGACTCCCACGCGTATCGGGACATCCTGGGCCCGCTCGCCAACGCAGGGTATCTCGTCGTCATCCTGAAAGTGCCTCTGGGCATCGCCCTGCTGGACACGAACCAGGCCCGGGGAGCGATGGACCGGCATTCCGGGATTACCACGTGGGCTGTTGGCGGCCACTCCCTCGGCGGAGTGAGCGCATCCACCTTTGCAACGGCGAACCGGGACGTGTCAGGGCTTCTGTTGTTCGCCTCGTACCCCGCGGAGAGCATGACGGATTCCGGCCATCTTTCGGTGCTGTCCATTTCCGGCTCGAACGACGGTCTCACCACTCCGGACAAGATCGCGGCGTCAAAGCCCCTGCTCCCGCCCTCAACCAACTTCGCAACGGTGGAGGGCGGCGTGCACGCCTTCTTCGGTGACTACGGCGATCAACCCGGGGACGGGGAGCCTGGCATCTCCCGCCAGCAGGCGCAGCAGCAGATCGCCGCCGAGTCGGTCCGCTTCATGGACGGGCTCGCGTCAACGGGCTGACAGTCGATGGCTCAATACCCGGTCACAGCCGGCAGAACTCTGCCACGATGGAAGCATCCGCATTGCACTGCGAAAAGAGGGGGCCCAGCATGCTCAACCGTTTCTACGTCAATCCGATCCTGCCCGCCCAAAACGGCCACCGCGCCCGAAAGTTCTACCGTGATGTCCTCGGCCTCGACCTGCTGACAGGCCCGACGGACGATCCCATGGTTTTCGGGGCAGCCGAGGGCTCGCGCGTGGCCCTGAGCGAAATGCCCGACCGCACGCCACCGCCGTACCCCATGATCAGTTTTATGGTCACCGGCATCGAGGAAGTCGTCGAGGAGCTCAAGGCCCGGGGTGCCAAGTTCCAGTCGCCCGGACCCGCCAGCTTCGCCGGAGTGGAGGGCAAAACCAGCGGGGACGTCATGGACTTCGGTCAGGCGAAATCAGCGTTCCTGAAAGACTCCGAAGGCAACGTCATCGCGCTCAACGAATTCACTGGCTGAGATCCTCGGACCGCCTGTCGACACCAAGCGATTCGAGCAGGCTTCACGAAACCTGCCCTTACCGCCCCGCGGCGTAGCCCTGAGCGCCCCGGGGATTAGCCGCGGCCTGCAGGACCCCCGTCGCAGGGTCCCGCACGACGGCGGAGAGGCGGCCCAGCGTCCAACCGCCCGCCCGGGTGACCACATGGCCGCGGCGCTCAAGTCCCGCTATCACGTCCTCACCGAGCCGGTCCTCGACGACGGCGCCGCCGGGCTCCCAGGTGCGCGGCCAGAATGATCCGGGCATCGACGTCGTATGGAACGTCGGCGCATCGACGGCCTGCTGCGGCGAGTAGCCGCCAACGATCGTGCGCAGCAGGTACGGCAGCTGCCACTGGTCCTGCTGGTCCCCGCCCGGCGAACCCAAGGCGGTCACGGCCTTGCCGTCCCGCAGTACGAGCGTCGGCGTCAGCGTTGTGCGAGGGCGCTTGCCCGGTGCCAGCGTCGATGGGGTGTCCCGCTCCAGCCACGTCATCTGGAGCCGCGTGCCGAGGCAGAAGCCCAGTTCCGGGATGGCAGGCGAGGACTGCAGCCAGCCGCCCGAAGGCGTGGCCGAGACCATGTTGCCCCAGCGGTCCACGACGTCGATATGGCAGGTGTCGCCGCGGGTCTCCCCGCTCGGTGCCACGGTCGGCTCCCCCACCCCGAGCCCCGCGGGGCCGGAGCCCTCTCCCGCGAGCGCCGGCGGGGTGTACTGCGTCCGCAAAGGCGGCAGGTACGGCTCATACCCGGGCACGGTGCCGGGGCGGAAGTCGTGCGAGGCTCGCTCCCCGATCAGCGTCCGGCGGCCGGCGGAGTACTCGGCGGACAGGAGGTACTCCAGCGGAACATCCGTGTCGCCGTAGTACGCTTCCCGGTCCGCGAGCGCCAGCTTCTGCGCCTCGAGAATGGTGTGCGCCCCGAGCTCGGTGGATGGATCCAGGTACCGGTCATCGAACCCTTCGAGGATGGCGAGCGTCTGAAGCAACGCCGGGCCCTGTCCCCACGGCCCGGTCTTGGCGATCGTATGCCCCCGGAATTCCACGGTGGCGGCGGCCTCGTAGCCGGCCTCGAACCCGGAGAGGTCCGCCATCGCGAGGACACCCCGGTGATCCGTCCCGGAGGAATGCCGGTGCGGAGTCTGGACGGACTCCACCATGGCCTTGGCCACGAAGCCCTCGCGCCATTCCCGTCGGGCCGCGTCAATCCCTGCCTCGCGGGTGGATGCCTTAACTCCGGCCTCCACAAGCCGTTCCAATGTGCGTGCATACGCCGGGTTCCACACCAGCTCACCTTCAGCAGGGATCCTTCCTCCGGGCATCCACAGCTCGGCCGACGTGGGCCAGTGGTCCTGGAACAGTGCCGCCACGGCCGCAATGGTCGCCCCGACCCTGCCCAGCATCGGGTGCCCGTCGCGGGCGTAGCCGATGGCGAATTCCAGCACGTCGCCCAGTTCCCAGGTCCCGTGATCCCGCAACAGCAGGAGCCAGGCGTCGACGGCGGCGGGAACCGCGGCGGCCAGCGCACCGGAGCCGGGCACCAGTTCCAGGCCCTCCGCGAGGTAGTGCTCGACGGTGGCTCCGGCGGGGGCAGGACCTTGCCCCATAAGGACCACCGGTGTGCCCGGTTCCTCCGCGGTGACGAAGACGCCGGTCATGTCCCCGCCCGGACCGTTCAGATGCGGTTCAACGACGTGCAGCACGAAGGCTCCCGCCGTCGCGGCGTCGAACGCATTGCCGCCGCGTTCCAGCACCGCCTGGGCGGCCGCCGTCGCAAGCCAATGCGTGGAGGCGCTCATCCCGAAGGTGCCCTGGAGCGTGGGCCGGGTGGTGAACGTGTCGGGGCGGGTGAACTCCACAGTGGACTCCGGCCCGGACCCCGGCGCGGACTGCACCGTGCCGGTGTGCGGGGAAGCCGGGGAGCCGGTGCCGGTGCCGGTGCCGGTGCCGGTGTCAGCCAAACAGGGCCGCCACTCGGGTCAGGGTCTCGTACACGCCGTAGCCCAGCGGAACTCCCACCAGCGCCCAGGCGACCACCAGCTTCCCGGTGGACGGGTTCACGGTTGTCTGCGCAGTACTCATCTCAGGCCTCCATGGCGGGTTCTTCGGTGCGGACGGATTCGGGGCGTGGTTCGTGGAACCGGGCGTCGACCGGTTTGACCAGCAGGTTGGCGACAAAGCCGATCACCAGCAGCCCCACCATGGTCAGCAGCGCCGGCTGGTAGGACGCGGCGGTCAGCTGGCCGGGCTTGCCCTGGGCATCCAGGAAGGCGTTGACGATCAGCGGCCCGGCAATGCCGGCCGCGGACCACGCCGTCAGGAGCCGGCCGTGGATCGCGCCGACCTGGAACGTGCCGAACAGGTCCCGGAGGTAGGCCGGGACAGTCGCGAAGCCGCCGCCATAGAAGGAGATGATGACGAACGCGAGCGCCACGTACAGGAAGGTGGTGCTGGAGCCACCCAGGGCCAGCACCGTGTAGAGCACGGCCCCGACGCCGAGGTACATCATGTAGATGCGCTTGCGGCCGGTCACGTCGGAGGTGGCGGACCAGGCGAAGCGGCCGGACATGTTGCCGATCGAGAGCAGCCCCACGAAGCCGGAGGCGACGGCGGCGCTGACCAGGGACACGCCGTCGGACTGGCGGAAGAAGTCCTGGATCATCGGGGCGGCCTGCTCCAGGATGCCGATGCCGGCGGTGACGTTGCAGAAGAGGGCGATCCAGACGAGCCAGAACTGCCGGGTCTTCACGGCGTTCTTGGCGGAGACATTGTCGCTGGTGACGAGCGTGGCCGCCTTGACCTTGGCCGGGTCGAAACCTGCCGGCTTCCACCCCTCGGCCGGGACTTTGATGGTGAACGCGCCGAACAGCATGTAGGCGAGGTAGACGACGGCGAGGGTCAGGAAGAGCTTGCCGACGGAGTCGCCGCTGGCCACCCAGCCCTTGGCGCCGGAGTTGGGGTCGTACATTTTCAGCAGCGCGGTGGAGACGGGGCTGGCAATGAGCGCGCCGCCGCCGAAGCCCATGATGGCCATGCCGGTCGCGAGGCCCGGGCGGTCGGGGAACCACTTGATGAGCGTGGAGACCGGCGAGATGTAGCCGATGCCCAGGCCGATGCCGCCGATGAAGCCGTAGCCCAAGTACACCAGCCACAGCTGCCCGCTAAAGATCCCGAGCGAACCGATCAGGAAGCCGCTGGCCCAGAACACGGCCGAGGTGAACATCGCCTTGCGAGGACCGTTCTTGTCCACCCAAGTGCCCATGATCGCGGCCGACAGGCCCAGCATCACGATCGCGATCGAGAAGATCACGCCGATTTCCGTCAGGCTGGCGCCGAAGTGCTTCACCAGCGCCGTCTTGTAGACACTCGTGGCGTAGGCCTGGCCGATGCACAGGTGCACGGCGAGCGCCGCGGGCGGCACCAGCCACCGGTTGAATCCCGGCGGGGCGATCGTTCGTTCACGGTCCAGCCAGCCCATAAGTGCTCCCCTTGCTTGTCGAAGACGTCGGTGTCCCAGCGCATAGAGGCCAAAGGCCCCCGATTGGGCCGTTGCCTCCGGCAATCATGGTGCAGATCGACAGCAAACGTACTACTTCTGCGACGAACGGTAGGAATTCCGCGACGAGCGGTCGGCCGGCGGCCCGGACCTACTTTCCCAGCCCGGCCTTCCGCAGCGCCTCGGCCATGGCCGTGTTGGCCGGCGGGGGCGTCGACTTCTGCGGCTGCTTGGCGGACGCCCGCCGCTCGGGTCCCGGCTTCCCTGACTGCTGCTTCGACGGAGTCTGTGGCGCCGCCTGTCGGGGGCGGTCCGGCCGCACGCCCGGCCCACCGGAGGCGGCAGGTCCGCCAGCCGTACGCCCACCGGAGGCGGCAGGTCCGCCGGCCGCACGCCCGCCAGCCGGGCGGCCGCCGCCCCCACGTGGCACGGAAGCCGCCGGTTCGTCGTCGAGCCTCAACGTCAGGGAGATGCGTTTCCGTTCCGGATCGGCCTCCAGCACCTTGACCCGCACCACCTGGCCGGATTTGACCACGTCGCGGGGATCGGAGACGAAGCGGTTGGCCAGCGCGGAGACGTGCACCAGGCCGTCCTGGTGCACGCCGACGTCGACGAACGCGCCGAACGCCGCCACATTGGTCACAGTCCCCTCGAGCACCATCCCGGGCCTGAGGTCGGAGATCTTCTCGACGCCCTCCGAGAACGTCGCCGCCGCGAAAGCCGGACGCGGGTCACGGCCGGGCTTCTCGAGTTCGGCGATGATGTCCTGAACGGTGGGCAGGCCAAAGGAGCCGTCCACGAAGTCCTGCGGGTTCAGCGCGGCGAAGCCACCCGCGGCCGGCCCGGTCCCGGCGGCGGCCTTGATCCTCCGCGCCACCGGGTACGCCTCGGGATGAACGCTGGAGGCATCCAAGGGCTCCGCTCCTCCGGTGATCCGCAGGAACCCGGCGCACTGTTCGAACGCCTTCGCGCCGAGCCGCGGCACCTTCTTGAGCTCGCTGCGCTTGCTAAACGGGCCATGCTCGTTCCGGTAGGCCACGATGTTCTCGCTCAGCAGCGGCCCGACGCCGGCCACGCGGCTCAGCAGCGCCGGCGAGGCGGTGTTCACGTCGACGCCCACGGCGTTCACGCAGTCCTCGACCACCGCGTCGAGGCTGCGGTCCAGCTTCGCGGCGGTGACGTCGTGCTGGTACTGCCCGACGCCGATCGACTTCGGTTCGATCTTCACGAGCTCCGCGAGCGGGTCCTGCAGGCGCCGGGCGATGGACACCGCCCCACGCAGGGACACATCCATGCCGGGCAGCTCCGCGGCGGCCAGCGCCGAGGCGGAATACACCGAGGCACCCGCTTCCGACACCACAATTTTCTGCGGCTTCGTGTCTTTCGCCGGGTCCGAGCCGGCGGTGAGCTGCTTCAAC
>DATIUQ010000124.1:0-1642 GCA_035466775.1 Arthrobacter sp.
GGCCGAACTGCAGCAGGCCATCCGCTGGAACCTCTTCCAGCTGGCACAGGCCACGGCCTGCGCCGACTTGGCCGGCATCCCGGCCAAGGGCGTGTCCGGCTCCGGCTACGACGGGCACTACTTCTGGGACCAGGAGGTGTACCTGCTGCCCTACCTGACCTACACCAACCCGGGCAACGCCCGCCAGGTCCTGGAGTTCCGCCACGACCTGCTGCCCGAGGCCCGGATCCGCGCCAAGGAGCTCAGCGTCGACGGCGCCCTGTTCCCCTGGCGCACCATCAACGGCCTGGAGGCCAGCGCCTACTACGCCGCCGGCACCGCGCAGTTCCACATCGCCGCGGCGATCGCCTTCGCCACGAACCGCTACATCTGGGCCAGCGGCGACGCGGAGTTCAAGGAGACCCTCGGCTCCGACCTGCTGATCGAGACGGCACGGATGTGGGCCTCGCTGGGCTTCTTCGGCAAGGACGGGCTGGTCCACATCCACGGGGTCACCGGCCCGGACGAGTACACCGCCGTCGTCAACGACAACCTGTACACCAACGTCATGGCCCGGTTTAACCTGCGCGCCGCCGCGGCGCTGGACCACCCGGAGATCGACGACGCCGAACGGGAGTTCTGGGAGCAGGCCGCCAACCGGATGCAGCTGCCCTACGACGAGGACCTCCAGGTGCACTCGCAGGACAACGACTTCATGACCCTGGAGCCCTGGGACTGGAGCACTCCGCGGGCCAAATACCCGCTGCTGCTGCACTTCCACCCGCTGGTGATCTACCGGCACCAGGTCCTCAAGCAGGCCGACAGCGTGCTGGCCATGTTCCTGCAGTGGCAGGACTTCACCGCCGAGGAGAAGCGCCGCGCCTTCGACTTCTACGACCCCATCACCACCGGAGACTCCACCCTGTCCGCCTGTGTGCAGGGCATCATGGCGGCCGAGGTCGGCTACGGCGGGGCCGCGCTGGACCACTTCACCCACGCCTTGTTCATCGACCTGGACGACACGCACGGCAACACGATCGACGGCGTCCACATCGCCTCCACCGGCGGGGTCTGGAGCTCGCTGGTCAGCGGCTTCGCGGGCCTGCGGGACCAGGGTGTGGTGCCGTACTTCGACCCGCGGCTGCCCGCCGAATGGGACGGGCTGTCCTTCCACCTGAAGATCCAGGGCCGGCTGCTGCAGCTTGAGCTGGAACAGGGTGCCATCACCCTGACCGTGCGCGAGGGCGCACCGCTCGAGGTCGATGTGCGCGGGGAACTGCTTACGGTCGACGGCGACCCGGTCCGGGTACCGCTGGCCCCGGTCGCGGCGCCCGAGCCCACCATCTTCCCGAGCGGACTCCCGACGGCGTCAATCCCGATCGTGCGCGCGGCGGTCTGACCCGCCGAAGCAACGCGGGGTCACCTACGGGCCATCATCCCCGCCAACATGGGCGCCAGGTGACCCCGTGTTGCTTTCAGTCGTGGTCAGCGCCTTCTGGCGACGGGTCGAGACGGAGCAAATGCCATTGCCACGGGTCAAGGCCGACGAACAGCCCGTCGACGAGATCGTCACCGGCTCGATCGAAACTCATGTCCCGGGTCTGGTCGGTCAGCTGCCACCGCTGACCACGCAGGTCCGGCCACGGCGCTTTCACGTGACCGG
>DATIUQ010000125.1:0-10793 GCA_035466775.1 Arthrobacter sp.
TTTGCGCACCTCCCCGGCGGGGTCGATCCGGGGCTGGACGCCCATTTCTTCAATGATCCTGGCCTGGAGTTCGCGCATGTGATCCAGCCTAGTCAGCAGTGTCAACCATGCTCAACTAAGTCCGCCCGGCCCCGGAGCGGCGGGGCGGCCGCCGTCGGGGTCCAGTGGCGCTGGGCCCGTGGATGACCGGACCGTCAGATGGGTGGGCATGACAGCGAGCTTGCGGTTTCCGCCGCCGTAGATGGGGTTCAGCTGGGACAGGAGCATCGAAACCGCCACGCGGCCTGCCTCTTCAATGGGGCTGGCGATCGTGGTCAGGGGCGGATTGCAGAAATCTGCGCCGAAGATGTCGTCCGATCCCACGATGCTGATGTCTTCGGGGACACGGATTCCCCGTTCACGGAGCCGCTGGAGCATTCCGATGGCAAGGAGATCGTTGAACACAATGCAGGCGGTGGCGCCGGTGCGTACCGCGGCGTCCGCAGCGGCGGCTCCGGACGTCGTTTTTGGGACGAACGGCCCGATGCGGTGGGTCTCCATGCCCCGGTGGCGCGAATCCTCCTGGAAGACCTTCCACCGCATCTGGTTTGACCACGATGTCGGCGGACCGCTCACGTAGCAGACCTTGCGGTGACCGAGGGAGGCGAGATGATCCAGGGCCTGGATGATCGCGGACGGGGTGTCTATCACGACCGTCGGGGCGATGGCCGAGGCGCGGTTGATGGTCACGAGGGGCTGCGTGCCCGAGACTTCCGCCAACTGGGCGTCCGTCAGCCTCGACGCCGCAAGGATGAAGCCGTCTGCCGATTTGCGCATCTTCTGGAGCGCATCGAGTTCCATCTCGGGCGATTCTTCGGTGTCCACCAGCAACTGTGTGTAGCCCGCGGCTTTCAGCTGCCTCTGCGTCCCCCGGATAATGTCGAAGTAGAAGGGATTGGTGATGTCCGGAACCAGGAGAGCAACGACGTTTGTCCGGCCGGAGCTGAGACCCCTGGCCTGGGAACTGGGCACGTAGTTCAGCTCCGCAGCTACCTGTTCGATGCGCTCACGGGTCCGTGGATTGACCCTGTCGGGGTTGGACAGGGCGCGGGAAACCGTCGAGGTGGCCACGCCGGCCAAGTCGGCTACGTCCTTGATCGTCGGGGCCCGGTCTGCCGCGGCGCCGTTTCCGCCGCCAGGACGTGGCGCTGGCCCCCCGCCGCGGGCGTCATTTCGTACCGGACTCATCCTGTGGCCTTTCCTTTCGCGCCAAGGGCGCTCTCTGACGGTTGCGCCTCTAAGAGCCGCCGTCCTACCTCGATGTCATCACATTTGGCAACTTTTGGCAATCGCTTGCCATCCATTTTCCGGATTCCTAGACTGGGCTCGGATCTCCCGCAGTGATGTGCGCCACAGGAAGATGTGGCCGTGTGGGTGGGCCAGAGGAGGAAACAATGAAGTTTGCAACGTCCACCCGACTCGCGGCATGTTTGGCGGCTGCGTCCCTAGCACTGACGGCTTGTGGTTCCGGATCCGCGGAGCCCAGCAGCTCCGGAGGGGCTGTCGACGGGAAGGGCAAGACCCTGAACGTCCTGGTCAACATCAACGCGGCGTATCCCGAACAGCAGAAGGCCTGGATGCAGGACATCGCCTCCAAGTTCAAGGCCCAGACGGGTGCGGAGGTGAAGTTCGAGACGTTCGCAAATGCCAATGAAGAACTCACCCGGATCCAGACCTCTGTAGTCTCGGGGCAGGGTCCTGACGTCTACAGCCTCGGCACCACGTTCACCCCCACGGCATACGCCACCAAGGCTTTCGTTACGCTCAAGGACGAGGACTGGAAAAAGGTCGGCGGCAAGGACCGCTTTAATGCGGCTGCTCTTGGCATATCGGGTCCGGACAAGGACAACCTGGCAGGCATTCCCTTCGTGAGCCGTCCATTTGTGATGGCCTACAACAAGGAGCTGCTCGCAGCCGCGGGTATCGACAAGCCGGCGACGACCTGGGACGGGCTCAGGGACCAGGCAAAGAAGACCACGAACGCCTCGGCAGGAACCTACGGGATGGCCGTCGCCTATAAGGACAACTTCGACCCTTGGAAGTTCATCTGGGCCATGTCCGTCCAGGCGGGGAACAAGCTGGTTGACGGCGGCAAAGCTTCGATGGAGGACCCCGCCACCAAGAAGGCATACGAGACGTACTTTGGCTGGCTGGTAGAGGACGAGATCGTGGACCCGGCGTCCATCGGATGGAGCAACAGCCAGGCGCTCGCGTCCTTCGCCGCAGGAAAGACAGCCTTCTTCCCGATGACTACCTCCAACTCCATCCCCACCTTGGAGAAATCCGCGATGGCCGGAAAATACGAGTACGCGCTCATGCCGCTCGCGGCGCCCGGTGACACGAAGCCCTCACAGGAGACCCCGGCAGCCAGCATCTTGTCCGGCGATAACCTGGTGGTTGCCGACTACTCCCAGAACAAGGACCTGTCCTTCGCCTACATCAAGCTGATCACTTCCACGGAAGAACAGCTGAACTACCAAAAGATCTTCGGGGACCTGCCGGCCAACGCAGAGGCCCTCAAGCAGCTCAGCTCGGATCCGAAGTTCGCCGCCATCACCGATGCAGCCACGAAGTCCCAGGCCACACCCTTCACCGGTGCATGGGCCGACTACCAGCTGGCCCTGATGAACGTAGTCGTCCAGTCCGTCCCTGAACTCGCCGGCGGCTCCGTTCCTGATTCGGCGCTGAGCCAGCGGCTAAAGGATGGCCAGTCCAAGGTCCAGGCCTCCCTAGACCGTGCCGCAAAGGGCTAAACGGCCATGTCCAAGGATCTAGAGGCGAGCGCTAATACGGGGCTGGCGACTCGCGTCGCAGTGGCGCCCCGGGCAGTGGACGAACTGCAGGCCGTGCCCGCGGCGCCCGGCGGACAAGAACCCGGTCCGGCGCCGGCCGGGCCGACGGGGCGGGTACGTCGGCGCCGCATGTCCAGCGAGAAGAACCGGCCGTTGTGGATGCTAATCCCCGGCGGTGCGCTGATGGTCATCATTGTGGTGGTGCCGCTTCTGCTGGGCATTTACATGTCGACGCTGGACCTGGACCAGTATTCACTCCGCAAATGGGTGAGTGCGCCCTTCATTGGGGTCGGCAACTTCGTGGAGGCGCTCACTGGAACGCCTCTCCTGCGGGCCGTGTGGCTCAGCGTCAGTTACTCCCTCGTGGCCATGCTGATCACGTTGCCACTCGGTATTGGGGCCGCGGTGGCAACGCAGAACGCCTTCAAGGGCAGGGCGCTGGTCCGTTCCGTGTTCTTGATTCCATACGTGCTACCCACTTTTGTGGTCGCCACCGTGTGGCGAACCATGTTTCAGCCGGGCGGAATCGTAGATAACGCACTTAACGGAATCGGCATCAACGCCGGCCTGTGGCTCAATGGGCCAAACAGCTACTGGACCCTGATCATCGTGCAGATCTGGGCATCCTGGCCGTTCATCTATCTGCTGGCCCTCTCCGGGCTGCAGTCAGTGGACCACGAAGTGCATGAAGCCTCGGCCCTGGACGGGGCCTTGTGGTGGAACAAGCTCCGGTACGTCGTTTTCCCCTACCTGAAGGGTCCGCTTTCGCTGGCCTTCCTGATCGGCATGCTGCACCATATCAACAACTTCACGCTGCCGTTTGTGCTCTTCGGACTCCCGGCGCCCATCGATGTTGATGTCCTACCGATGCTGACCTACGTCACGAGTTTCCAGAGTTTCCGCTTCGGCCTCAGTGCAGCGATGGCATTCGTTTCGCTGGTGCTCGTTGCCATCCCGCTGTTCGTCTACCTCCGCGCCGTCAAACTCGATGATGCGGAAACACCAGGAGGCCGGAAATGAGCACCTCAACGTCGAGTGTGAGCACATCAACGTCCAACAGGCCGGACGCGGGAGCTTTCCGCCCGGGGTCGCGCCGGCAGCAAGAAGTCACCCGGCTGCTGCCAACACCGATGATTGTCGCGATTGTCGGAGTACTCGGCGCAATCGTGCTGCTGCCGATGCTGTACATCTTCCTGGCGTCGGTCAACACAGACATCAGCGTGGCCCAAGGCGATTTTTGGCCTGCCGAAGTCACCCTGGACAACTACACAAAAATCTGGACCAGCGTTGGGCTCGCGAACGGTCTAATGAACAGTGTCATCGTGGCGGGTTCGACGGCGGTGGTCTCGGCGGGGCTTTCCGTTGCCACTGCCTACGTCCTGGTCCGCTACGCCTTCCGCGGGCGCCTCACCATTCTGCGGGGCCTGCTGGCACTCCAGTCAATTCCCGGCACCCTGATGCTCCTGCCCGTCTTTGTCCTATTTTCCTCGGCCGCGACATATCTGGGGGTGCACATCATCGGGACGCAGTGGGGACTGTTCCTCACCTACCTGACCTTTGCGATGCCCTTCTCCACCTGGGTTATGGTCACGTATCTGCGGGGACTGCCGCGGGAGCTTGAAGAGGCCGCCAGGATTGACGGCGCCGGGTCGTTGGGGATCCTGTTCAGGATCGTGCTGCCGCTGAGCTGGCCCGGAATCGTGGTGTCCGGGATCTTCGCCTTCCTTCTCGGGTGGAACGATGTCCTGTTCGCGTCGGTGATGACCCGTCCGGAAAGCCAGACAGCCGCCGTCGCCCTTCAGGTGTTCGGCTCGTCAGCCGAGGGCGGTGCCATTCCCTTCTACGGCCAGATGATGGCCTCCGCCCTGGTGTGCGCAGCGCCGGTAGTAATTCTTTACCTCGTTTTCCAGCGATATCTAGTGGGCGGACTTACCGCCGGAGGAGTCAAGTGACAATCATGACTGAGAACAACTCACCCGCGTGGGTGCTGTCGGGATTCGGCGACGAGATCGACGACGATCCGGCCATCCAGATCGCCGTACTCCAGGCCCTTGGCGCGAACCATATCGAAGTGCGCAGCGCCTGGGGCACCAACATCGTGGACCTGGACCAGGACCGGCTGGACCGGCTGGACCGCCTGTTCCGGGAACATGGCATGGGGGTGTCCGCGATCGCCTCCCCGATCGGCAAGGTCGATGTGTCACTGCCGGTGGAACATGAGGTCGAAAGGCTCCGCCGTGCCGTCAACGCCGCCAAGGTACTCGGCGCCGGCTACATCCGCATTTTCTCCTTCTACTACGCCGACGGCGTGGCAGCGGAGAGCATTCGCGACGCCGTGATGGAACGCATGGCCGCGCTCGCGGCTGTGGCCGAAGAAGCAGGCGTTGTCCTGCTGCACGAAAACGAGAAGGACATCTTCGGGGACACCCCGGACCGTGTGCTGGACATTATCGAGACCGTCGCGTCGCCGTCGTTGAAGGTGGCCTGGGACGCGGCGAACTTTGTCCAAGTGGGCGTCAAACCGTTCGACGAAGCGTATGCAAAGCTCCGTCCGCACCTCGAGTATCTCCAGGTCAAGGACGCGCTGTTCGCCTCCGGCGAGGTGGTTCCCGCGGGGCTGGGGGACGGCGATCTCCTCCGCACGGTTGAGGCACTCAGGGCGGACGGCTACACCGGCTACGCGTCGCTGGAACCGCACCTTGCCGGGGCCCACGGGCTCGGCGGATTCTCGGGGCCGACGGCCTTTGGCATGGCCGCCAGGGCCTTCGCAAAAGTTATGGACGCAGCAGGAGTGGAGAGCAAATGAACGAGGCAGCACCCAAGGACAACACCGGAAATACGGCACCGCTGCGGCTGGCCATCATCGGATGCGGGGTCATCGGACGCACCCACGCGGCCTCCGTCCGGGAGCTCCCCGAGCTCGAGGTGGCCGCCCTGATAGACGAAATCGCCGCACCGGCGGAGGCGCTCGCGGCCAGCATCGAGGCGGAAGGGCGGCCGCGCCCGGCCGTATTCCGCACGCTGGCGGAGGCCCTCGACGGTGCCGGGATCGACGTCGTCGTCATCGCGACGCCGAGCGGCATGCACATCCGGCAGGCGCTGGAAGTCTTGGAGGCCGGCAAACACGTCATTATTGAAAAGCCCCTGGACGTGAACCTCAACCAGGCCGACGAGATCCTGGCCGCCGTCCGCGCCGCTGAAGCCAAGGGGATCGTTGCCAGCGTCATCAGCCAGCACCGTTTCGACGCCGCGAGCAAGGTGGTCGCCAATGCAGTCCGCGCGGGCCGCTTCGGCCAGCTGACCTCGGCCATCGCGTCCGTCGCCTGGTGGCGCGGCCAGAACTATTACGATTCCGGTGCCTGGCGCGGCACCTGGTCCGAGGACGGCGGCGGTGCCGTGATGAACCAGGGCGTCCACACCGTGGACCTGCTCCTCTGGTACCTGGGCCGGCCCGTGGAGATCAACGCGCAGACCGCCCTGCTCGCGCACGAACGGGTGGAGGTGGAAGACACCGCCGTGGCCACCCTGACCTTCGAATCCGGGGCGCTCGCCGTCCTCCATGCCACCACCGCCGCCTACCCCGGGCTCACCGTCCGGCTACAGATCATGGGCAGCGCCGGATCCGCCGTGATCGACGGCGACGAGCTCGCTTACTTCCACGCGGCAGACGCCGCCGTCGGGGAAAAGTCCGACATGGGCCTCCTCGGCGGAGGCAACCAGGCGGCAGAGGAACTTGGCAGGTACCCGGACGAGACTGTGCTGCCGCTGGATCCCACGGAGTATCCCGCGGGCCACGTCCGGCAGTACCGGGACATCATCGAAGCTATCCGCACCGGACGGAGGGCGGGCGTCACTGTGGACGACGCCATCATGGCGCTGGGCACAGTCCGGGCCCTCTATGTCTCCGCGACGCTGCGGCAGCCCGTTCTCATCGCCGACGTGCTTGCCGGCAAGTACAACGACGTCGACGTCCGTACCGGCAGCAACGGCCCCGCAGGCTCGGCGGCGTCCGCACTGGAAGAGGTATCGGCATGAAATTCTCGGTCTTCACAGCCTCCACCCCCGAGTGGTCACCCGCGGTAGCCGCATCAACGCTGGCGGCGCAGGGCTGGGACGGCATCGAATGGCGCATCACGGACCAGGCCGCCTCGGAGGAACCCGGATTCTGGGCCGGAAACCGCGCCACCTGGCCGATGGCCGGGCTGGAGGACAGCGTTCCGGAGATTGCCCGGGTCACGCAGGAGTCCGGTCTTGAGTATTCGGGGCTGGGCGGTTACGCGCGGTGCGACAACCATGAGGACGTGGAGCGCATGCTGGCGGTCACCGCGGCGCTGGGCGCCCGGCAGGTCCGTGTGAATGTGCTGCCGCTGGGCAACTCGACCATGGGCGGACAGGCGGCAACCGGGCTGCCTTACCCGCAGCTGTTCGAATCAACCCGCGAACACTACGAGTGGGTCGCGGCCCGCGCTGCGCACCACGGAGTGAAGGCCCTCGTGGAGCTGCATCACGGCACCGTCACCTCGTCTGCCTCCGCTGCCCGCCGCCTGGTGGAAGGCTTAGACCCCCAGCACGTGGGCGTCATCCACGACCTTGGAAACCTGGTCATTGAGGGCTGGGAAGAGCCGCTTCCTGCCCTCCAGTTGCTCGGCGAGTATCTGGCCCACGTCCACGTCAAGAACTCCCGCTGGATCAGGACAGCTGCCACGGACGAATCCGGGGCCGCTGTCTGGGCGAACGAATGGGCACCGCTCCAGTCCGGCCAGGCCAGCGTGCTCCGGTATTTCCGCGCACTCGCGGAGTTCGGCTACGACGGCTGGGTCACGGTAGAGGATTTCTCCACCGAACTTCCACTGGAGGAACGGACCGGCCAGAACCTGGAGTACCTCCGCCGCATCGCAGCCCTGGCCGGACTTTCCGTGCCCGCCGGAATTCGCTGAACACAGTCCTGAACGGCCGTCCGCCGGCCGTTGCCCCACGTTCTGAAAGATTGCCATGACCCAGTCGTTAGCAACCCACCCGGACCGGCTCCTCCCTGCGGATCCCGGTGTGCGGAAGATAGCCCGCTCACTGTTTTCCCGGGTGGAGCACCTGCCCATCATTTCCCCTCACGGGCACGTAGACGCCGCCGTCATCGAACAGAACCTGCCCTTCCCAGATCCGGCCGCCCTGCTGGTAACCCCCGACCATTACGTCACCCGGCTCATCCACGCCGGCGGCGTCCCCCTCGACAGGCTCGGGATGGGGGACGCCACCGTTGATTCCCGCCAGATCTGGCACAACTTCTGCGCAGCCTGGCCGCAATTCGAGGGGACGGCCTCGGGATACTGGATCCGCCAGGAATTCGAGCACGTATTCGGCCTCCGCGACGAGCCAAGCAGCGAAAACGCGGACCGGATATTCGAGGCCATTTCGGCGAAACTGGACGAACCGGGCTTCCGCCCCCGGGAGCTGTTCAAGGAATTCAACATCGAGGTTCTGGCCACCACCGACGATCCCCTGGCCGGGCTGGAAAGCCATGCGGCCTTGGCCGCGGACCCTGCCTTCGCGGGCCGGGTGCTTCCGACATTCCGCCCCGACGCATATCTCGACATCGCCCATGCATCGTGGGGGTCGAATGTCGAGCGGCTGTTGGCGGCGGCCGGGGACGGGGCCTCGGGTTATTCCGGCTATATCACCGCGCTGGAGTGCCGCCGGCGCCACTTCGTGGACCACGGCGCGGTTTCAGCGGACCACGGCGTGCGCACGCCAGCGACGATCAAGCTGGACCGGGCGGACGCGGAGCGGATTTTCGAGCGGGCGCGGAAGGGCGCCGCGACCGCCGCGGACCGGGACGTGTTCGAAGCCCACATGCTGTACGAAATGGCACGCATGTCCGTGGCGGACGGACTCGTGATGACCATCCACCCGGGTTCCTACCGCAACCACCACGGCCCCACCTTTGCGGCCTACGGCGCCGACACCGGCCACGACATCCCCGTGGCGGTGGGATATACCGAGGCCATCCGGCCCCTGCTCCAGGACTTCGGAACCGCCAAGGACTTCCACCTGGTGCTCTTCACCCTGGACGAGACCGTCTTTTCCCGGGAGCTGGCACCCCTGGCTGGCTTCTACCCGTCCGTCTACATCGGCGCACCATGGTGGTTCCTGGATGCCCCGGACGCTATGCTGCGGTTCCGCTCCGCCGTCACCGAGACGGCCGGCTTCTCCCGGTCTTCCGGGTTCATTGACGACACCCGGGCGTTCTGTTCCATCCCGACCAGGCACGACACCTCCCGGCGCATTGAGGCGGCCTTCCTGGCCCGACTCGTGGCCGAACACCGGGTCAGCGAGGAACGCGCCCACGAACTCATCGTCGACGTCGTCGATGCCGCACCGAGGCGGGTGTTCAAGCTGTGACCACGCGTGCCATCCCCGAACTCAACCGCACCTTGCGGGCGCTGCGGAAGGCTCCGGTGCGCATCGTCCACCTGGGACTCGGTGCCTTCCACCGCTCGCACCAGGCCTGGTACACGCACAATGCCTCTGATGCTTCGGACTGGGGTATTGCCGCCTTTACCGGACGCCGCCCGGACGCGGCCGAGGCCCTGGCCGCTCAGGACGGCCTCTTCACCCTGATCGAACGATCCGAGGCGGGGGATACCTTCGAGGTGATCGGCAGCATCGTGGAGGCGGTGGACGGAGCGGACCTTCTGCGCCTTGCCGAACTCGTGGCAGCCCCGGCCACGTCCATCCTGACGCTGACCATCACGGAGGCGGCCTACCGCGTCGACGGGGAAGTCATCGCGAACCGGGCGGCCGCGGCCGCCGGGACGGATCCCGGGACCCCGACGACACCGCTGGGTCGCCTGGTCCACGCGCTCGCCGCCCGCCGGGCTGCCGGTGCCGGCCCGCTGGCCGTGGTCAGCTGCGACAACCTCTCCGACAACGCAACTGTCGCCCGCAACGCCATCCTGGATCTGGCAGGCTCGCTGGATCCGGACCTGGTCCGCTGGATCGCGGGCAACGTCAGTTTCGTCGGCACCTCCGTTGACCGGATCACCCCGCGGACAACCCCTGAGGACCTTGCCGAGGTCCGGGAATCGTGCGGCTTCCGCGACAATTCCGCAGTGGTTGCCGAGCCCTTCCACAACTGGGTGCTGAGCGGCGAATTTCCGGCCGGCCGGCCGCGCTGGGAAGACGCCGGAGCAGTGTTCGTCGAGGAGATCGGACCTTACGAGAACCGCAAGCTGTGGCTTCTCAACGGAGCCCATTCGCTGCTGGCCTACGCTGGCCAACTCCGCGGTCACGCCACGGTGGCCGAGGCGCTCGCGGACCCCCGCTGCCTGGCCGCCGTGGAAGCGTTCTGGGACGAGGCGTCCGAGCACCTGCAAGGCAAAGACCTTGACATTCCCGCATACCGCGAGGCGCTGCGGGCCCGCTTCGGCAACGGACGGATCGCCCACCACCTGTCCCAGATTGCGGCTGACGGCACCACCAAGCTGCGGATGCGGGCACTGCCCTTGCTCTACGCGGAACGCGCCCAGGGACGCTCGGGGGCTGCCAGCGCTTTAATGCTGGCGTCCTGGATCGACTACACCGCCACCGCCACCGGGCTCCGGGACCCGTTAAGCGCAGACATTGCCGCCGCCAACGATCTCGACAGCGACCGGAGGGTTGCCGCGCTGCTGGCGCTGGTTTCACCGGAATTGGCGGGGGACCACGGCGTCATTGCGCTGGTCCACGGCCTTGGCGGCACCTTCAGCCCGCCCTCCGGGACCACACCCCACTACCCGTCCAACGCCGCGGCGCCCGTGAGCGCCGCCCATTCTGGAAAGAACGGCTGACCCCATGAAAATCATTGCTGCTGAAGTCTTTGTGACCAGCCCTTCCCGGAACTTCGTGACCCTGCGGATCACCACCGAGGATGGTGTGACCGGGATCGGGGATGCGACCTTGAACGGGCGCGAGCTCGCGGTGGCCGCG
>DATIUQ010000126.1:0-3716 GCA_035466775.1 Arthrobacter sp.
TCAAGCTCCTCTTTGAGCAGATCTACGGTGGCACGGTACCTCTCGAAGTCCGCCGCCCGGCGCCTGGCCAGGGCGAAACTGATCATGGCGGCAAGGACGGCAAGCGGGAACGACGCCAGCAGGGCCCAGCCTGACGCGGCAAGGAAGTCCAGTGCAATGGGAAGCGCCCGCTGGAAGGCCAGGAACTCGTTGACCCCGCCGACCACGCCGTTCAGGGCGGAGTCCAGGGGGCCCAGGAACTGGCCCACGATAGGCGTCCCGGACAATGACGGCGAGCTCAGCGGCTGTTCGCCGCCTGACCAGCGCGCATCGCCGACGTGGTTCAGGACGTAGATTCCGGCACCTGCGTTGAGGGCCGCGAAGAGCAGGACTGAGCCCAGCGCGGCCCAATGCAGCCTGCGCGGACGCCAGATGCCGGCCGCGAGCGCGAAGACGCCCGCCGCAACCCACGAAAAGATTCGGAGTTCGTCACGGCCCATGCCGCCCAGTAGATCCAAGGAATTCCCGCCTCAATGTTGGGACCGGTTCCGGTCCCCAGCGAGCCTATCCCAGCCGTCCCCGGGCCCGCGGCAGCGGCGCAGGCTAGTCCCGGGGCTTCGCCAGGAACCCCAGCAACACCTCGTTGACCTCGGCGGCGTGGGTCCAGAGCATGCCGTGCGGGGCGCCGTCGATCTCCACATACTCGGCGCCGGGCAGGGCCTTGGCGAACCGCCGGCCCGTGACGTCGATCGGCAGGATGTTGTCCGCGGTGCCGTGGACGATCAGCGCCGGGACATCGATCTTGGGGATGTCGGCGCGGAAGTCGGTGAGCCAGGTGGGCTGCGCGGCCGCCGACGCGGTGGGTCCGCCCGACGTCGCGAGGTTCCAGCCGGCCCGCATCACTTCCTCGGACAGCCGGGGTGTGCCGAGGAACGTGTCGCTGTTGTAGAAGTTCTTGAAGAACTCGGTGAAGAAGGCGTAGCGGTCGGCGGTGACAGCCTCCAGCAGGCCGTCGAACACGGACTGCGGGACGCCGTCGGGGTTGTCGTCGGTCTGCAGGAGGTAGGGCTCCAGCGAACCGAGGAACACGGCCTTCGCCACCCGGGCGGAACCGTGCGTGCCCAAGTAGCGACCCACCTCGCCGGTGCCCATCGAGAAGCCCACCAGCACGACGTCGTTCAGGTCCAGGGTGGTGAGCAGGGTGTTGAGGTCCGCGGCGAAGGTGTCGTAGTCATAGCCGTCGGTGGGCTTGCTGGACTTGCCGAAGCCGCGGCGGTCGTAGGTGATGACCCGGTAGCCGGCGCCCAGCAGGGCCGTGGTCTGCTTCTCCCAGGAGGATCCGTCCAGCGGGTAGCCGTGGATCAGGACCACCGGCTGTCCGGTCCCGTGGTCCTCGTAGTAGAGCTCGATGTCGGTGCTGTTCTCGGTTCCAACCTTGATGTAAGCCATATCAGCGGTCCTCTCGGTACGGTTCGGAAGTCAGTTCGTGCAGGAGCGGCGCAGCGCTGGTGCCACTGTACGGAACCAACGCCGGCTGGCAACAGGGTGTTCCCGCGGCCCGCATTTTTGACCCGCATACCCCAGGGGGTATAGTAGTGATCACAGACCCACCACCAAGGAGAACCAGATGTGCCGACAGGTTGCATGCAAGAAGTGCGGTAAGACCACTTGGGCCGGCTGCGGCCAGCACGTTGACCAGGTCATGCGGGGCGTCAAGAGCGCCGACCGCTGCAAGGGCCACGAGGGTGAAGTCAGCACCAAGACCGGCTTCTTCGCCAAGCTCTTCGGCCGCTAACCCGGGTCTCCAGCTGGAACAGAGCCCCCGTTGCACCAGGTGCAGCGGGGGCTCTGCGCGTTAGCCGGGCCGTGAGCAGGGCCGGGCTCCTACCTCAGCTCGGCGCAGATATCGCGCTGGGACCCGGTGCTGCTCACGAAAGTGAAGACGCCCGTCTCGGGATTAACGGTGTAGACGAGTTGTCCGATGTAATGCACGGTGGAGGGTCCGGGGGGATCGTCGCTGGGGAACATGATGAGCCCGTTGTGCCCCGTTGCCGTGATGGTCTGGATTCCGTCCCGGCTCGTGACCGTTTTGGTCACGGATCCGTCGGTCCGGATGGTGACGGATTTTCCTGCCACGGGATTGTCTGGGTCGTCGCCATAGTTGGTGTACGTGATGACGACGCCTTTGCCGGCAGTGATGCTTCGGACCACATTGCCGTCCGCGTCCGTGAATTCCTTCGTGTGGAGTTTGCCGCCCGTCGGGGAATATCCGAGATTGAACTCGCAACCGGTCCCGGCCGGAAGGATGATCCCGTCAGCAGCAGAGGCAGGCTGCGCTCCTGGCAAGGCGAAAGCGGCCACCAATGCCACGGGTGCCAAATGACGCGCGAATGCATTTTTCATGGACTTCTCGATTCATGTCGAGTTGGCTCCTTCAGGCACCGCGAGCGGCGAACGGTTGAGACCATTGCCTTGTGAATGACAAAACATGCAGTGCATCGCCGCCCTGGTTCCGGCTTGGTGCCATTCCCCTGGGACGAGCGAGCGCCAGCGTACTCTCGCCGACCCCTGGGCGACAATAGGCCCGCCTACTCCCGCAGCGCCCTCGCCACTACGTCCGTCACCGAGTGGATCACGGCCAGGCGTTCCTCGCTCTCGCCGTCCTCGCCCCAGGTGTAGATGGCCAGCGCGTAGGACCGCTCGCCGGAGCTCAGCAGGGCGGCGTCGTGGACGTAGCCCTCCAGCTCGCCGTACTTGTGCTGCACAGTGATGTCCGGTCCGACGGCGGCCGGGATGAGCCGTTCGTTGTTGGTCTGCTGCATGTAGCCGAGCAGCTCCTGGGTGTGCTCCGCGTTCAGCAGCTTGCCGGTGGAGAGCTGTTTGAGCAGCTCCGCCATCTCGGCCGGAGTCAGCAGATTCTGTTCCGGGTCATAGCTGATCCCGATCGATGCGGCGTACTCGATCAGTTGCGGGTAGCCGATGTCCTGCATCAGCAGCAGCCAGGCGTCGTTGCTGCTCGCGTTGACCATCGCCTTGACCTGGAATGCGGCGTCGTAGCTGCCCAGCGGCACGTCCAAGGCCTTCTCGCCGGTCTCCACCAGGTGGTAGTAGGCGGCCGCCGTGATGATCTTGGCGGTGCTGGCCGCCACAAACTCGGTCCCGTCGCCGTAGCTGCGCGGCTCCCCGCCGTGCGTGTCCGCGAGGACGACGCCCACCCGGTAGCCGGGATTCTCGGCCAGAATCTTCTTGATTTCGGCGTCGACGTCCACGGCGGCCCGCGGGGCCGGCGTCGGAGGGGCCGCCGCCACGGGCTCACCCTCCCACTGGCTCTGCAGGCTGGCGAGGAAGTCCGTCCGGGGCACCGGACCGGTGCGGACGACGGCGGCCGTCACCATGCCCAGCAGCACCAGGACCGTGGCCGCCCAGACCAGCAGCAGCTTCCCGCGGGCATTGAGGGACGTGCCGGCCGGACGGGATGATCCCGAGGTGTTCATGGTGCAGGGCCTTCCAAGTCGGTAGGGGGAGGGGGTTCCTCTGAAATGTATGCCCGGCCGCGGGGCATGTCCAAAAGACGCGCGGGTCGTCACAGAGGTGAGGGCGAACTCCCAGCTGCGCCCGGCGCCCCGGACGCGTGCGTTCCCCGCCAGCTCTCGTGGGTTCCCCGACCCCTGTCGTGTGTTCCCCCGACCCCTGTCGTGTATTCCCCCCCCGTCGATTGCTCCGTAACTGCCCTTATG
>DATIUQ010000127.1:0-9581 GCA_035466775.1 Arthrobacter sp.
CGTCGCCGAGATCGAGAAGCTCCTGGACGCGGACAACGAGTGGGCCAAGGTGGTGCCCAACACCAAGGAAGCGTCCATGGCGGACCTCACCCCCGTAGCCGCCTCGGGCACCCTCGACATCCCGGTGGGCCGCATCCGCAAACTGGAGATGGGGCCGCAGTACATCAGCGCCTTCACGGTCGGCGACCAGCTCCTCTGGGGCGCAGCCGAACCGTTGCGCCGTATGCTCAACATCGCGACCGGCACCCTCTAGGGGTCAACACCATCACGTGCCGAGGAACCTCCGGTACTTTGCGGCCTGCAGCTCAAAGGATCTTTGGGCGGCAGGCCGCAGCCCGTTGACGTCGTCGAAGGGCTCAGGGACAACCGAAATGGCCTTTCCGTTGCGGGACGCGTCCCAGGTGCCAACAACCTGGCCGCCGGCAACAATCGTCTTCCGGAAGACGCCATTGCCGCCCGGCACGACCTTGTTCGCATGCTCCGGCGGCAACACTAGCGACCGGTCCGTGTAGCCAAGCAGGAATTCGTCGAATCCGGGCAGTGCCAGCACCAGGCGGCCCGCGGGGACCCCTTCGTCGAGCAAGGCCGCCGCCTCCGGGGAGAGCCAGTAGCTGGTCCCCTCGAACTTCAACTCCACCAACTGGTCCGACACCCGGGGCAGGGCAGCTCGGACCTCGGTCAGTGGGATGCCGGACCACCAGGAAAAGTCACGTTCCGTAGCGGGCCCGTGGCTGCGCAGATAGCGCAGCAGCCACTCAGCGATGCCGTCCGCCCGGTCCAGGACGCGCGATGCGGTGATCCAGTCATCGAAGGCCACAACCAATTGCTGGTTGCCGGCGAGCGGGCCCTGCACCAGCCAGCCCCGCTGGCACAGCATCCCCAGCAGGTGGATGCCGCGCTGGCCGGCCGTGGACTGGCCGGCCCGTTCGAAAGCCTGGAACAGCTCCGCCCGGCTGGCGGCCGCCCCGCCGGAGACCAGCTGCAGCGCAGTGTCCGCCGCAGCGTCGACGTCCGCGGCGTCGATGTCGAGCTCCCGGTGGCGCCCGGCCATGCCCCGGATCAGCCGGTCGGAGGTAATGGCCAGCATCCATTTCAGGTCTTCGGGAGCCAGCAGGTGCAGAGTCCCCCGCATCGGCCAGGACCGGACGATCTCCCCCCGGTCCAGGGCGCTGCGGACATCGGCCATGCGGGAACCCGGCACCCGCTGGCCTACAGCCCAGAGCGCCGCCTGCAGGTCCTGCGCCTGCATCGCAGTCATCCAGCGCACTGCCGCCGCGACGCTGCGGAACCCGGACCCGGCCAGGCCCTGCGACGCCAGCCGCAGGCGGCCCAGGATCCCCCGGCTGAGCCGGACACGCGCCGATGCTGTCATGCACCCATGCTAGGACTCCTGACGGCTGGTTCCCAGCCGCCTTCCAGCCGGACTCCCTACCCTTGTTGGATGACCATGAGTGAGATGTGGCCGCTGCTGCGGCCCCTGAGCAGGAGGCTGGCCCTGCTGGGCTGGGCTTCCAGCGCGGCCGGCATGACCGCCGGGCTCGCCATTGCGATTGCCAGCGGAACGCGCCTCTCGCCGATGATGAGCACGCTGCAGGTCGTGGCGGTGGCGTCCATGGCCGTGGCGGTCGTCAGCTTTGTCACGGCTGCCTCGGTACAGCCGCGGCCCCGGCTGCATGACCAGCGCGATTCAGCTGAAGACCTGAAATCCGGGGACATGCCGGACACCGTGCAGAGTTTCCTGCTCGGCTCCGTGGCCCTGCTGGCGGGTGCGGTCGTCTTCGCCCTCGCAGGCCTTGTGCTCCGGAGCGGCCCCAGCGTCCAGTCAGTGGCGTTCTGCCAGGTGTTCTTCCTGGGCGCCGCCGCGTCCGGCTTTACCTTTATGCTCTTCAGCAAAGTCGTCCCGCACCGCGGCAGGAACTGACGGCCGGAACAGTATTGCGTCCTACAGCTCCACGCCGATGAGCAGGGGTTCCGGATGCAGTTCAATCCCAAAGCGTTCGACGACGCCGCGGCGCACCTCGCGCGCGATCGCCAGCAGGTCCGCCGCGCTGGCCGACCCCCTGTTAGTGATGGCCAGGGTGTGTTTGGTGGACAGTGAGGCCCGGCCGCCGGACACGCTGTCCGGCTCGAGGCCGAATCCCTTGCCGTAGCCGGCCTGGTCGATCAGCCAGGCCGCAGAGAGCTTGGTCAGCCCGTCGGCGCCGCCTGGGTACCGCGGCGCGCCTTCGGGCAACCCGGCGGCCACATCGGCGGGCACGATCGGGTTCGTGAAGAATGATCCGGTGGAATACGTGTCCCGGTCCGCCGCATCCCACACCATGCCCTTCGACGCCCTGAGCCGCAGCACTTCGCGCCGGACATCGGTGGAATAGGCCCGCTGGCCGGCCTCGACGCCGAGAGCCCGGGCGAGCTCGGCGTACCTCACGGGGGCGCTCATCCGGCCCAGGGGCAGCTGGAACTCAACCGTGAGCACGACGTAGCGCGGGGAGCCGTTCACGGTGGTCTGTTTGAGGATCGAATCGCGGTAGCCGAATTTCAGCTCCGAGTTGGTGAAGGTCTGCACGGCGTTGCGGTGCCGGTCCCAGGTCCGTACGGCGGCGATGGTCTGGGAGACGTCCGAGCCGTAGGCACCGACGTTCTGGACCGGCGTGGCGCCCGTGGCGCCGGGGATGCCGGAGAGCGCCTCGATGCCGGACCAGGCGTGGCGCACCGCGTATTCCACCAGGGCGTCCCAGTTGTGGCCCGCCTGGACCACCACGGCGACGCCGCCGCAGGAGTCCTCCGCGCTGACGGTGAAACCCTCCGAGGCGATCTTCAGCACGGTGCCGGGGAACCCGTCGTCGGACACCAGCAGGTTGGAGCCGCCGCCGATGATCAGCAGCGGCTCGCCGGCCGCGTCCGCTGAACGGACGGCGTCGATGATCCCGGCCTCGGTGCGGGCCTCGATGAAACGGCCGGCGGGGCCGCCGACGGCGGCCGTGGTCAGGGCGGAAAGCAGAGTCTGGGTCACCCGTCCAGCCTAGCCCGGTTCCGCCGCGCTCCCCTAAGCGGAAGCACCGACGTCAGTCGGGCTTCCGGGCCACCGGGGAGAGCAGGAAGCTGACCACCAGCATCACCATCACAGCCAGCAGCGAGTGCAGGATGCCGACGTGCTCCGCCAGGAGGCCCAGCAGGGGCGGGCCGCAGAGGAACGCACCGTAACCGATCGTGGACACCACGGATACCCGGGCGGCCGCCTTGACCGGGTCGTCTGCCGCCGCGGACATGCCCACCGGGAAGCCCAGCGAGGCGCCCAGGCCCCACAGCGCGAGGGCAACATAGGCCACCCAGGGCACCGGCGCGAAGACGAACAGGCCCAGGCCCAGTACGGCCAGGGCCGCGCACCAGCGCATCACGGGGACCCGGCCGAAGCGGTCCAGGACCACCGTGCCCGCGAACCGGCCTATGGTCATGAACGTGACGAAGAGCCCGTACCCGGCAGCGCCCGCGGCGTCGGACTGGCCGTGGCCGTCGGCGAGCGCAAGCGCCACCCAGTCCCCTGCTGCGCCCTCGGCGAGGGCCAGGCCCAGCACCAGGACGCCCAGCAGGAGTGTCCGGCGGTCCCGCCAGGCCTGGGCGATCTGGCGTTTGTTGTCCAGCGGTTCATCGGGCCGGTCCGTGGCCGGCCGGATGATCGGAATCGGCCCGGTGGAGGGATCCTCGAACGTATCGACTTCGGCCGGTCTGAAGCTCTGGCCGCCCTCCACCGGGGTGATGTCGGCGCGGAACCACGACGCGGCGGTGGCCACGGAGCCCGCGACCAGCATCCCCACGACGCCGAAGTGCCAGAAGACGGGCACGCCGGCTCCGGCGGCCCAGGCGCCCGCCCCGGCGCCGGCCACGGTGCCGAGGCTGAAGGCGCCGTGCAGCCGCGGCATGATGTGCCGGCGCACCGCGCGCTCCACGGCGGCACCCTCAACGTTGGAGGCCGTGTTCCAGCTGGCGGTGCCGAGCCCGATCACGGCCAGTCCCGCCGCGACGGCGAGCGGGTTGACCAGGACGGACGTGCCCAGTCCCGCGAGGACCAGCCCGGCGCCGACCATGATGCTGCCTATCCGGATGGTCTGCTTCGAGCCGAACCTGAGCACGATCAGCCCCGACGCGGAGACCGAAATGAAGGACCCCAGGGTCATGCACAGCAGCAGCAGCCCGATGTTCCCCGGGGTGAGGTCCAGCCCGTCGCGGATGGCCGGCAGCCGGGACACCCACGTGGCGAAGGCAATGCCGCTGACGGCGTAGGCGGCCACGACGGCGTTGCGCCAGTGGGTCACCTCCGCCGCCTGGCCCGTGCTGACGCTCATTGCACCGCCATCCGGGGTCAGGCCAGCCTGACGACGGCCTGCGCCTTCATCAGCACCTTCTGGCCGGCGGAGAGGACCGTGAGGTCGACACGGGCGGTGCCCGCCGCGGCGTCGAGCGCCCCGATGGCGCCGCTGACCTCGATCACGGCGCCGGCGTCCGGGGTGCCGGTGGTGTCGGCCACCGGGACCGGCTTAGTGAAACGGGTCTGGAAATCGACGACGGCGGCGGGGTCGCCGGCCCAGTCGGAGACGAGCTGGACGGCGGAGCCCATGGTGAACATGCCGTGGGCAATCACGCCGGGCAGTCCCACGCTGGTGGCGAAGGCCTCGTTCCAGTGGATGGGGTTGAAGTCACCGGAGGCGCCGGCGTACTTGACGAGGTCCGTGCGGGTGACGTCGATGCTGCGGCTGCCGATGTCCTGGCCGACAGTGAGTGTTGAGAATGTGGGTGTCATGGCTACTGTCCCTCTCCGCGGACCAGGATGGATGATGTGGCAGTGGCGACGGCCTCACGCGAATCATCGCCTGCGGCGACTGCGTTTGCACCTGCGGTAAGTGCGAAGATCTCCGAGCGGGTGGTGATCATGGCCCCGCCGCCCATCGCACGCACCCCGTCGACGTGGAGTTCCGCGACCAGCCGGTCCCCTGCCACGATCGGCCGGTGGTGGATGAAGCGCTGGTCTGCGTGGACCACCCGGGAGAAGTCGATGCCGGAGTCCGGGTCCTCGATCAGCTGGGCGTCCGCCCGCTGGGCGACAATGATCGCGAAGGTCGGCGGCGCCACGACATCGCGGTGCCCCAGCGCCGCGGCCGCCTCCACCTCAAAGTGGGCGGGGTGGGTGGCCTTGACCGCTCGGGCGAACTCGCGGATCTTCTCGCGGCCGACGTCGTACACCTCTGCGGCAGGGTAGCTGCGCCCCTGCAGGTCCGGATTGATAGTCATGGATCCAGCCTATCGCCACGCCGCCGGGCCGCCCGCGATGATGACGGGGGTGAGCAGGATGACGAACTGCCGTATGATGAAACCATCATTTCATCAATTCATGGCCGATCCGGGAGTTGCGGCGATGAGAAAGCACAGGCAGCGATGATTACAGCCGCGCAAACGCCCTTGTACGAGATCAAGGCGAACCTGTTCAAGGCGCTCGCCCATCCGGCGCGGATCCGGGTGCTCGAACTGCTGTCCGCCGCGCCGGACCACTCGGCGCCCGTCAGCTACCTGCTGGCCGAGACGGGCCTTGAGGCGTCGCACCTTTCCCAGCACCTCGCTACGCTGCGCCGCCATGGGGTGGTGACCTCGTCCCGGTCCGCCAACGCCGTGACGTACCGGCTGGCGCATCCGAAAATCGCCGAACTGCTGGCCATCGCCCGGGCCTTCCTCCTCGACAGCCTGGCCGATTCCAACGAACAGCTCAAGCTCGCACAGGCACTGCCCAGCGAGCATCTCAGCGCTTCCGATTCATGAGCGCCGCCCTGGCGCACCTCCGCCGGTTCCTGCCGTCCCGCCAAGACTATGACGGGCTCCGCTCCTCCTGGAAAACGGACCTGCTGGCGGGCATCACCGTGGGGATTGTGGCGCTGCCGCTGGCACTGGCTTTCGGCGTGAGTTCCGGCGTCGGCGCCGAAGCCGGACTGGTCACCGCAGTAGTGGCCGGCCTGGTGGCGGCGGTTATGGGCGGCTCGCACGTCCAGGTATCCGGACCCACCGGCGCCATGGTTGTGGTGCTGGCCCCGGTGGTCGCCGTCCACGGCGCGGGCAGCATCGCCCTGGTCTCGCTGCTGGCGGGGCTCCTGGTGGCCATTCTGGGCATCAGCGGACTGGGCCGGGCAGTGGCCTTCATCCCGTGGCCAGTGGTGGAGGGCTTCACGCTCGGCATTGCAGCAATTATCTTCCTCCAGCAGGTTCCGATGGCCACCGGCACCGAGGGGATACCGGGCCACAACACGCTTCTGGCGGCCGTCGAGGCCGCTTCCCGGGCCACCTTGCCCACTGTGGTCCAGACGCTGGGCATCGTCGCGGTCGTCGCGGCGGTGATGCTCCTGCTTCCGAAGCTCAACAAGGCCCTTCCCGCCAGCCTGGTCGCCGTGCTCCTGGCCACCGTGGCCGCGGAGCTGCTTAAGCTGGACGTCCCCCGGATCGGGGAACTGCCGCATTCGCTGTCCGCACCGTCGGTGCCGGCGCTCGATCCTGCGGCGCTGGGCGGGCTGCTGATGCCCGCGGTGTCCATCGCGATGCTGGCTGCCATTGAATCCCTGCTCTCCGCACGGGTGGCGGCCGGCCTGGTCGGCCCGGACGGGAGGCCCTCCGGGGCTTACAGCCCGGACCGGGAGCTCATGGGGCAGGGTCTCGCCTCCGTTGCGGCGGGGTTGTTTGGCGGTATGCCGGCGACGGGGGCCATCGCCCGGACCGCCGTCAACGTACGCTCCGGTGCCAGGACCCGGCTGTCCGCCATTGTGCACGCCCTGGTGTTACTGGCCATCATCTATTTGGCGGCGGGACTGGTCGGGAAGATCCCGCTGGCGGTCCTGGCCGGCATCCTGATGGTCACGGCCATCAGGATGGTCTCGCTGCACACGGTGTCTGCCGTCCTGCGCTCCACCCGCGCCGACGCTTTCGTGTTCGTCCTGACGGCCCTCATCACGGTGGCCTTCGACCTGATCGTTGCCATCGAGATCGGACTTGTCGCCGCGGCCCTCTTCACGCTGCGGAAGTTCGCCTCGCTCAGCGGGGTCAAGCGCGAGGAGATCCCCGGAGCGCGCGTGCAGGGGGACGAACACATCGCGATCTTCCGTCTGGACGGGGCCATGTTCTTCGGCGCCGCGGAACGCGTCCTGCAGGAAATCAGCCAGGTCAGGGACATCCAGGTGGCCATCATCCGGCTGTCGCAGGTGCGGATGCTCGACGCCACCGGGGCGCACACCCTGGTCGAGGTCATTTCGGCGCTGGAGCTGCGCGGGGTGACGGTCCTGCTCAAGGGCGTCCAGCCGCAACACCTTGAGCTGGTGACCAACGTCGGCGTGATTCGCTCGCTGCGGCACCACAAGCACCTGTTCACGTCCCTGCCCGAGGCCGTGGAGCATGCACGCAGCCACGTGCGCCGGAATGCGGCTGCTAGCGTTTGAGGTTTTTGCGGATCGTCTGGCCGCGGACCACGATCCCGGCGATGTGCAGGATCAGCCCGACGCCGATCACGGCGAGGGAGGCGACGGCGAGGTTCTGGTTGCCGGTGCTGTTGCCCACCAGGTTCAGGAAAATGCCCACCCCGAGCATGCCCATTGCGCTGAAAACCAGCACCTTGTAGGTGGTTGACGCGGAGTCCCAGAATTCTTTCAGCACCGTGCCAGTCTACCGGGCCGCTGCTTTCGGGTTGCCGCTCAGAACAGGGACTCCTGGACCGCCGGAACGTCCGTGCGGTGGTCGCCGAGCTCGATGGTCCTGGCCTTCAGCTGCCCGAGGTTGACGACGAACCCAAGATCGGCGCCGTCGAGCGTGGCCAGTGCGATGCTGCCGCTCAGCGAGTCGATCCGGAACCCGTGGGTTCCCGTACTGAGCTCGTGCGGGTAGGCGTGCCGGGCCGCCGGCGCGCAGGCCGCATCCGAAAACCCCGGCCGCTGCCAGGGCTCGTCGACGATCCCGAAACCGCCTCCCCCGACGCCCGCCAGCAACTCGCGGACCCCGGTGGCCAGCCTGCCGTTCAGGGCATCCAGCTCGGCGGCGGGGGCCGGCCCGGTCAGGGCCGCGGCCTTGGCAGCGGACCGGATCTGCTGCGGAAGGCCGGCGTCGCGGGTCACCATGTCCTCGAGGATCCTGACCACCCGGCCGTCGTCGGCGCGGGCGACATAGCGGGCGACGACGGCGCCCTGCTCGGCGAGCCTCTTCCACTTCCGCAGGTCCGCGGCGGTGCCCACCTTGCTGGCCCCGCTGGCGAAGGTGGCGACGTACAGCCAGTGCGGCTGCATCAGGTAGGCGCGCAGCCCGGGCGGCACGCGTCCGCCGCGGTGGAAATCATGGATGAGCCGTGAATCGTCCACCACGAAGCACTGCTCGCACTGGCTGCCCTTGACGGCCCGCGACCGGGCCGGGCAGAGGACGTGATCCCTGTCCGCGGGCCCGTGCACCTTGTGGTGCCCGAGGCAGGACTTCCACGCTGCCGCGAGGCGGAAGCCCAGCCGGGCGCCGGCGCCGAGCGCCAGGTCCGTGCAGCCGCCGTCGGGGTCCTGCAGGCGCATCACGGGGTGCCCGCCGTCGGACGTGCCCGCTTCGGCCGGTTCAAAGCAGGCTCCGGCGGGTTCGGCATCCCAAAAGACCCCGTGGACCAGATAGCGGGTATCGGTCACGGGGTCTCCTTGGTTCGGGGCGGCTAAAGGGCCGGCTGCACCCCAAAGGCTACCGCGAGCTTCATAATCTTCTCGGCGCGGCCCAGGCGGGGCAGGTCGGAGCCGTCGCGGATGACGCGGCCGTTGGCTTCGAAGTCGGCCATGAAGTCAGTGGCCCAGGCGACGTCGGACGGCGTCGGGCTGATGACCTCGTTGATGACGTTGGTCTGGTCGATCGCGAGGCAGAGCTTGCCGGTCATGCCCATCATGACGGTGATGCCGGTCTGCTCGCGGAGGATGGGGTGGTTGGTACCGACCGTGGGACCGTCGATGGGGCCGGGAAGGTTGCCGACGCGGCTGGCGACGACCAGCTTGGCGCGGGGGTAGGCCATGGCCTCGGGGGTGGCCGCCATGCCGGTGTCGCGGCGGAAGTCGCCCGAGCCGAAGGCGAGCCGGAACGCACCCTGGGCCTTCGCGATGTTGTTGGCCTCCTCGATGCCCACGGCGGACTCGACGAGCGGGATGACCGGCGTCTTGCCGTCCATCCGGTGGAAGCTTTCGGTGACCTGGTCCGCGGATTCGGTCTTGGCGAGCATCACGCCGAGCAGGCCGGGGGTGCCGCGGAGCCCGGCGAGGTCGTCGGCCCAGAAGGGGCTCGTGGCGTCGTTGATGCGGACCCAGGCGTTGCCGCCGGCGGTCAGCCAGTCCACGACGTTGGCACGGGCGGCGTCCTTCTGGGAGGGGTCCACCGCGTCTTCGATGTCCAGGATAATGGCGTCCGCGCGGGACACGGCCGACTGGTCGAAGAGTTCGGTCTTCATTGCGTTCACCAGCAGCCAGGAGCGGGCGATTTCGGCCGGAATGTTGCGTTGAGGCCGGACGGTCCCGGCGGTGGTGGTTGAGGTCATGTATCTACGCTAGCCG
>DATIUQ010000128.1:0-7410 GCA_035466775.1 Arthrobacter sp.
GAGGTCGGCGGCGTCGACCTCGGCCAGCCAGTGCCGGGCGGTCTCCCGGGCCTCCCGTTTGGGCACCCCCGCGCTCCGCGGCCCGAAGGCGACGTTTTCGAGGGCGCTCAGGTGCGGAAAGAGCAGGGGATCCTGGGCCAGCAGGGCGGTGCCGCGGCGGTGCGGCGCGGTCCAGGTGTGCGTGCCCGGGCCAAGCTCAAACAGGACCCGGCCGTTCACCTCGGCCCGGCCGGTGTCCGGGCGCAGCAGCCCGGCGACCACGGAGAGCAGGGTGGATTTTCCCGCCCCGTTCGGGCCGAGCACGGCCACCGTCTCCCCCGGCGCCAGTCGCAGCGACACCTCGAAGCCGCGGGCGGCGAGGGCGGCGTCGAGAGTGAACGTCATGCCGCCACCCGCTCGGGCTGGCCCGCACCGTGGATTGTTCTGCGGCCGGACCCGGCGGGCGCCGGTCCCCGGTAGGACAGCCCGACGACGACTACCGCCACCACCACGAGCAGCAGGGACAGCGCGACGGCGGCGTCGGCGTCGGTCTCCCGCTGCAGGTAGATTTCCAGCGGCAGCGTGCGCGTGACGCCCGGCAGGCTCCCCGCGAAGGTGAGTGTGGCGCCGAATTCGCCCAGGCTTCTGGCGAAGGAGAGCACGGCGCCCGAAGCGAGCCCGGGCAGGACCAGCGGCAGGGTGACCCGGCGCAGCACGGTGGTGGGGCGCGCGCCGAGCGTCGCGGCCACGGCCTCGTACCGGCTCCCGGCCGAGCGGAGCGCGCCTTCGAGGCTGACCACGAGGAACGGCAGGGCCACAAACGTCTGGGCGAGCACCACCGCCGTCGTGGAGAACGCGATCTGGATGCCGGCGATTTCGAGGCTCCGGCCCAGCAGGCCCTGGCGGCCGAAGGCGTAGAGCAGCGCGATGCCGCCCACCACCGGGGGCAGCACCAGCGGCAGCAGGACGAAGGACCGCAGCAGCCGCTTCCCGGGGAAGTCGCCGCGGGCCAGCACCAGCGCCAGCGGCACTCCGAACAGCACACACAGCACCGTGCTCGCGGCGGCCGTGCGGAGGCTGAGCCCCAGTGCGGTGAGCGAGGATTCGGACGTGACGAGCGGGATGAACTGCGGCCAGTTGACCCGGCCCAGCATGGCCGCGAGCGGCAGCAGCACCAGCAGCGCGCCGACGGCGGCAACCGCCGCGACCCAGCGCGGAATCCCGCTATAGGTTGTGTCTCTCCGGCGTCTCATCCGGGCCTAGGGCGTTCCGAAGCCGGCGCCGCGAAGGAGCCGCTGGCCGTCGGGGCCCGTGACGGCTTCAATGAAGGCGGCCGCCAGGTCCTTGTTCCTGCCGGTCCGCACCGCGGCGATCGGGTACGTGTTGACGGCCTGCGCGGACTCGGGAAAGGGGATCTCCCGCACCTTGTCCCCGGCGGTTTTGACGTCCGTGACGTAGACCAGCCCGGCGTCGGCCTCGCCGGAGACGACCTTGCCCAGGACATCGGTCACGGACGATTCCTCGCTCACCGGCTTCAGGGTGGCCCCGGTTTCCTGCTCGAGGGTCTTCGCGGCCGCGCCGCACGGAACCTGCGCCGCGCAGATGACCACCTTCACGCCCGGCCGGGCCAGATCCGCGAAGGAGGCGATGGACGCGGGGTTGGCCGGAGGCACGGCGATGGTCAGCACGTTCGTGGCGAAGTCCCGGGGCGATCCCTCCACCAGGCCTGCATCGGCCAGCTTGGCCATGTTTTTTGTGTCGGCGGAGGCGAAGACATCCGCCGGGGCGCCCTGGCTGATCTGGGTGGCGAGGTCGGAGGACCCTGCGAAGCTGAGGGTCACCGTGGTTCCCGGATTCGCGGCCTCGAACTGCGCGGCGAGCGCCGTGAAGGGGGCCTTGAGGGACGCCGCGGCGAAGACCGTCAGGGTCTTGCCGGCGCCCCCGGATCCAGCCGGCGCGCCGCAGCCCGCCGTACCGGCGGCAACAATTCCTGCCGCCAGCACGGCGGCCGCCCTGCGTCCGGGCCTCATATGATGCCCTTGCCCTTGGGGGTCTCGATGATCACCGTAGTGGCCTTGACGACGGCGGTCGCGACCGAGCCGAGCTCCAGGCCCAGCTCCCGCACGGCCTCGCTACTCATGAGCGACACCACCCGGAACGGCCCGCACTGCAGTTCCACCTGCGCCATGACAGTGTCGGCGGTGATCGCGGTGACCAGGCCGACGAAGCGGTTGCGGGCCGAACTGCCCGCCCGGGCCGGGTCATCCGGCAGCTGGGCCTGCTCCCGGGCGAGGCGCGCCAGTTCCAGTCCGTCCACGGCGAGCCGCCCGGCGGCGTCCTTGAGCGGAGTCAGGTTTCCGTTCTCGGTCCAGCGCCGGATGGTGTCATCGCTGACCCCCAGCAGCCGGGCCGCCTCCGAAACGCGAATATTAGGCATGGGGCAACTCTAACCCGTATTTGCGGAGTGTGAGCCACTCCTGAGCCGTAGATTCGGAACCTCGTACGGGCGCCGGCCCGCGGCCCGCGGCCCGCCGCGTCCTGATCCGCGGGCACGTTCCACGGCGAGTTCCACGGGCACGTCCCGCAGGCTTACGGCCCCCGGCTGTGAGACGGTTGGTACGTAACGTGACCGTCCGATCGTGGGAGAAAAATCAGCATGCGCAGTCCGGAAAAGACAACCCCGTGGGGCGACAGCCTGGGCCGCGCCAGCATCAGGACCGCGCAGGTGCTCCTGCTGCTGGTCCTGACCGTCGTGGTGGTCTATGCCCTGATCCAGGTCCGGCTCGTGGTGATCCCGGCGGTGCTGGCGCTGATCCTCGCCGCCGCGATCGCACCGTTCGTCCACTGGCTGCGCCGCCGGGGCTGGCCCAGCACGGCCGCCACCACGGTGTCCTTCGTGCTGCTGCTCCTCGCGTTCGGGGCCGTGATCACCGGCATCGTCCTGGCCGTCATGAGCCAGGCGGATGAACTGGGCAGCAAGGCCACGGAGGGCTTCAACCGTGTCTACGACTTCATCCGCACGGGCCCCTTCCCGATCGACGAGCAGCAGATCCAGCAGGCCCGCGACGCCGCCATCGACTTCGCCACCAGCAGCACCGTCGGCGCCGGGGCCATCTCCGGGCTCAGCGCGGCCGGCAACTTCATCACCGGCGCCCTGCTCATGGCGGTCATCCTGTTCTTCTTCCTGAAGGACGGCGAGAGTATCTGGGCCTTCATGCTGCGGGCGTTCAAGGGCGAGAAGCTGGTCAGGGCGCGCCGCGCCGGGGAGCGGAGCCTCAACGTGCTCGGCGGCTATGTGCGCGGGACCTCGATCGTGGCCTTCGTGGACGCGTTCTTCATCGGCCTGGCGCTGGTGATCATGGGGGTGCCGCTGGCCCTGCCGCTCGCCGCCCTGACGTTCATCGGAGCCTTTATCCCGCTGATCGGCGCCACCCTGGCCGGCATCCTCGCGGCGCTCGTCGCGCTGGTGGCCAACGGTCCGCTCGCCGCCCTGATCGTCATCATTGTGGTGATCGTGGTCAACCAGCTGGAGGGCAACTTCCTGCAGCCCGTCGTGATGGGCCAGGCGCTCAACGTCCATGCCCTCGTCATCCTGCTGGCACTCACCGCCGGCACCATCCTCGCCGGCATCATCGGCGCGATCCTTGCCGTCCCCCTTGTGGCAGTGGCCTGGGCCGCGATCAAGGCGTGGAACTCAGGGGGCGACATCACGCCCGAGGCCATCGCCGAGGCAGAGCACGAGACGCGGCTGAACGAAAAGGGCGAGGGCGTGCGCTCCAAGCCGCACAATGCCCGGACGCGGCAGGAAGACCAGTCCGACACCGCGGACGTGGACGCCAACCACGGCTGATCCGAAGCCTGTCTAGACTTCCAGTATGGCCATTTACCTGGACCCTCCGCTCTGGCCGGCGCACGGAACGCACTTCTCGCACCTGATCTCGGACACCTCCCTGGCGGAACTGCACGCCTTCGCGGCGGCGGCCGGCATCCCGGAACGGGCGTTCGACGGCGACCATTACGACGTCGCCGAAGCCCGGTACAGCGCGCTTGTGGCGGCCGGGGCCGTCCCGGTGGAGGGCCGGGTCCTGGTCCGCAAACTAATCGGCAGCGGCCTGCGGATCCCGGCCCGGCGCCGCAGCGGCTCCCTGAAACTTCCGCTGCTGACCCGGTGGAACGACGTGCTGCCTGGCCACGACGCGCTCTTCCTGGACCTGCTGGACCGCTGGGGCGAGGAGCACCGGAAGTACCACGGCCGCACCCACCTGCTGGCAGTCCTGGAGGCCCTGGACCTCCTGACCGGACCCGCCGCCCCGCCCCGCACCGTGCTGCTCGCCGCCTGGTTCCACGACGCCGTCTACCGCGGGATCGCCGGCCAGGACGAGGAGGAATCGGCCCGGCTCGCCGAAATCCGGCTGGCCCGCGCGGGACTTCCCGCAGCCGACGTCGACGAGGTGGCCCGCCTGGTGCGGATGACGGCCGACCACCGGCCCGAGACCGGCGACGGTGACGCCGCCCTGCTCAGCGACGCCGACCTCTCCGTGCTGGGCGGGACCCCGGACGCCTACGCCCGGTATCTGGCCGCCGTCCGGCAGGACTTTGCGCACATCGGCGACGACGACTTCGCCGCCGGGCGCGCCGCCGTCGTCCGCCGGCTCCTGCAGCTGGATCCGCTCTTCCACACCCCGCGCGGCAGGGACCTGTGGCTGGACGCGGCGCGGCGGAACCTGCAGGCCGAACTCGGGTAGGCGGAACGCCAGCCCCCTAGCCAAACCCTTTGCTATATTGCTAGCATTCTAGCCATGGTCGAGAAAACGCAGTTCAACGTGTACCTGCCGGCGCTGCTGGTGAAGCGGGTCAAACACGCCGCCATCGAAGAGGGCCTGTCCCTGTCGGCCTATGTGGAACAAGCATTGACGCAAGTCCTCAACAGCAAGGAAGGCACGGGAAAATGAGAATCACACCAATCCGCTACGTGCGGGATATCGAGACGTCCAACCGCTTCTACGCCATGCTCGGCCTCACGGAGCAAACCGCTGCGACCAGCGGGACCTGGGCCGAATTTCGCGGCGACGGCGGCGGGTTGGGGCTCCATATCGCCGCCGTCCCCGGCACCCACCTCGACGCCGGCGCGGTGTCGCTGCAGGTCACCAGCGACGAGAAGCTGGAGCCTCTGGCCGGACGCCTCGCCTCGGCTGGCTTCGCGCCGTCCGCCATTTTCGATGAAACATTCGGCCGCTTCTTCACAGTCGCGGATCCCGACGGGTATGTCCTGCAGGTCAATGAAGCGGACGAGGAGCTGCAGAACATCAGCTACGAGACCCGCGAATCCGCGGCCCTGAAACCGTAGCCGGAACTGCAACGCGGGGATCCTTAGCGCCCATAAATCCCCTCGGGATGGGCGTTAAGTGACTCCCGGTTGCTTGGGTTGTCAGGGGCTGCGGCGGAGGAGTTCGGCGAGGCGGTCGAAGGATTCGCGCCAGCCGACGCCGTGGGCGTCGCGGTTGTCGATCGTGTCGAAGGGGCCCTGGATGAACGTCATCCGGGTGCCGCCGTCGATCTCGTCCAGCTGGAAGGTCACTTCGGTCTCAAAGCCGCGGGTTCCGTCCGGTTTGTCCCAGGCATGGGTGAAGACGAGGAGGTTGGGCGGCTCGATGTCGGTGTGCACACCGCTCCACCAGTGTTCCTCGCCCGTACTGTCCTGGACCATGCAGGCCCGGTAGAGGCCGCCGATTTCCAGGTCCGCGTCGATGCTCTCGCGCGGGGTGTGGAAACCCCGCGGCCCCCACCACGCCGTTGCCTGCTCCGGGTCGGTCAGGGCGGACCACACCCGGGCGATGGGGGCCTGGAATTCGCGGGTAATGACCAGCATGAGGTCTTCGGTCGAAGCGGCGGGTTCACCCTGGCCGGCAGTTGCCGGGACAGCGGTGACATGCTCGGACATTGCAGTCCTCCTCTGATGGTGGCTAGCGGTAGGCCTTGCTGTAAGTCGTCACGAACGGCCTGTCAGTCGGGACGATCTGTTTGCCCAGGGGCATCAGCGAAACCGGAATGAGCTTGAGGTTGGCGATGGCCAGCGGGATGCCGATGATCGTGATGGCCATGGCAAAGGCGGTCACCACGTGGGCGATCGCGATCCAGATGCCGGCGACCAGCAGCCAGATGACGTTCCCGAGCAGGGAGAACAACCCGGTTCCGCCCGGGCGGTCCACCACTGTGCGGCCGAACGGCCAGAGTGCATAGTTGGCGATGCGGAATGACGCGAGGCCCCATGGGATGGTGACGATCAGGAGGCAGCAGATGATCCCGGCCGCGAAGTACCCGAGGGCCAGCCAGAGCCCGCCAAAGAGCAGCCAGATGATATTAAGCAGTGTCTTCATGGCTCCATTGTCCTCCGCCGGAGGCAGATCCGGCCTAGGGGTTCACCCTGAACAATTCCTGAAATGCGCCCGGTTACGCCAGCCGCGGGCAGGGAGCTTTGCGAACGCCCAAAAGGGCACAATACTGGGAGCATGCCTGCACTCCTGAAGATTGCCTTGATTGTCGCCCTCGTCCTGCTGGTTGTTGGGCTTGTTGTGGAGGCCGTGCAGTTCCTCCTCTACGTGGGCCTCCTAGTCCTGGTGGGCGCCGGCATCCTGTTCTTCCTGCGCCGCTCGCGCATCTCCCGCTGACGCCGCGGGCCGGGGTGCGCAGATGACAAACTTCGGGGACCTGCTCGGACCCATTCTCGAAGTCATGACATGGGTGGGCTTCGTCCTGGGCCTGCCGCTGCTGGTGTGGGGCTGGATTACCCGGCGGCGGCACTGCGAATGGACCGGGACCACGGGCAAAGTGATCAGCGCCGGCGGATTCACCGGATACAGCTGGACGGACCACCACGACGCCGACCACCGTTCCCTGCTGCCCGTGGCCGAGTCGCACGGCCTGGTGGTCGGCTCCGACGTCGACCTCTTCTACGACGTGTGCCACCCGTCGCGCTGGGGACTCAAACCGCCCAAGCACGACAACGCGGCCTGGACCGTGGGCTGGATCCTCACCGGGGTGGGCATCCTTTCCACGGTCGGCGGCTTCGTTTTGCTGCTTTTCTAGACCGGGGCAGGCCCCTGCGAGGCCTGTTTCACCATGGCGGCTTCAACACTGATCTTGACCTTGTCGCTGACCAGGAGCCCGCCTGCCTCGAGCGCGGCGTTCCAGGTCAGGCCGAATTCCTTGCGGCTGATGTCCGCCTCCGCACTGAACCCCGCGCGGGTGGCGCCGAACGGATCCACCGCGACGCCGGTGAACTCGACTTCCAGGTCCACCGGCTTGGTGATGCCGCGGATGGTCAGGTCGCCGGTCAGCACGTAATCCTCGCCGTCCCCCCGGATGCCCGTCGCCCGGAACGTCATCTCCGGATACTGCTCGACGTCGAAGAAGTCGGCGCCGCGGACGTGG
>DATIUQ010000129.1:0-29623 GCA_035466775.1 Arthrobacter sp.
GAGCAAAGTCACCGCCCTGGAGGGCGGCGCGCACGGCGTCACCTCCAACTGCATCAACCCCGGCTATGTCCGGACGCCGCTGGTCGAGTCCCAGATCGCCGACCAAGCCAAGGTGCACGGGATTCCGGAAGCCGAGGTGCTTGCCAAGATCATGCTGACCGAGGCCGCCGTGAAACGCCTCGTCGAGCCGGAGGAGGTCGCCTCCCTTGTGGCCTGGCTGGCCTCTGACGACGCCGGGATGGTCACCGGCGCAAGCTACACGATGGACGGCGGCTGGTCCGCGCGGTAGCGGGCCGTCCCCTCCCCGCGTTGCTCGTGGCGGCTGGACCACGCGCTGACCGGGGCGCCAGGGCAGCCGTCAGTCCGTCGTCTTGTCGTTGGTCTTGTCGTCGGTGGCGGGTTCGGTGGACCGGCGGATGTAATCGTTGACGGCGTCCTCGGGAACGCGGAACGATCGGCCCACCCGTACGGCGGCGATGGCATGTGACCTCACCAGCCGGTAGACGGTCATCTTGGATACACGCATGGCCGCAGCGACTTCCGCGATGGTCAGGAAGTGCGAGGAAACGTTCGCTGAGCTCATGTCATCGGGCCCGTCCACTAGTCGGGGTACCGGAGTTGCCGGTAGTCGTAGAAGATGACGTCGCCCGGCGGGGTGCCGGCTGTCCGGAGACCGACGTAGGGGGCGTCAATCACGGCGACTGTGCCTAGATGCCGGCCGCTGAACGGATCATCGCCCACCAGCACCTGTCCTACCCGGAACGGAATCCGCGGTGTTGTGGCGCGGCCAACCGTTCCCGAGAGGAAACGGACCACGCGGCGTCGTTCGCGTTGTGCCTGGGGAGATGCCTGGGACTCCATCGGAACCACTCCTTCAGAGGGCGCGCCAATTGGGTTTTTCGGCGAATCCGGGCCAGCTGCGGGAGGGCTCCCCAGCCAGCATTTCCGGCCGGTCCGGTACCGCCGTGAAGCAACTGTAGCCCCGCGCCCCTTTCGTCACACGAGTAACTCCTACCCCGGTCAGGATGGGCACCACTTGGGCTCCGGCGCCGACTACTTGCCGGGCGGGGGCTCCGCCCCGTTCCCGGCCAGGACAAGGGTTCCGCCGAGCCCGATCATCATCACCCCGCCGGTGGTGCCCAGCGCGGCGATCCGCCGGGGCGAGCTGGCGAACCACCGCCGCGCCGTCCCCGCGATCAGCGCCCAGCCGCTGTCCGAGACCAGCGCGATCGCGAGGAACAGAGCCCCCAGCGTCGCCAGCTGCAGCGGAATGGCGCCCGCCGAGTAGTCCACAAACTGGGGCAGCACGGCCACGAAGAAGACAATCGACTTGGGGTTGGTGGCACCGACGATGAATCCCTCCCGGAGGATCCGCAGGGTCGTCGCCGGACGCGAGGGGTCCGCCGCCGTCGGGCCTCCGCCGCGGTGCCGGATGGCCTGGATTCCGAGGTAGATGAGGTAGGCCGCGCCGGCGAACTTAACCGCGCTGAACAGCACGACGGACTGGGCCAGCACCACTCCCACGCCCAGGGCCACCGCGGCGATCTGCAGCAGTTCCCCGACGGCGTTGCCCGCCACGCTCAGGAGTCCGCCCCGGCGGCCCAGTGCCAGCGTCCGGCCGATGACAAACAGCACGCTGGGTCCCGGCACGGCGATCAGAAGCAGGGCCGCGAGGGCAAAGGTCAGCAGGTTGGGGGCGGGGACCATGACTGATTTTAGCCCCGCGGGGAGGCCTGCGGGTGGCTCGCCGCAGGCCCGCCCGGCGGTCCCGCCGTCGTCCTAGCTTCGCGCCGGAACCTGCGGGAGCTGCGCGGTTTCGTCCGCGAGTACTGCCCGGAGCCGGCCATGGCCGCGCACCCAAAGCCGGTACCCGATGACGAGCAGTCCGAGCCAGGCGGCACCCACATACAGTGCCACGCGGGTGTCCTCGAACGCCCCCAGGATGCCGATGACGAGGGCCATAAAAACGATCGTTGCCACCGAGGCAGCCGGCCACCAGGGCGACGGGAATTCCGACGCCGGCAGCCCCTTGCGGGCGATCTCGCGCTTCATCGCCACATGGGACGCGAGGATCATCACCCAGACCCAGACGGTGGCGAACGTTGCGATCGAGGCGATGAGCAGGAAGACGTCCTCCGGGATGACGGCGTTCAGGACCACGCCCACCAGCAGGATGCCCGCCATCATCACCACGGTCATCCACGGCACGCCGTGGCGGGAGACCTTGCCGAAGCTCGCGGGGGCATGCCCCTGCCGGGACAGGCCGAAGAGGATCCGGCCGGCTCCGAAGATGTCGCTGTTGATCGCGGACAGTGCGGCGGTGATAACGACGGCATTGAGGATGTGGGGCGCCGCCGGGATGCCCAGCCCGCTGAAGATCTGCACGAACGGGCTGCCGTTGGTGCCGATCTCGTTCCAGGGGAACAGGCTCATCAGGACGCCGAGGGTCAGCACGTAGAAGAGCAGCACCCGCACCGGGACGGTGTTGACGGCCTTCGGGATGACCCTCTTCGGATCCGCGGCCTCGCCGGCGGTGATGCCCAGGGTTTCGATGCCGCCGAATGCGAACATCACGACGGCGAACGAGGCCAGGAGGCCTTCGAAGCCGTTGGGGAACAGCCCGCCGTGCTCCACGAGGTTGCCGAGGCCGGGCGCGACCGTGGCGCCGCCGGCCTGGAAGCCGAAGACGATGATGGCGGCGCCGCCCGCGATCATGGCGATGATGGCCACCACCTTGATCAGCGAGAACCAGAACTCGAGTTCGCCGAAGACCTTGACGCTGAGCAGGTTCAGCGCCGCCAGGAAGAAGATGATCGCCAGGACCCAGATCCAGCGCTCGACCTCGGGGAACCAGAAGCCCATGTAGATGCTGAACGCCGTGACGTCCGCGATGGCCACGATCGCCATCTCGAACACGTAGGTCCACCCCGTCACAAAGCCTGCCAGCGGGCCGAGGTAGCGGCTGGCGTACTGGCCGAAGGAACCGGACACGGGATGGCGCACGGCCATTTCACCGAGGGCGCGCATCACCATAAACACGGCGGCTCCGCCGATCATGTACGCCAGCAGCACGGCAGGGCCGGCCTTCTGGATGGCCGAGGCGGAACCGTAGAACAGTCCGGTGCCGATCGCCGAACCCAGTGCCATGAAGCGGATGTGGCGGACATTGAGTCCGCGGTTCAGGACAGTCTCGACGGCGGCGCCAACTACGCTGCCGGCGGTGCCCGGGGTGCCGGTCGGCCCCGAAGCGGGCGTTGGCTTGATGTCCGTGGTGGCTTGTTGCATGCGACTACCTTCTCGTCTTTGGGAGGGGGATCGCTAACCAGCAGACCATGTTGGGCCGGCCTGTGATGAGCCTCACGGGCGGACGGTGTCTTCGATTTCAGACATCCCGCGCTCTGCGGCCGGATGATGGTGGCCCGCATCTCGAAGTCCGGGATTCCAGACAGTTTGGGGCGGGCCTGGCTGTCCAGGAACCTGACCCGGGCGCATGCTTAAGTACGGGATACCGGACACCGCGCTATGAAGAGGATCCATGCCAGCCACGAGCACCACCCCGCCTGCCCCTGCAGCGACGCCAAAAGCCGCCCCGGCAAAGGCGGCGTCCAAGGTTCCGGCGGCGGAAAACACCCTGCGCATCCTCAAACTGCTGGCCTCCAAGCGCGGGCCGATGGCGGCGTCGAACATTGCCACGGCGCTGGGGCTGCCGCGCTCCAGCGTCTACCACCTCCTCGGCGTGATGGAGGCCAACGGCTTCGTGCTGCATCTGCACGAGGAGCAGCGCTACGGGCTGGGGATCAGCGCCTTCGAGCTCAGCTCCGCGTATTCGCGGCAGGAGCCGCTCTCCCGGCTGGGCCGGCCGCTGCTGGCCGCGCTGGTGGACGTCATCGGCGAGAGCGCGCACCTCGCCGTGCTGCACGGCCGCGACGTGCTCTACATTGTCGAGGAACGGGCCAAGAACCGGCCCTCGCTGGTGACCGACGTCGGCGTCCGGCTGCCGAGCCACCTCACCGCCAGCGGACGGGCGATTCTCGCGGCACTGCCGAAGTCGCAGGTCAGGGCGCTGTACCCCAATGCGGCGGCGTTCAGCGCCCGGCACGAGACGGAGTCGCCCATCATGAAGTACTCGGCGCTGTCCTCGCACCTGGACCAGGTCCGGCAGCGCGGTTACGCGACCGAACACGGGGAGGTGACGCCGGGCTTCGGCTCGATCGCCGCCGCCGTCACGGACCACGTGGGCTGGCCCACGGCCGCCGTCGCCGTGACCTTCCTCGAGGACAAGCTGCCGCCCGAGGAATGGCCCGCCCTGGCCGCGCGGGTGCGGAAAGTCGCGGACGATCTCTCCATCAGGATCCACGGCCGCCCCTCCGCCTGACCCACCCCTACCCCGGTTGCGCTATCACTTACGGTGCTTATGCCCGCGGTTTAGGCACCAAAAGTGATAGCGCAACCGGGGGCGGCGGGGTGAACCGGGCATGTCTGGAATCCCGGACAGCACCGGCCCGCAGTCCCTGTTTCCGCGGCGGCGGACAGGCTTTAGTTGATACAGAACCTCCTATCCCCGAACCACCCGAGACAACAAAGGAGCCCCTCATGGCACCCGCCGATTTCACCACCGGTGCCCGCCCGGTCAAAGCAGCCCGCGGCACCGAGCTCACCGCCAAGAGCTGGCAGACCGAAGCCCCGCTGCGCATGCTCATGAACAACCTCGACCCCGAGGTTGCCGAGCGCCCCGACGACCTGGTGGTCTACGGCGGCACCGGCCGCGCCGTCCGGTCCTGGGCCGCGTTCGACGCCATCACCCGCACCCTCGAAACCATGGAAAAGGACGAGACCCTGCTGGTCCAGTCCGGCAAGCCGGTCGGCGTCTTCCGCACCAACGAATGGGCGCCGCGCGTGCTGCTGGCCAACTCCAACCTCGTCGGCGACTGGGCCAACTGGCCCGAATTCCGCCGGCTCGAGGCCGAGGGCCTGATGATGTACGGCCAGATGACCGCCGGGTCCTGGATCTACATCGGCACCCAGGGCATCCTGCAGGGCACCTTCGAAACCTTCGCCGCGATCGCCCGCAAGCTCACCGGCGACGAGAACGGCACGCTCGCCGGCACCCTGACCCTCACCGGCGGCTGCGGCGGCATGGGCGGCGCCCAGCCGCTCGCCGTAACCCTGAACGACGGCGCCTGCCTGATCGTCGACGTCGACGAAAGCCACCTGCGCCGCCGCGCCGGCAAGCGCTACCTCGACGAGGTGGAGACGGACCTCGACGCCGCCATCGCCAAGGTCCTCAAAGCCAAGGAAGAGCGCCGCGGCTGGTCGGTGGGCTACGTCGGCAACGCCGCCACCGTCTTCCCCGAGATCCTGCGCCGCCACAACGCCGGCGAGCTCACCGTCGACATCGTCACGGACCAGACCTCTGCGCACGACCCCCTGAGCTACCTCCCCGAGGGCATCACCGTCGAGGAATGGCACCGCGAGGCCGCCGCCGATCCCGAGGGCTTCACCAAGAAGGCGCAGGCCTCCATGGCCAAGCACGTCCAGGCCATGGTCGAGTTCCAGGACGCCGGCGCCGAGGTCTTCGACTACGGCAACTCCATCCGCGACGAGGCCCGCAAGGGCGGCTACAACCGCGCCTTCGAATTCCCCGGCTTCGTCCCCGCCTACATCCGCCCGCTGTTCTGCGAGGGCCTCGGCCCGTTCCGCTGGGTGGCCCTGTCCGGCGACCCCGAGGACATCGCCGTCACGGATGCGGCCATCAAGGAACTGTTCCCGGAGAACAAGCACCTGCACCGCTGGATCGACGCCGCACAGGAGCGGGTCGAGTTCGAAGGCCTGCCGGCCCGCATCTGCTGGCTGGGCTACGGCGACCGCGCCAAGGCCGGGCTGCTGTTCAACCAGCTCGTCAAGGAGGGCAAGGTCAAGGCGCCCATCGTGATCGGCCGCGACCACCTCGACTCCGGCTCCGTTGCCTCCCCGTACCGCGAGACGGAGGCCATGGCCGACGGCTCGGACGCGATCGCCGACTGGCCGCTGCTCAACGCCCTGCTCAACACGGCCTCCGGCGCCACCTGGGTCTCCATCCACCACGGCGGCGGCGTCGGCATCGGCCGCTCCATCCACGCCGGCCAGGTGTCCGTCGCGGACGGCACCGACCTCGCCGCGCAGAAACTCGAACGCCTGCTCACGAACGACCCCGGCATGGGCGTCATCCGCCACGTCGACGCCGGCTACGACCGCGCCGTCGAGGTCGCCAAGGAACGCGGCGTCCGCATCCCCATGCTCCCCGCGAGCAACGAAACCCACTAACGAGCCCCCAATCCACATCGATTGCTCCGTAACCGCCGTTTTGGGCCCCCAAAAGGGCACCTGCGGAGCAATCGATGAGAAATAAGTAGGAACACCCAATGACCCTCACCACCCACTCACCGCTCACCGTCACCCTCGGCTCCAGCGGCGTCACCCCCGAGGACGTCGTCGCCGTCGCCCGCCACGACGCGCAGGTGACCATCTCGCAGGACGCGCTCGATGCCGTCGCCAAGGTCCGCGCCCACATCGACGACCTCGCCCACAGCGAGACCCCCGCCTACGGCATCTCCACCGGCTTCGGGGCACTGGCCAACCGGCACATCCCCAACGAACTGCGCACCCAGCTGCAGAAATCCCTGATCCGCAGCCACGCCGCCGGCATGGGCCCGGCCGTGGAACGCGAGGTGGTCCGCGGCATCATGTTCCTGCGCGCCAAGACCCTCGCCTCCGGCCGCACGGGTGTCCGCCCCGTCGTGCTGCAGACCATGGTGGACGTGCTGAACGCCGGCATTACCCCGGTGGTCCGGGAATTCGGCTCGCTCGGCTGCTCCGGTGACCTCGCCCCGCTGTCGCACTGCGCCCTGGTCCTCATGGGCGAGGGCGAAGCCACCGGCCCCGACGGCGTGACGTACGGCGGGCGTGACGAGGAGCCTGTCTCCGTACTCCTCGCCGCGCATGGGATCGAACCGGTCACCCTGGCCGAAAAGGAGGGCCTGGCCCTCGTCAACGGCACCGAGGGCATGCTCGGCATGCTCCTGATGGCCATCGCGGACATCCGCCAGCTGCTCACGACGGCGGACATCACCGCCGCGCTCAGCGTCGAGGCGCTGCTCGGCACCGACCAGGTGTTCCTGCCCGAACTGCACGCCGCGCTCCGGCCGCACCCGGGACAGGCTGCCTCCGCGGACAACATGCTGCGGGTCCTGTCCGATTCGCCGATCGTGGCCTCGCACCGGATCAACGACACCAAGGTCCAGGACGCGTACTCGCTGCGCTGCGCGCCCCAGGTGGCCGGCGCCGTCCGGGACACCGTGGACCACGCGGCCCTGGTGGCCTCCCGCGAACTGGCCGCCGCGATCGACAACCCGGTGGTCCTGCCCGACGGCCGCGTCAGCTCCAACGGCAACTTCCACGGCGCCCCCGTGGCCTACGTGCTGGACTTCCTGGCGATCGCCGTCGCGGACCTGAGCTCCATCGCCGAACGCCGCACCGACCGCATGCTGGACCCGGCCCGCTCGCACGGGCTGCCCGCCTTCCTCGCCGCGGACCCCGGCGTCGATTCAGGCCTCATGATCGCGCAGTACACCCAGGCCGGGCTGGTCTCGGACAACAAGCGGCTGGCCGTTCCGGCGTCGGTGGACTCGATCCCGAGCTCCGCGATGCAGGAGGACCACGTCTCCATGGGCTGGCACGCGGCCCGCAAGCTCCGCCGCGCGGTGGAGAACCTGCGCCGCGTCCTGGCGATCGAACTCGTCACCTCGGCGCGGGCGCTGGACATCCGCACCCAGCTCTCCGGCGGCGAACTGACCCCGGGCCCGGCGGGCACGGCCGTGATCGCCGCACTGCGCGACGTCGTCGACGGCCCGGGCACGGACAGGTTCCTGTCCCCGGAGCTGGAAGCCGCGGACCGCCTGGTCGCCTCGGGCAAGGTCCGGGCGGCGGCCGAATCCGCCGTCGGAAATCTCGCCTGAAGAAAAACAAAATGCAGTTTGCATGAACAATTTCCGGTGCCCCCGAAATAGTCGGCAACACGGCCCGCGGGGGCCCGGGAACTGTAGTACAAATGGAAAGTCACACCAACGACGTTGTGACAAAGAACATATACAAAGGGGTAGAAGTTCATGAAAGCACGCGGGACGGTTATGTCCAGGCGCCAGGCCACGGCCACGGCGGTTTCCGACTGGCGGAGCCTCAAGGCCGGTGACCGGGTTGAGATCCTCAAGCATGCGCAGGTGTTGGCAGCCGGTGAGGTCGAGGAAGTTTCACTGAGCGGCAATGTGCTGTGGCTCGTCCCGGCGGTCCCGTCTGAAACAGAGCTCTTCTTGAAATCCGACGGCGTGGAGGTGCGGCGCAGCTAGCCGCAGCCGGTTTTACGCCGCGCGCGCGTATCTTGGTGAGGGAGCGCCGTTCCGCAGGGACGGCGCCCCACTCATTCCCGGGCATCCGGGCCCCGGCAGGAAGAAGACGCAGTGTTTGAGGCTCCCAGCATCATTTTTGCGGCGGCCGGCCTGGCCGTCTTCGCCGCCGCCCTTCTGCCCAAGCTGTTGCGCAATGCGCCGCTGTCCATGCCGATGGTCTTCCTGGCCGCCGGCATGCTGGCCTTCACGTTCATCCCGGAGCTGCCGGACCCGGACCCCCTGCAATACGGGGAGTTCACCACCCACCTGACCGAAATCTGCGTCATCATCTCGTTGATGGGTGCCGGCCTCGCGCTCGACCGGCCCGTGGGCAGGCGCGAATGGTCCACCACCTGGCGGATGCTGGGCGTGGCCATGCCGATCTGCATCGTTGCCCTCACGCTGCTGGGCCTCGGGGTGCTGGGGCTGGGGCTCGGAGCCGCACTGCTGGTCGCGGCGGCTCTCGCGCCCACCGACCCCGTGCTGGCCTCGGAAGTCCAGGTGGGGGAGCCGGCAGATGACGAGGACCAAACCGAGCGCGGTGAGGACGAGATCCGCTTCGGCCTCACCTCCGAGGCCGGGCTGAATGACGGGCTGGCTTTCCCGTTCGTCTATCTGGCCATCGCCATCAGCCTGGTGGGCCCGTCGCCGTCGGAGTGGTTCGTGTCCTGGTTCGCCACCGATGTCGTGTGGCGGATCGGCATGGGCATCCTCCTCGGCTGGCTGGCCGGGAAGGCCTTGAGCCAGCTGTTCTTCTCCGCCCGTGACAGCATCCGGCTGTCCGGCCACTCCGAGGGATTCGTGGCGCTGGCGGCGACGTTCCTGGCCTACGGGGTGACCGAGATGCTGGAAGGCTACGGGTTCATCGCCGTCTTTGTGTGTGCCGTGACCATCCGGGCCGCGGAACGGACGCACGGGTTCCACCGCGTGATGCACTCCTACGTGGAGCAGCTCGAACGGCTTATGACGGTGGTCATCCTGGTGCTCCTGGGCGGCGCGATCGCGCGGGGCCTGCTGGCCGGAATCGGCTGGGCGGAGATCCTCGTGGCGTTGGCGTTCCTGCTGGTCGTGCGTCCGCTGGCCGGCTGGATTGGCCTGGCACGGGGCAAGACCGGCCCGCGGGAGCGGATCGCCATCGCCTTCTTCGGCATCCGAGGCATCGGCTCGCTGTACTACCTCGCCTACGCGCTCAGCAAGGGCGACTTCGCCGCCCAGGGGGAGCAGCTGTGGGCCTTCATCGGCCTGGTGGTGGCCATGTCCATCGTGCTGCACGGGGCCACCACGGCGCCCGTCATGAACCGGTTGGACCGGCTCCGCGAAAAGAAGGCCGCGCGGAAGTACGGCGACGAGGGCAAAGCGCCGAAAACATCGATCTGACGTTGTGCCCCGGTGCCGGGGTGCCGCCTACCCCAGCAGCGTATTGACCAGCCGCGCGGCCACCTTGGCGGTCCGGCCGTCGACGTCGAATTCCGGGTTCAGCTCGGCCACGTCAAGGTGCAGGAGCTTCCCGCTCTCGGCCACCTGGCGGCATACAGCGCTGATCACCGGCAGCGGCACACCGTAGGCGGCGGGGGCGCTCACCCCCGGGGCGACCGAGGCAGGCAGCACGTCCAGGTCGATGGTCAGGTGCAAGGCGTCCACCTGCGCCAGGAACGCCGCCACGAACACCCGGGCGGCCTCCGCCGAGCAGTCCTCGTCCAGCAGGTAGTCGACACCGAGTTCCTCGGCGGTCCGGAAGAGTGCCCGGGTGTTGTTCGGCTCGGAGATCCCGACGACGGCGTACTGCAGCTCGCGGCCCGCGGCGGCTTCCGCGCGGGCCATCTGCAGGAACGGGGTGCCCGAACTGGGCACGGCCTCGTCGCGGAGGTCGAAGTGGGCGTCCAGGTTCAGCACACCGACGCGCAGCCCCTCGCGGACCGCCGCCGAACCGGCCACGCCCAGGTAGCTCGCGAACGCCGTCTCGTGCCCGCCGCCCAGCACCACGGGAAGCTGCCCGGCGTCGAGCAGGCTGGTGATGGCAAGCCCGGTACGCGCCTGCCCGGCCTCCAGAGCATCGCCGGTGACGGTGACGTCGCCGGCGTCGTGCACCTCCCGGCCCAAGTGGAACGCGAGCGGACCAAGCGCGGCCCGGATGGCGGCGGGGGCCGCCGCGGCACCGGTGCGGCCCTTGTTGCGGCGCACCCCGGCGTCGCTGCCGAAGCCGAGAATCACGGCGGGCCGCGCGGGCACCGGCCGGGCGGGCACGGGCTGGGCGCGGCGCGGGGCGTACGGGGTGACGGCCTGCCACCAGCGGCGGTGTTCGGGGCCGTCGCCGTCGAACCGTCCGGTCCAGGGCTGCGGCGGGACATCAACGGCGGGAACGGGAGAAACCATGCCCCTAGCTCACCCCAGCCCGGGCCGGAAAACCAGCCGCGCCGCCGTCGTGGTGTCCGAAATCCCGGAACCTGCCCCTTAAACGCCGCCGAGTTCGCACTTCGCGGCAATGTTTTCCGGAAACACTGCCGCGAAATGCGAACTCGGCGGGGTAGGGGGAGCGGTTAGTGCATCCCCAGGGCGGCCTCGATCGGGCCGATCGCGAAGAACAGCAGGAAGGCCGCGGCCACAGCCCACATCAGCGGGTGCACCTCGCGCGCGCGGCCCTGGAAGGTGCGGATCAGCACGAACATGATGAAGCCTGCACCGAGGCCGTTGGCGATCGAGTACGTGAACGGCATCAGCGTGAAGGTCAGGAAGGCCGGGATGGCGATGCCCAGGTCCTGCCAGTCGATCTTGCCGACCTGGGAGACCATCATGAAACCGACGACGACGAGCGCCGGGGCCACAGCCTCGAACGGCACGAGGTTGATCAGCGGGGTGAAGAACATGGCCACCAGGAACAGCAGGCCGGTGACGATGGAGGCCAGGCCGGTCCGGGCGCCCTCGCCGATGCCGGCGCCGGATTCGACGTAGATCTGGTTCGAGGAGACCGAGGCCCCGCCGCCGACGATCGCGCCGAGCGCGTCCACCTGCAGCACGCGGTCGACGTTGGGGATGTTGCCGTCCTTGTCGATGCTGCCGGCCTCGGTGGCCAGGCCCACCATGGTGCCCATGGCGTCGAAGAAGATGCTCAGCAGGATCACGAACGCCAGCAGGGTCGCGGCGACAAAGCCGAGGTGCTCAAAGGCGCCGAAGGGGTTGGCCTTGCCGATCAGCGACAGGTCCGGGGCGGCCCATTCGGAGAACTTCGGGGCCACGAGGGACCAGCCCTGCGGGTTATAGGTCTTGCCGTCGAAGCTGGGGCCGATGTGCAGCGTGAATTCCAGGATCACCGACAGGATGGTCGAGGCGACGATGCCGATCAGGATGGCGCCCTTGACCTTGCGGACCACGAGGGCGATCGTGAGGACCAGGCCGAAGACGAAGACCAGCGTGGGCCAGCCGAGCAGCTTGCCGTCGAAGCCCAGGCCGACCGGGACGGTGGTCCCGGCGACATCGGGGATGCGCCGGACAAAGCCGGCGTTGACGAGGCCGATCAGGGCGATGAACAGGCCGATGCCCACCACGATCGCGGTCTTCAGGCCCTCCGGGACGGCCTTGAAGACCGCGGTCCGGAAGCCGGTGAGCACCAGGATCAGCATGGTGATGCCCGAGAGCATCACGAGGCCCATCATGTCCGGCCAGGTCAGGCCGGGGTTGGTGGCCACGGTCACGGCGACGAAGGCGTTGACGCCGAGGCCCGTTGCCAGCGCGAAGGGGTGCTTGGCCCACGCGCCCATCAGGATCGTCAGGATGCCGGCCACGAAGGCCGTGACGGCGGCGACGGCGGGGAAACCGAGGGTGGCGCCGGTCGAATCGGGCACCGAGAGGATCAGCGGGTTCAGCACCACGATGTAGCTCATGGCGAAGAACGTGGCGAAGCCTCCACGGATTTCCCGGGAAATGTTCGACCCCCGCTCGGATATCTTGAAATACCGGTCGAGTGCAGAGCCCTGCTTGAGCATTAGGTCAGGCATTAGTCCTCCGGGGGTGATGGGTGTTACCTCAAGCTTATTGGGCGCCCGGCTGCCAACCGCGCGTTTTCGCCTAGTCTGTAAGGAAGACAACACTAGGAGTAGCAAGACCATGCGCCTCATCCGACAGCTTCAGAGTGCCCTGCTGGGCGCCGCGATCCTCGCCGCCGCCCTGCTGGGTGCTGTCGCTCCGGCCTCGGCGCACGACGCCGCAGAGTCCACCAGCCCGGCCTCCGGCGCCACGGTGGCGGCGCCGCCGGAGAAGGTGTCGGTCACGTTCAACAAGAACCCGCTGGCGCTCGGTTCGCAGATTCTGGTCAACGATGCGGCCGGCGCGAACTGGGCCGACGGCGCGGTGGAGATCGTGGACAACGTCGCCTCGCAGAAGCTCAAGCCGGGGGCCCCGGCCGGCGCCTACACCGTGGTGTGGCGGGTGGTCAGCTCGGACTCGCACCCGATCGAAGGCAACTTCGCCTTCACGGCGACGGCCGGCGCGGCAGGCTCGACGGCGGCTGCCGCGGTTCCCACGATGGGAACCGCCCAGCCGGGCACCACACCGGCTCCCTCCCGGCCGGCCGATTCCTCCGAGCCGTTCCCGTGGAGCATCGTGATCTTCGTGGGCACGGCCATCGGCATTGTGGTTGTCCTGGGCCTGATGGCCAAGCGCCGGCTCGCAGGCCGCGACGAGCAGGTCGGCGACGGCCAGGACGCCGAGCACCAAGGCGCCGGGCGCTGAACAGAAGCCTGAACAGAAGCAACGCGGGGTCACCTAGCGCCCATCCCGGGCCGCCCGATGGGCCGTAACTGACCCCGCGTTGCCTGGGATGGGGGCGGGCCGCCGGTTAGGCCGGCGCGGCGAGGGCATAGCCCCCGGGCAGGACGGCGGGGAAGCCATCGGGGTAGACCTTGGCGGAGATCGCCTGGCCCACCACCTTTGCCTGGCGCAGCACTTCCTTCGGTGTGGGCGTGATGAGTTCGCCGACGCCCACGAGGTACATCCCGAGGGCGTGCATGGCCGCCATCAGGTTCTGGCCCGCGGCCATGCCGAGCTCGGAGAGCATCCGGCGCAGCTGGCTGTGGGCGCAGCGGGTCAGGACGAGGTGGTCCGCCAGGAGCACGCCGCCGGGCGTGCGGACGGCCCACTGCTGGGTGGGCCCGGTGATGCCCGCGTCAAGGTGGTCCAGCTGCAAGGCCCGGATGTTGTTGCGCACATCCAGCTTGTGGCTGGTGGCGTAGTTCCGCAGGTGCCGCAGGATCTCGTTGCGTTCCCGCAGGCTCGCGGCGTCGGCCGCATCGCAGCGTTGCAGCGAGGACGTGTTGGCCGGATGCCCGGCGCCCAGCAGGTCGAGTCCGTCCACGATGATGGAGTCCACGCCGCGCCGCTGCAGCTCGCTGGCAACCGCCAGCCCGGACAGGCCCGTGCCGATTACGACGGCGGCGGTCCGCTCGATCCCCCCGGACATTGGCATGCTCGACACTGCAGGGTCCTTCCTCGGATGGTGCCAGTTGCGGGGCCGAAACCCCTGAAGCGTTCCGTTGCCCGTTCCGAACGCCTGTTCCGACCGCGGCACCAGCAGGAGCCGCGTTCTGAAAGACGAGTCTCGGTTCAGCAACGCATCGAAGAATACCCAACATTTCCCGCCTTGGATAGAGCAGGTCGAACATTGATGGATCCCGGGATTTCCCGGCTTTTCGAGCTTCGCGGCAGGCCCGGCCGCCGTCCTCCGGGGCCGCCGGCGGTTGTGTAAACACTGCGTAAAACATGGGTGAAGTCCGCCGCCCGGGCCTTCGTCCAAGCTGCTTGATTGTTCCCGCCAAACCGAGAATAGTTAGGAAAACCAGGGGTTCTGGCCGCAGATTCTTCGGCCGCGTCGCCAATGGACGCTGCGCGCGGGCACGTCTGGCAGAATAGCCGCAACATCAGGCAAGAATCGCGAGGAGGCGGACCCCATGGGCCGAGAACAGGTGCATCCGGATCCGGCAGGGGACCCGGCCGGCTCCGCAGCTCCCCGGGGGATCGTGGTCGGCGTCGATGGTTCAGACCACAGCAAGTGCGCCCTCGTGTGGGCCGCCCGCGAAGCCGAGCGCCGCAACCGTCCGCTGCATATTGTGACCGCCTATTCCGTTCCGATCTTCGCTGCGTCAGGGCTCGACGGCGGGTACGCCACCGTGGACGATTCGGTGATCCGCGAAGGCGCGGAGGCCATCCTGAAGCAGGCCGTGAACAAGGTCGCCGGGTACCTGATCGACGTCGACGCTTCCGTCGAGAACGGCGACGCCTCCGGCGTCCTGCTGGAAATGTCCGAAACCGCCGAGCTGCTGGTCTTCGGCACCCGGGGCCGGGGCGGCTTCGTCGGCCGGCTGCTCGGCTCCGTCAGCAGCGCCCTCCCCGCGCACGCCAAATGCCCCACCGTCACCGTGCCCCTGATCTGCTCGGACCGCCTGGGCGAAACCACCGACGACAAACATGTCCTGGCGGAACGGGCCAAGTCCGGGCACATCCCGGTCGAAAACGTTGTGGTGGTAGGGGTCGACGGTTCCGAACAGGCCCGTGTGGCGGTACTGGAGGCGGCGGCCCAGGCCGAGCGGCTCTCGGCGCCGCTGCGCGTGGTGTGCGCCGTCCCGCAGTACAGCGGCTCGCTGGCATGGGTTCCCGCGCCGATGGACCGTGACGCGCTCTTCGCCGACATCAGGGTCCAGCTCGAGGCCGGCACGGCCTGGATCAGGAGCCACTTTCCCCTCCTCAAGGTGGAGACCCAGCTCGTGGACGGCTCGCCCGTGGACATCCTGGTCGAGGCCAGCCGGCATGTGGAGCTTGTGGTCGTCGGCACCCGCGGCCGCGGCGGTTTCGCCGGGATGCTGCTCGGTTCCACCTCGGACGGCATCCTGCACCACGCCAAGGGCCCCGTCATGGTGGTCCCGGACCGGGACGATCCCAGGCTTGCGGACCGGGTGAACTTCGGACCCATTCTCGGCGATTCGTAGCCCGGAACAGACCCCGGGCGGGCGTTGAAGGGAGGGCCGGCAGGTGGAGCAGCTCCCCGGCGCAGCGGCGCCAGCGCAGGACCGGCACCAGGAACCGCAGCACGGGCTGGCGCTCCCACTGGAGCTGGTCGGCGCGGAGTTGCTTCCCGAGGTCGGCGGCAAAGCGGCCAACCTCGGTGAACTGATGCGGGCGGGGCTGCCGGTTCCGGCCGGGTTCTGCCTGACCACGCAGGCCTACCGGCGGGCAACGGCGTCCGCCGGGCTCGACGTCGTCCACGCCGCCTTGGCCGGGACCGCCGCGGACGACCTTCCGGCGCTCGCCCGGCTGGCCGCCGATGCCCGCACGCTGGTCCGTGCCGCGGATGTCCCTGCTGACATCTCCGACGCCGTGCGGAGCTCCTACACCGCACTGGGCGCGGACGTGCCCGTGGCGGTCCGCTCGTCCGCGACCGCCGAGGATCTGCCGTTTGCCAGTTTCGCCGGCCAGCAGGACACCTTCCTGAACGTCGTGGGCGTTGACGCGGTCCTGGCTGCGGTCCGGCAGTGCTGGGCCTCGCTGTGGACGGACCGCGCGGTGAGCTACCGCGCCACGCATGGGATCAGCCCCTCGACGGTATCGCTCGCCGTGGTGGTGCAGCGGATGGTGGACGCGGCCGTGGCCGGGGTCCTGTTCACGGCGAACCCGGTGACCGGAAGGCGGCACGAAGCGGTCATCGACGCCAGCCCGGGCCTCGGCGAGGCGGTGGTGTCCGGGGCGGTCAACCCGGACCATTTCGTCGTCGACAGCGCCACCCGGAAGATTCTTGAGCGCCGGATCGGGAGCAAGGGCGTGGCCATCCGGCCGCTTCCCGGCGGCGGAACCGAACGGGTCGAACAATCCGGCGCCGGCTCGCAGCCCTGCGTGGACGACGCCGGGCTGCTGGCCCTGGAGCGCCTGGGCCGCCGCGCGGAACTGCATTTCGGCGCGCCGCAGGACCTCGAATGGGCCGTCGACGGCGGCGGAGTGCCGTGGCTGACGCAGTCGCGACCCATCACCACCCTCTACCCCCTGCCGGAGCGGCGGCGCGTCCGGGACGGGACACGGGTCTACCTGTGCTTCAGCCTGGCCCAGGGCCTGACGCGCCCGCTGACCCCGATGGGACTGGCAGGCTTCCGGCTGATTGCCTCGTCCGTGGCGCGCGCGGCGCATTTCGACGTCCCGGTGCCCCACGACGGGCCGCCGCCCTACGTCCAGGCGGGCCAGCGCCTCTTCTTCGACCTGACCCCGGTAGTCCGCAGCGCCGTTGGACGGGCCATCGTGCCGCGGGTGTTCGACGTCATGGAGGCCCGCTCCGCCGCCGTGCTGCGGCGGCTGTTCACGGACCCCCGCTTTTCGGTCACCAGCAGATCGCCGTGGCGGGTGCTGCGGCACGTCGCGCCGGTGGCGGCGCGGTTCAGGGTTCCGGAGACGCTGCTCCGCGCATTGTTCCGGCCCGAGGCGGCGCTGCGCCGGGCGGAGCGGTTCGGTGAACGGTTCAGGGCCGCCCTGGTGGTGCCGGCCGGGTCCACCCCGGTGCAGCGGCTGGACCATGTGGAGCGCATCCTGGGGCACGAACTGTTCCCGGTGGTACCCAACATCCTGCCGCTGCCCGCCCTCGGCTTTGCCCTGCTGGCGGGCGCCGGCAGGCTGCTGGGACGCCGCGCCGGCCCGGGGGCCCTGCAGCCGGTCCTGCGGGGACTTCCCAACAATGTCACCACCGAAATGGACCTCGCCCTTTGGCAGCTCGCCGCAGCCATTCGGGCCGACGCCGCAGCGGCAGCGGTGTTCGACAGCGCTGGGTTCGACGGCGCTGTGTTTGACGGCGCTGTGTTTGACGACGCGGGGTTCGATGATTCAAGGGTGCCGGAGCTGGCCCGCCGCTACCGGGCCCACAGGCTTCCCGCCGTCGTGCAGTCCGGGCTTGCCGGGTTCCTGGGCCGCTACGGGCACCGGGCGGTGGCGGAAATCGACCTGGGCATGCCCCGCTGGTCCGACGACCCAACCCACATTCTCGGGGTCCTGGCCAACTACCTGCGGCTCGACGACCCCGGTCAGGCCCCGGACCGGCAGTTCAGCAAGGCGGAACGCGAGGCCGAGGCGCAGGTGGAACGGCTTGCCGCAGCCGCGGGGGAGCGGAGCAAGCTGCGCGCCGCGCTGGTGCGGGCGGCACTGAAACGCACCAGGATGTTCGCCGGCCTGCGCGAACTGCCGAAATACCACATCGTTGAAGCCCTGAGCGCGGTGCGGGGACAACTCCAGGTCATCGGGACTGAACTGGCCGCCGCCGGCCGCATCAGCGAGGCGGACGACGTCTTCTTCCTGGACTTGGACGAGACCCGCGAAGGGCTCGCCGGGAGGCCGCTCCAGCACCTCGTGGCGCAGCGCCGCGAGGAATACGCGCAGGAATTGGGCCGCCGGCACATCCCGCGGGTGCTGCTTTCGGACGGGACCGAGCCCGAAGCGCTGCAGGCCGGCACTGCCGGGGCGGAGACCGGAACCCCGGGATTGCTGACGGGAACTCCCGCGTCGGCGGGCACAGTCACCGCCAGGGCCCGCGTCATCCTGGAGCCGCAGGGTGCGCGGCTGGAGCCCGGCGAGATCCTGGTGGCGCCCTCCACAGATCCGGGCTGGACGCCGCTGTTCCTGACCGCCGGCGGGCTGGTGATGGAAATGGGCGGACCCAACTCGCACGGCGCCGTCGTGGCCCGCGAGTACGGGATTCCCGCGGTGGTCGGGGTCCCCGACGCCACCTCGCTGATCGCCACCGGGCACAGCATCACGGTCGACGGCGCCGCCGGCACCGTCGTGCCGGACACCGGGCCTCCGGGCGGCCAGCAGCAGCGGGCCCATGAGTGACGGGCCGGACCCGCCGCCGGTTCCGGGCGACGCCGGGCCGGCGGGCGGACAGGCGGAGCCCCACACAGCGGAGCCCCAATCACTTGTGCCGCAAACAGAGGAGCCCCAACGCGCGGCTGCCGGCGTCGACGACCCCTGGCTCCCCGCCTTCCTGGTGAACCACCCGCTCACCGCCGGCTGGGCCTGGACGGGGTTCTGGGCAGTCCTGATCGTCGCAGACGATTACTTCGACTTCGCGGGATGGTCCTGGTACGTGATGGTCGGGATGGCCGCCCTTCCCACCCTGCTCGCGACCATCGCGCTGCTGCAGGCCACTCCCCGCCGGCACCTCAAGCCGCGGAACGACTCCGTGCTGGGCCACTTCTTCGTCCGCTTCCTCGCCCTCACGGCAGCGTTCCTCGTGTGGGGTGTCTCCGTGGTCATGAGCGCGTCGATCTCCACGACCATCCAGTCCCTCGTCGGCGCTTCGGAGCGGGAGGTCACAGCCCTGGGATTCAACCTCCTGCTGGCCGCGGTTCCCCTTGTCGTGTCCGTGCTCTGGCTGGCGTTCATCATCCGCTGCGCGTGGTTCCTGCGCCGGCTCCGCGGCTGGAAACAGGACCCCGCGCCTGGCCGGTTGCCCAAGAAATTCCTGCGCGGACGGCCACGGCTCAGGCGCGTCGTCGTCGGGCTCGCCCACCCCGGCCTGCTGCTCGTTGCCGGACTCGGAACGTCGGTGCTCGCGCTCCTGCTCGGGGCGGTCGAGATGACGCTGAATGTTTTCGCTTAGCCGCGCCGCCGGGCCACGGTCCCCGGGCCGCGGTCCCGGGACCCGGCTGCCCGGATGAACCCGCCGGCAATGCCCGCCGGATATCTGCCGGAGAGGTGAAGCTGGCGGCTTCCGGGCGTACTGTTGACTCATGAGCTGCAAGGTTGGAGCGCGGTCACAATGACGCGCAAATGGCTGCGTTGGATGCCCGCCGTCGCGGTGCCCGCCGTGATCGCCGCCGGCGTATTGGCCGGATCGCTGCCCGCGAGCGCCGGAGACCCGCTGCCGGAAAAGACCCCGCAGCAGGTGCTGGTCATGATCGCCCAGCACAACGAGAAATCCCTGTCGGGGACGCTGGAACAAAGCTCCGAGATCGGCCTGCCGGAACTTCCGAAGTCCGGGCCCGGCGCGGGCAGCCCGGAAACCGCCTGGCTGGAGCTGCTCACCGGACCCCACACCGCCCGGGTCTACCTTGACGGGCCGGAGCACGCCCGCGTGCAGATCATGGACCGGATGGCGGAGCGCGACGCGATCAAGAACGGCAAGGAGCTCTGGTTCTACAACTCCAAGGACAACACCGCCGCCCACGCCCAGCTTCCTGCCGACGCGGCCGGCCGCCACCCGGCCCATCCCGGAACCGTGCCGACCCCCGAGGAATTGGCTGACAAGCTGCTCGCCAAGCTCGACGCCAGCACTGACGTGGCCGTAGGCCCGGACACCCAGGTTGCCGGACGGGCCGCCTACAACCTCGTGCTCACCCCCAAGTCGGACACCACCCTGGTGGAGTCCATCGCCATTGCGGTCGACGGCGAAACCGGGCTGCCGCTCGGCGTCGAACTAAGGGCGCGGGGACAGTCGGAGCCGGCATTCAGCGTCGCCTTCACGAGCCTCAATCTTGACGCCCCGGATCCCTCCATCTTCGACTTCACCCCGCCGCCAGGGGCCACCGTCGAAGAGATCCCGCTGCCGGACCATAAGGCCAACGCCGCCACACCGCCGTCGGACGCCGCCACAGCGAAGGCTGAGAAGCGGCCCGCCGTCACCGGCGCCGGCTGGGAATCGGTGCTCGAATTCCCCGCGGGAGCCGTCGCGCTTCCAGGCGGGACCTCACCCCAGACCGGGGCCCCGGACCCCGCGACCGCCAACCCCCTGCGGCCCGGCCCCTCCGCCCCGGAGGGAACCCGGTCCGGCGCCGCAGCGCTACTGGAACAGGCTGCCGTGGCGGTTCCGGGCGGACGGCTGGTATCCACCTCGCTGGTGAACGTACTGATCCTCGACGACGGGCGTATCCTCGCCGGTTCCGTTCCGTTGGAGCGGCTGCAGGCCGCCGCCGCTCTCGGTAAATAGTCCGGTGACCGTCCGGTGACCGCCGCGTGACCGCCGTCGGGCCGGCGACGGAACCCCACGTGACGGACCTGAGCATCGAGACCACCGGTCTCAGCAAGCGCTTCGGCCACCAACTGGCCGTCGACGGCGTCGACCTGGCGGTGCCGAAAGGCTCGGTCTTCGGCTTTCTGGGCCCCAACGGGTCCGGCAAAACCACCACCATCCGGCTCATGCTCGGGCTCGCCGCGGCCAGCAGCGGCTCCGTCAGGCTCCTCGGCCAAGAGATGCCGGGGCAGCTGCGCGAGGTGTTGCCCCGTGTGGGTGCCCTGGTCGAGGGGCCGGCCTTCTATCCTTTTCTCTCCGGTGCGGCCAACCTGCACCGATTCGACGCCGCGGACCCGCATGCTCCCGCCGCCACCCGGAAGGCCCGGGTCCAGTCGGCGTTGGAGCGGGTGGGGCTCACGCATGCCGCGGACAAGAAAGTCCGGGCCTATTCGCTGGGCATGAAGCAGAGGCTGGGGATTGCCAACGCCCTGCTGTCGCCCCGCGAACTCCTGGTCCTGGACGAACCCACGAACGGGCTCGATCCGCAGGGCACCCGGGAGGTCCGGAGCCTGGTGCGCTCGCTCGCGGCGGACGGCGCCACCGTGTTTGTCTCCAGCCATCTGCTCGCCGAGGTGGAACAGATCTGCACGCACGCGGCCATCATGAGCGCCGGCCGGCTGGTCGCGCAGGGGACTCTCGCTGAGTTGCGCCAGGGCGGGCAGGCGCGGATCCGGGTACTGACTCCGGATGCGGGGGCCGCGGCCGAAGTGCTGGCGGGGCTGGGCCTGAGCGCCGCCGTCGGCGGTCCGGTAGCCGGCCAGCCGCCCGGCGGAGCCGGATCCAACAGGGCAGGTTCAAACAGCGCCGGATCCAACAGTGCCGGATCCAACAGCGCCGGATCCAACAGTGCCGGTTTCAACTGGGCAGGTTCAAACAGCGCCGGTTCCAACAGCACAGGCGTCGTGCTCTACGCACCGCTCCCGGCTGCGGCCGATGGGGCCGTGGCACCGGAGGCGGTGGTGGCCGCCCTGGTGGCGGCCGGAGTCCGGGTCCGGGGCTTCGCCGCCGAACAGGTCAGCTTGGAGGAGCGCTTCGTGGCGCTGACGGGGGAGGGCTTCGACGTTGTCCAGTAAAGAATCCAGCGCCAGTGAACGGTCCCGGTACGGCCCGGCCGCGGGTAGCACCCGGCCGGGCAAGCCGGGCAGCGGTTTGCTCGCGTCCGAGCTGCGGGTCCTCTTCCGCCGCCGCCGTACCTGGGCCATGCTGTGTGCGCTGGCGGCCATTCCGATCCTGATCGCCGTGGCGGTCCGGGTGTCCTCCGCGGTACCGGCCGGCCGGGGTCCGGCCTTCCTGGACCGGATATCCCAAAACGGTCTCTTCGTTGGCGTGACCGCCATGCTCGTGTCCGTTCCGCTGTTCCTGCCACTGACCGTGGGGGTGGTGGCGGGGGACACCGTGGCCGGCGAGGCCGGGCTGGGAACCCTGAGGTACCTGCTGGTGGCGCCCGCGGGCCGGGTCCGGCTGCTGCTGGTGAAGTACGCCGGGGCGGTGGTGTTCGCCGTCGCGGCGCCGCTGACGGTGGCGCTCGTCGGTGCCGCGATCGGAGCGGCTCTCTTCCCGGTGGGGCCGGTCACGCTGCTGTCCGGGGACGCCATCGGCGCCGCCGAGGCCATGCTGCGGCTCCTGCTGATAGCCGCCTACCTTGCCGTCTCGCTGATGGGCCTCTCGGCGATCGGCCTTTTTATGTCCACGCTCACGGACGTGCCCGTAGGGGCGATGGCGTCCACCGTCGTGCTCTCCGTCGTGTCGCAGGTCCTCGACGCGCTGCCGCAGCTGGAATGGCTGCACCCGTGGCTGTTCAGCCACTACTGGCTGGACTTCGCTGACCTGCTCCGCCAGCCCGTCGCGTGGGATTCCTTCGTCACCAACTTGCTGCTGCAGGGCGGCTACGTCGCCGTTTTCGGGGCGCTCGCCTACGGCAGGTTCATCACGAAGGACGTGCTCTCCTAAGGTCCGGAGCGGCAGGGTGCGGACACGGAGTTGGACGGCTCAGTACCGGGCCGCCACGGGGTGCAGCTGCATGCCGGACATGGAAGCCAGGTCCGTCACGGTGATCCCGGCGTCCTCGTTCAGCGCCTGGACCACCCGGCCGCCGCCGAGGTAAATCGCCACATGGTAGAAACCCGGTGCCGAACCCCACACCAGCAGGTCGCCCGGCTGCGCCTGGGAGAGCGGAACATGCACGGGGGCCTGGGCGAACTGCTGGGACGCCGTGCGGGGCAGGTACTTTCCGGCCGCGGCGAACGCGTTCTGCACGAGGCCGGAGCAGTCGAAACCGTGGGCCCCGGTCCCGCCGTACTGGTAGAAATAGGGCGCGCCGACCTTCCCGAGAGCCACCGAGATCGCCGTCTGGTTGGAGCCGCCCGGGGCCGGGGCCGGGGGCGGGGGCGGCGCGGGTGCGGGTGCGGGCGGGAGAACCGGCGCGGGCACGACCGGAGCCGGGGCGGGCGGGACCGGCACGGGTGCTGCCGGCGTGGGCGGGGTCGGCGAGTCCGGCACGGGTGCGGCCGGTGCCTGCGGACGCGGAATGACCGGCGCGGGGTTGCCGGAGCCGGGCACCTGGCTTTGACCCTGCCCGGTGGCACCGGACACAGCCGCCAGCCGGTCCTGCTGGCGCTGCCGGTCCAGAGCGTCCACCCGCTCCGATTCCAAGGCAACGGTTGTGTTCCTGAGGTTCGCGAGCTGGTCCACCAGCACGGTCCGCTGCGCACTGGCCTCGGACACGGCCTGGCGCTGGGCATCGTTGGCCCGTTCGGCGTCGAGCTTGCGGGCCTCCGCCGTCCGCGCGGCCTCGTCGGCGGCCCGATTGGCGTCGGCGGCCGCAGCGGTCAGCGACTCGGCGGCAACGGCAGCGGTTTCCGCCGACTGGAAGGCCCGGGTGCGGCCGGCCGTCACGGCCTCAAGGGTGGCTGCCTGTTGCAGGGCGTTGCCGGTCCCGGTGACAAAGCTGCTCAAGGCGGGATTCAGCCCGCCGCTGCGGTAGAGGTCGCCGGCGAGCTGGCCGATCTGCTTGCGCGTTTTCGCCTGCTCCGCGCCGGCTGCCGAGGCCCTGGCGGCGGCGACAGCGGCGGCGTCGCGGCGGAGCTGGAGTTCCACAAGCGCTTCACCGTAGGCGTTGTTGGCCTGCAGGGACGCCGAGAGGCTGGCGTCCTGCGCCGCGGAGGCGTCGGCCAGGAGCCGGTCGATCGTGGCGACCTGCGCCGCCGTCGCGCTTTCGCTGGCCTTGGCCGCGGCGATCTCATCCGGCGACGGAATCTCCGGCGCAGCTGGGATCCGAACAGCCGGGGCTAGGACACGCGTGGCCTGGACGGACGCGGGCGGTGCGGCATGCGCGGGAACCGCCAGTGTCCCCAGGAGGACGGCGGCGGCGCACACCGCGGCCGTCTTTCGGCCGGAACCGGTCCAAGTCATGGGCAAACCTCGCTGCAATGTCGGGCTGGAGCGGGCGAGCGCGGATTCCGGCGCAAGCGCGCGGCGATCCCCCAGCACGGTCGAGGCTACGTGCCAATGGCCACTTTGGCAACACTGGTCACATCAATAACATAAACAACAACTATGTCATTTGGTCAGATTTCGCGGGGCGTGTCGGCGCGTGTCGGGCGCAGGCCACCGTCGGTCCGGCCGGTTGCGGAGTCAGGCGTGCTGGTGTGATTCGTGCTCGGCGTGGGAGGCCGGTTCCAGCTGGAAGGTGCAGTGCTCGGTATCGAAGTGCGAGCCCAGGCAGCTGACCAGCTTGTCCAGGACCTGGTCCGCGCCGCGGGCCCCCAAGGCCGCATCCTCCACCACCACGTGGGCGGAAAACACCGGCACGCCGGAGGTGATGGTCCAGATGTGGATGTCGTGCACGGACACCACACCCTCCACGGAGAGGATGTGCTCGCGGATCAGCTGCACGTCCACGCCCTTGGGGGTCGCCTCGAGCAGCACATCCACCACATCGCGGAGCAGGTGCCAGGCCCGCGGCAGGATCATCAGCGCAATAACGATCGAGGCGATGGTGTCCGCGGTCTGGTATCCCGTGACCATAATGACCACAGCGGCGGCGATGACCGCGAAGGAGCCCAGCAGGTCGCCCAGGACCTCCAGATAGGCGCCCCGGACGTTGAGGCTCTCCTTCTGGGCGCCGCGGAGGATCAGCAGGGACACGAGGTTGGCGACGGCGCCCAGGACTGCCGCATAGAGCATGACGTCGGTCTGCACCTCGGGGGCGGAGCCAAAGCGGCGGACGGCCTCCGTGAAAATGACCACCGAGATGACGATCAGCACCAGCGCGTTGGCCAGGGCGGCCAACACCTCGGCGCGCTGGTAGCCGTACGTGCGCTGGTCGCTGGCCGGCCGGGCGGCGATCCAGGCGGCCAGCAGGGCGATGAAGACGCCGGCCGCGTCGGACAGCATGTGGCCGGCGTCGGCCAGCAGGGCCAGCGACCCGGAAATGAGCGCGCCGACGATTTGGATCAGGACGACGGCGAGGGTGATGGCCAGGACGGCGACCAGGCGCTTCCGGTGCTTGGCAGTGCCGGTGGCAGAGAGGCCGTGTGAGTGGCTGTGGTCGTGTCCCATGCCTACAAGGCTAGCCCCAGCCGAGCTCGTGCAGGCGGTCGTCGCTGATGCCGAAGTGGTGGGCGATCTCGTGGACCACGGTGATCTTCACTTCCTCGATCACGTCCTCCCGCGATTCGCAGATCTCCAGGATCGGCTGCCGGTAGATGGTGATGCGGTCCGGCAGGGAGCCGGCGTCCCACCAGGAGTCCCGTTCGGTCAGCGGCACGCCCTCGTAGAGGCCCAGCAGCACGGTGTCAGGATCCTCGCCCGGCTGCGGGGTGTAGTCGTCCTCGATGAAGATGGCCACGTTGTTCATGGTCTTCGCCAGATCGGGCGGGATCTGGTCCAGGGCGTCGCTGACTGCAGCTTCGAAGTCCGTTTCGGACATCGGGAACGGGGCGTGGTCGTGGCCGTCGCCGTTCCCGCCGTCGTCCGGGCCGTCCGGGCCGTCCGGAACGATGGGCAGGCCTGGCGGCAGGGAAGCGGGCATAGCTGAAACTCTAGCGCCGAATCAGCGTGACCGGCGCCGGGTCAGCCCCACCCCCACGAGGCAGATGACGCCTCCCACCAGGCCCCAGATCGTGGGGATCTCGCCGAGCACCAGCCAGGAGATCAGGATCGTGGTGCCGGGCACGAGGTACGTGGTGGCCGCAAGCCGGCCGGCGTCGATCAGGGACAGCGCATACGCCCAGGTGGTGAAGGCGATTGCCGTGGGGAAGACGCCGAGATAGACCAGCCCCAGCGTCGCCGGCAGCGGGGCCGCCTGCAGTTCGGCGACCAGCTGGCCGCTGAAGGGCAGGCAGCAGACCGCGCCGACCAGAATCCCGAACCAGGTGGCCTGGGCCGCGGGGAACTTCCTCAGGACCGGTTTCTGCACGATGACGCTGACCGCCGCCAGGGCCGCCGCCAGCAGGCACAGCAGCACCCCGGCGACGTCGGCCGTGGACCGCTGCCCGGAACCAAGCGCGATCACCGCTACGCCGCCGAACGCGACGAGGCTGCCGACGATCAGCCAGCGGGGGAAGCCCTCCTTGAGGATCACGCCGGCCATGATGGCCACGAGGATCGGGTTGACGTTGATCAGCAGGGCGGCCGTGCCGGCGTCGAGGAGGTGTTCGGCGGCGTTCAGGGCGACGTTGTAGCCGCCGAACCACATCACGCCATAGGCCAGGATGGGCCACCACTCGCGACCCCTGGGGAGGTTGCGGTTCTTCAGGAGCTGCGGCACCACCACCAGGCCCAGTACGACGGCGGCGATCGCCAGCCGGCCCAGCGTCAGCGAGCCGGGGGAGAAGCTGGGCCCCACGGCCCGGATGCCGACGAACGCGGAGGCCCACAACACCACGGTTACCACCACGGCGGCGATGCCGAGCCTGCTGATCTGGCCTGGCGGGAGGAGCTGCTTCGCGGGGTCGGCTGGAATTGCGGGCCGGGAGTCGGGGGCGTGCGGCGGCACTTCGTGGGTGCGGTCCGGGCGCGCGCTGTCCGGTTGGGGGGAGCCCGTCTGGGCGGTTGTTGCCATGCTGCCAATCTAGCCGGTGCAGGGGCCCGGGGACTGGCGGAAATCGGTCACGTCTAGGCGAGTTGCTGCCAACTGCGGCACGCCCGACGCCGGCGGGGTCACCGCAGCGGGCGGGCGGCTGCCTGGACGGCCGCCGCGACGTCGTCGAGGGCGGCCGATCCGTGCCGCCATTGCTGCCAGTGGAGCGGCACGTCCACGTGCGCGTCGGTGTCCAGGGACACCAGGGTGCGGCGCTTCAGCTCCTCCGAGACCTCGATTTCGGGGAGCAGCCCCCACCCCATGCCCCAGCGGATGGCTTCGCCGAATTCGTGGGCTGCCGGAACATAGTGCCGCGGCGGCTGGAGGGTTTTGCGGCTCACGCCCCGCAGGTAGCGGTCCTGCAAGTCGTCCTTGCGGTCGAAGACGATGACGGGCGCGACGGCGAGTGCGTCCGCCGTCGCGCCGCCGGGAAACCACCGCGCGGCGAAGTCCGGCGCGCAGACCGGCAGGTAGCGCATGACACCCAGGCGCCGGGACGAGCAGCCCGGCGCCGCCTTTGCCGTGGTGGTGATGGCAGCGGCTGCGGCGCCGCTGCGGAGGAGTTCCAGTGAATAGTCCTGGTCCTCGCGCAGGATCTCGAGCTGGACCTTGCCCGCCACCGCGGCCAGGCCGGGAAGCGCCCACGTGTGCAGGGAATCGCTGTTGATCACGAGGGTCAGCCGGATGCTGGCGGGCTGCGTGCCGGGCTGCAGCTCTTCGGCCAGGTCCGCGGAGAGCATGTCCAGCTGCCGGGCGAACCGCACCACCGCCTGCCCGGACGGGGTGAGCCCCACGGGCCGGGTCCGGGTCAGCACCGGCCGGCCGACGGCCACCTCGAGGGCGCGGACTCGCTGGCTCACCGCCGACGCCGTGACCAGGAGGTGGCTGGCGGCGGCCTCGAAGCTTCCGTGCGCCACGATGGCTGCCAGGGTCCGGGCCTGGTCCGGCTGGATGTCTATCATTAGCCCATCTTATGTTAGCCAAGTTTTATTAACTGGCTTCATGGTCCCGGCGCCCTTACCGTGGAACCCGTGATCCTTTCCCTCGTCTCGGGCCTGGCCAGCGGGCTGTCCCTCATCGTCGCCATCGGCGCGCAGAACGCCTTTGTGCTCCGTCAGGGCGTCCAGCGCTCGCATGTCCTCCTGGTGGTTGCCGTGTGCGCCATATCCGACCTTGTGCTCATTGTGCTGGGGGTGGCCGGCGTGGGCGTCCTCATTGAGCGGGCGCCTGGAGTACTTGAGGTGGTGCGCTGGGCGGGCGCAGCCTTCCTCCTGGCCTACGGGGCGATGGCCGCTGTGCGGGCCATCCGCGGAACGCAGGCTGTCCAGCCGGCGGCCGGGCGTCAGGGGACCTGGGCGGCCGCCCTGGGGACCTGCCTGGCGCTGACCTGGCTGAACCCGCACGTCTATCTGGACACCGTGCTGCTGCTGGGGTCCCTGGCCGGCACCCACGGTGCGGACGGGCGGTGGTGGTTTGCCGCCGGAGCCGGACTGGGCAGTGTGGCGTGGTTCGCCGCACTCGGCGCCGGAGCCCGGTTCCTTGCCCCGCTGTTCGCCCGGCCGGGCAGCTGGCGTGTACTCGACGCCGGCATCGCCTTGGTCATGGTCACCCTCGCTGTCATGCTCGTAGCCTGAGGTAGCAGGCCGTCCCGTTCGCCTCCGCTCCCGTCCGCCGCCGCAACACACAACCGACAAAGGAACCGTCCATGTACGTCCCCTCGCACTTCGCCGCTGACCAGGACGCCGTGAGGGAGCTGCTCTCGAACCCCGGGGCGGCCAACCTCGTGACGTCGACGGAGCAGGGCCTGCTCGCCACCCTGCTGCCCTTCGTCTACGACCCGGACGTGGGCGAACACGGGGCGCTGCTGGGGCACGTTGCCCGCAACAACGACCAGTGGCGGCTGCCGGCGCTGGGAGAATCCCTGGCCATCATCCAGCGGTCCGATGCCTACATCTCCCCGACCTGGTACCCCACCAAGGCCGAACACGGCCGGGTGGTACCGACGTGGAACTACACCACCGCGCACGCCTACGGCAGGCTCGTCATCCACGACGACCCGGCCTGGGTGGAAGACCTGGTGCGGCGGCTGACCACGCTGCACGAGGCAGCCTCGGAACGGCCCTGGGCCGTGGACGATGCGCCCGCGCGTTTCATCGCCGGCCAGCTCCGGGCGATTGTCGGCGTCGAACTTGTCATCACTCGGGTCGAGGCGAAACGCAAGCTCAGCCAGAACCGGCCGGCGGCCGACGTTGACGGCGTCGTCGCGGGCCTGCGGGCCAAGGGTGATCTGGAGTCGGCCGCCGATGTGGTGCGGGCGCAGCAGGACGTCGCGCGGCAGGCCTGAGCGACGCCGAATGGGCGACGGCCGCCGATTTTGGATAATCCGGGGGTCTGCCCTTATAGTTTTATAGTCCAGTTCGGCGGAACCCGAAAGGACAAAAACGAAAGGCTTCGGCCCTTAATTTTTGCCCTTGAAGCAGTGGGTTTTACCGAATGGCGTCCTGGCCCCCATCGTCTAGCGGCCTAGGACACCGCCCTTTCACGGCGGCGGCACGGGTTCGAATCCCGTTGGGGGTACGCAAGGAACTGGTCAAACCGGGTGTGAAAGTCTGGTAGGCTAAAGGCCTTGAAAAATTGCGGTAGCGATACTGCAGACAAGAAATAAATAGCAAGGCCCTGTAGCGCAGTTGGTTAGCGCGCCGCCCTGTCACGGCGGAGGTCGCGGGTTCAAGTCCCGTCAGGGTCGCTCTGATTGCCAGAAGAAATTCCGGCTCTCATGGTGACATGTCACCTAGGCTCTGTAGCTCAGTTGGTAGAGCGTTCGACTGAAAATCGAAAGGTCACCGGATCGACGCCGGTCGGAGCCACCACTGGGAAGCATCAGTTCTTCGGAACTGGTGCTTTTCTTCTTTAACCCCATCGATTGCTCCGCAGGTGCCCTTCTGGGCCCTCAAAAGGGCGGTTCCGGAGCAACCGATGGGGGCGCACCTTGGATTATGGACCGGCGTCTGCCCCTTAAAGGGGATCGTAGGCGGCGGATCGTCGGCGGTTTGTTTATGCGGATTGGGCGACCGCATTGCTAGGATCGGGCCG
>DATIUQ010000130.1:0-7753 GCA_035466775.1 Arthrobacter sp.
GTTGCCGCGGACCGCCCCGCCCCGCATGTATCGGCCGCAGCTGTGGCCCGGGCGGCAGGGGTCTCCTCCGCCGCGGTGTCCTACGTTCTCAACGGCAAGGGCGGCGTCTCGCCGGAAACCCGGCGCCACATCATCCACGTGGCAAACGAGCTGGGCTTCAGGCCCCGTAAGTCCTCGCAGTCCACGGACATCCAGCGCACACGGGTGATCGGGCTGATCCTGCCGAACATCATCAACCCCATGTTTCCGAGGTGGGCCCAGGGCATCATTTCCGCCGCGGCCGAGTCCGGCTACGAGGTGTTCGTCGCTACCACCCAGGACGATCCGGACGTGCTCGCCCAGGTCACGTCGACCCTCGCCAACCGCAACGTGGACGGCATCATCCTGGCCGCGTCACTCCGGGACGACGCTACCGCGCTCCGCACCCTGAGGGCCGCCCGGATTCCGTATGTCTGCCTCTCGCGGCGGGCCGACTTCCTCGACTCCGACTTCGTCGGGATCGACGACGACGCCGCGGCGACGACGCTGATGCAGCACATGCTCAGCCACGGCTTCAAGGAGATCGCCACGGTGATCGGGCCGCGGTTTTCCACCGCGTCCCTGGCCCGGGAACAGGCGTTCGTCCGCACCGCAGCCGCTGCGGGAATCAGCATCAGCGGTGACCGCAAGATCAGCACACGGGTCAACAACGAAGGCGGACGGCTGGCGGCCGAGCGTCTGTTCTCCGCGGAGACACCGCCGCAGGCCGTCGTGTGCGGGAGCGACGAACTGGCCATCGGCGTCATGGAATACGCCCTGGCGCAAGGGCTGCGGATTCCGGAGGACGTCGCCGTCGCCGGCTGCGACGGCCTCCCCCACAGCAGGTCCGGGCTCATCAACCTGACCAGCATCGTCCAACCCCAGCAGGAAATGGCCAACGAGGCCTTCGCCATGCTGCTCAGACGCATCGAAGCTCCCTCCGGCACCTACGCCTCAAAGGTGTGTCTGCACCGCCTGCATATCGGGCGGACCTGCGGCTGCACCCCTCCAGCCCGCTAGCCGCCAACACACCACACTTCCGCCAGCCACCCTGGCTCCTGCCCTGCTGCCCGGCCTCCGGGCTGCCCGAACCGCCCCTCCACCTGCCCTGACCACCAATACAAGGACGAAGACCCATGTCAGTCATATCCGCACCAACGAAGATGCGCACACCGAAGGAAATCAACGGCGTGATCCTCCGCCGAGTCATGCCGCTCCTCATCGGCGCCTACATCATGGCGTTCCTGGACCGCACCAACATCGGCATGGCCAAGGACCGGCTGGAGATTGACCTCGGCATCTCCGCCACCGCCTACGGCATTGGCGCCGGCCTGTTCTTCCTGACCTATGCCCTCTCCGAAATCCCGTCCAACCTGATCATGCACAAGGTGGGCGCGCGATTCTGGATCATGCGGATCATGATCACGTGGGGCATCATCTCCGCCTGTATGGCTTTCGTGCAGGGCGAGTGGTCCTTCTACATCATGCGGATGCTGCTCGGCATCGCCGAGGCCGGACTCTTCCCCGGCGTGATGTATTTCCTGACCCAGTGGTTCGTCGTGAAGGACCGCGCGAAAGCCAACGGCATGTTCCTGCTGGGCGTATCCATCGCCAACATCGTTGGCGCACCGCTGGGCGGCCTGCTCCTCACCATGGACGGCTTCGGCGGCCTGCACGGCTGGCAGTGGATGTTCATCATCGAAGGCCTGCCCGCCTGCATCCTGGCCTACGTCGTCTGGAAGAAGCTCCCTGACCGCCCCACCCAGGCAACATTCCTCACCCCCGAAGAAGCCACGGACCTCGAAGCCCGCATCGCCGCCGAGGAAAAGGCCGGCGCTGAAGCGTCCGGCAACCACCGCCTCCGCGACATCCTCAAGGACAAGCAGATCCTGCTCGTGGTCGGCATCTACTTCACGCACCAGATCGCCGTCTACGCCCTGTCCTACTTCCTCCCCTCGATCATCGGCACCTACGGCAAGCTCACCCCGCTGCAGATCGGCCTGCTGACGGCCATCCCGTGGATCTTCTCCGCCGCCGGCGCCCTGCTGATTCCCCGGTTCGCCACCGATGGCCGGCGCTCCCGCCTGCTCGTCACCGGCACCATGATCGGCATCGTCTCCGGCTTCGCCCTCGGCGCCGTCGGCGGCCCGCTGCTCGGCATGATCGGTTTCTGCCTCGCCGCGTTCAACTTCTTCGCCCTGCAGCCGATCCTCTTCACCTACCCGGCCACCCGGCTCACCGGCGCCGCCCTCGCCGGCGGCATTGCCTTCGTCAACACCATCGGCCTCTGCGGCGGCTTCCTCGGCCCCTACGTGATGGGCATGATGCAGGACGCCACCGGTTCCAAGCTCTCCGGACTCTGGTTCATCGTTGGCATGTGCATCATCGGCGCACTACTCTCGCTCATGCTCAAGCGCGGCGCCGAAAAGCCCCAGCTCGCCCCCGCAGCCCACTAAGCCACACGGACCCGACGATCCTGCTGACGCGCGCCAGAACCGCGGGCGCCGGCAGGATCGGTCCACCGCTCCACCAACGCAAGGATTGTCATGGATTTCAGTTCAAAGAGGGTGCTGGTCACCGCCGGCGCCAACGGCATCGGCCTGGCCATCGCCACCAAGTTCCAGGCGCTCGGCGCCGCCGTCTTCGTCACGGACATTGACCCCGACGCCGTCGAGAAGGCCCGCGTCAACGGCCTCGCTGCCGCCGTCAGCGACGTCTCCGACGAAGACCAGGTCCGCGAACTGATGGCCCTGGTCCGGTCGGAACTGGGCGGCCTGGACGTCCTCGTCAACAACGCCGGCATCGCCGGGCCCACCGGCCCTCTCGAATCGCTGGACACAGCCGCGTGGAAAGCGACCTTCGACGTCAACATCCACGGCCAATTCTTCTGCATCAAGCACGCCCTGCCGATGCTGCGGCAGGGCCGGGAAGCCTCGATCGTGAATCTTTCCTCCGCCGCCGGGCGCCTGGGCATGGCCGGGCGCAGCGCCTATTCGGCGTCGAAGTGGGCCGTGATCGGACTGACCAAAACCCTCGCAATCGAACTCGGCCCCGACCGGATCCGGGTCAACGCCATTTGCCCCGGGGCGGTCAACGGCCCCCGGATCGACGCGGTCATCGCGGCAAAGGCGCAGATGCTTGACCTGCCGGCGGAGCAGGTCTCCGAGCTCTACCTCAACCAGTCCTCGCTGGGACGCCTGATCGAGGCCGAGGACATCGCCAACATGGCCGCCTTCGCCGCAAGCGACATGGCCCGCAACGTCAACGGCCAGGCCCTGGCCGTCGACGGCAACACCGAGAAACTCTACTGATCCGGCCCGCCCGGAAAATTCGGCCCACCCTAGGAGACGTTCCCATGGCTGCTTCGCGCAAAGTCATCATCACCAGCGCCGTCACCGGCGCCATCCACACCCCGTCCATGTCCAAGTACCTTCCGGTCTCCCCCGATGAGATCGCTGACGCCGCCATCGGCGCCGCGGAGGCCGGCGCCGCGATCGTGCACATGCACGCCCGCGACCCCCGGGACGGGCGGCCATCCCAGGATCCGGAGCACTTCGCCCCGATCCTGGACAAGCTCAAGCGCAACACCGACGCCGTCATCAACATCACCACCGGCGGCTCCCCGCACATGACCGTGGAAGAGCGCATGCAGCCCGCGGCCCTGTTCAAGCCCGAACTCGCGTCCCTCAACATGGGGTCGATGAACTTCGGTCTCTACCCGATGCTGGACCGTTTCACCGAGTTCGGCCACGAGTGGGAGCGGGAAGGCCTGGAGAAGAGCCGCGACCTGGTTTTCAAGAACACCTTCCAGGACATCGAGACCATCCTGGGCATTGGCAACGAGAACGGCACGCGTTTCGAGTTCGAGTGCTACGACATCTCGCACCTGAACAACCTGGCGCACTTCCACGCCCGCGGTTTGGCCAAGGGCCCGTTGTTCGTCCAGTCGGTTTTCGGCCTCCTAGGCGGGATCGGTGCCCACCCGGAGGACCTGATGCACATGCGCCGCACCGCGGACCGGCTCCTCGGTGACGACTACAAATGGTCCATCCTGGGCGCCGGCAAGAACCAGATGCCGCTGGCGACCATCGGCGCCGCCATGGGCTCCCACGTCCGGGTGGGGCTGGAGGACTCGCTCTGGATCGGTCCCGGACAGCTCGCAACGTCCAACGCCCAGCAGGTCACCCGGATCCGCACCATCCTCGAGGCCCTCAACTTCGAGGTCGCCACTCCGGACGAGGCCCGCGAAATGCTGCAACTCAAGGGCCGCGACAAGGTCGGTTTCTAATCGCATGAGCATCCTCGTCGCCCCGGACAGCTTCAAGGGGACATTCACCGCCGTCGAGGTCTCCCGCCACATTGCGGCCGGGATCCGCTCCGCCGGCGGTGAGGCGATCGAGCTGCCGGTGGCCGACGGCGGCGAAGGAACCTTTGACGTGCTGGTCCGGGGCCTGGGTGCCCGGCGCGTCGGTGTCCGCACCGTCGGACCGTGGGGTGACGCCCTGACTGCGGAGATCGGACTGACGGAGGACGGGGCCGCCGTCGTCGAGCTTGCCGCGGCCAGTGGGCTGAATCTTCCGTGCGGCCGGGAGCGGGACCCGGTGACGGCCAGCACCTACGGCACCGGCGTGCTCATCGCCGAGGCCGCACGGCTGGGCGCCCGCCGGATCCTGGTCGCGTGCGGAGGTTCCGCCACGACCGACGGCGGCGACGGCGCCATCGCCGCGATCGAGGAGCGCGGTGGGCTCCGCGGTGCGGACCTGGCGGTCCTGAGCGACGTCGCCACCCGGTTCGCCGATGCCGCGCGGGTCTTCGGACCCCAGAAGGGCGCCGGCCCGGCTGCCGTGGACATGCTCACCGACCGGCTTGAGCAGCAGGCCCTGACGTTTCTCCGTGACCACGGCCGTGACCCGCGCACCGTGGACCGAACCGGGGCCGCCGGAGGGTTTTCCGGGGGGATGTGGGCACGCTACGGGGCGGCACTGGCCTCCGGCGCGGACTACGTGCTGGACCTCCTGGACTTCGAGCAGCACCTCTCCGGCTGCAGCGCGGTGGTGGTCGGAGAGGGCCGGCTGGATTCGCAGACCGGCCAGGGCAAGATCATCGCCGCGGTTCTGGCGCGGAGCGGCGCAACACCGGTGTACGCCGTCGTCGGATCCGTCCACGAGGACCTGGGTGCCTATGCCGAGAACTTCGCCGGCGTGATCGTGGCAAGCGACGCGGCCGCGATGACACGTGCGGGTGCGGCGATCGCCGCGGCCCGCACAGCGAACACAACGGGACATGCCCTCCGCTAGCTCCAACCACTGGACATAGTCCCCATACGCCCACTCGCGGGGCTTGAGACTGGACATGTCCCCAAGGATCGGGCTGCAGGAATGGGCATGTCCCCCCTGGCATGTGCGCGGCGGGCCCGAGTCAACCTTTGCATCCGCAGGACATGCCCCCCGCTCGCTCGGAACACTGGACATAGCGTCCATATGCCCACTCGCCGGGCCAAGGACTGGACATGTGCCCACGGGTCGGGCACCAGGACTGGACATGTGCCCGCGGGTTGGGCCGCAGGGCTGGGCATGTCCCCCTGCGGGTCCAAGGCGGGCTGCACCCGGCACTGGACATGCGCTCCGCTTGCGGGAACCGCTGGACATAGCCCCACTATGCCCACTCGCCGGGCTAAAGACTGGACATGTCCCGTGGTGCGTAGGGCCAGCTCACGCACCCGCGGCTCGGACGGGTTAAACCATTTCGGCGGTCGGCTCCCCCAAGGAGCCGGCCGCCGATTGATGGGGCTGGTCCGATGTCGGGAGACCAGCTCCGTGGAGCGGTCGGGGGAACCGCTCCTGCAGGGAACTTCACTGTTTATGCATCTTGTCACACACGTGACAGATTTGTCACGCACCTTTTTGGACACTTTCCGTGGGTAGTCTTTTGACCATGGATGAGACAGCAGCAGCGCAGCACCACACCACCCGGTCCATCTTCCTGGACAAGGCCCACCCTGCCGCCTGGCGGGCCCTCAACGGGCTGGGCCTGAAAGCCAAGGAAGCCGCGGATGACGCCGGCCTGGACCAGACCCTGATCGAGCTGCTGAACGTCCGCATCTCGCAGATCAACGGCTGCGCCTACTGTCTGGACCTGCACGTGGGCGACGCCGTGAAGAACGGCGAAACCGCCCAGCGCCTCGCCGTCCTCCCCGCCTGGCGGGACACGGACCTGTTCACCGAGAAGGAACGCGCCGCCCTGACCCTGGCCGAGGCCATCACCAACATCGCCGACGCCCGCGCCCGCGAGCACGAGGGCGCCGCCGCGCGGAAGCATCTCACGGACGAGGAGTTCTCCGCCGTCAGCTGGCTCGTGATCGCCATGAACGCCTTCAACCGGGTGTCGATCGTCAGCCAGCACCCCGTCCGCAAGAACCGCGGGGAGCCCGGCACCTCCGGCCGCCGTCAGGCCGGGTAGATCGACACCGCCGCCGCCTTGACCACGAAATAGACGTCGAGACCCGGAGCGAGGCCGAGGTCCGCGGAGGCAGCCGGGGTCACGTCCGCGGACAGCTCGCCGGCGCGGACCCGGATCTGGTCCCCGTGCGGCTCCAGGTCCGTGACCGTGACACGGAACGAGTTCCGCGGGCTGCCGTGCGCCTCGCTGAGGAAGACGGACACGGCCGACGGCGGGAACGCCGCCACGCCTGCCTGCCCGGGCACGAGCGGCGCGTCGTGCTGGCCGGCGAACTCAAGGCCCCCGCCGGACCGGATCCCGGCCGGCGTCACGGTCCCCGAGACCAGGTTCAGCCCGGCCAGCCCCGCGGCGAAGCGGCTGCGCGGCCGCCGGAGGACCTCCCGGGTGGGCCCGTCCTCGGTGATCCTGCCCTCCTCCATCACAACCACCCGGTCCGCGAGCATGTACGCGTCCAGGACGTCGTGGGTGACGATGATGGCTCGCCGCCCGGCCAGCACCCGCTTGAGCAGCCGCCGCAGCAGCGGAGCCGCGTGGATGTCCAGCGCGGACAAGGGCTCATCCAGGAGCAGCACCTCCGGGTCCACGGCCAGGGCCCGCGCCGCCGCCACCCGCTGCGCCTGCCCGCCGGACATGTCCCCCGGCCGGCGGTCCGCGAGGTCGGCGGCGTCGACCTCGGCCAGCCAGTGCCGGGCGGTCTCCCGGGCCTCCCGTTTGGGCACCCCCGCGCTCCGCGGCCCGAATGCGACATTTTCGAGGGCGCTCAGGTGCGGAAACAGCAAAGGGTCCTGGGCCAGCAGGGCGGTGCCGCGGCGGTGCGGCGCCGTCCAGGTGTGCATTCCCGGGCCGAGCTCAAACAGGACCCGGCCGTTCACCTCGGCCCGGCCGGTGTCCGGGCGCAGCAGCCCGGCGACCACGGAGAGCAGGGTGGACTTTCCCGCCCCGTTCGGGCCGAGCACCGCCACCGTCTCGCCCGGCGCCAGGCGCAGCGAGACCTCAAAGCGGCGGGCGGCGAGGGCGGCGTCGAGCGTGAACGTCATGCCGCCACCCGCCCTGGCTGGCCCGCGCTGCGGACCGTTCCGCTGCCGGACCCGGCGGGCGCCGGCCCCCGGTAGGAGAGCCCGACGACGACGACCGCCACCACCACGAGCAGGAGGGACAGCGCGACGGCGGCGTCGGCGTCGGTCTCCCGCTGCAGGTAGATTTCCAGCGGCAGCGTGCGCGTGACGCCCGGCAGGCTCCCCGCGAAGGTGAGTGTGGCGCCGAATTCGCCCAGGCT
>DATIUQ010000131.1:0-8916 GCA_035466775.1 Arthrobacter sp.
TAAGCGACCACCGCCGTGGACCGCCGGCTCATCTCCCGGGTGTTGTTCCTGCGGGTTGCGTGGCGGAGGCGGGACCACTGGGACGCGGCCAGGATTGCGGCGCATCAGGACCATGCCCTGCAGGAACTGCGCCGGGCAACGTACGCCGGCTCAGAGTTTTACCGGCGCCATCACGCCGGCCTGCACGACGCGCCCCTGAACCAGCTGCCATCCGTGACGAAAGCGGACCTGATGGAGCACTTCGACGAAGCCGTCACCACACCGGACCTGAGGCTGGCGGATCGGGAGAACCACCTGCTGTCCCTGACGCAGAGCGGGGGAGACCCGGGGCTGCCATGGAAAGGCCGGTGGTGGGCTGCGGCAACGGCCGGAACCACCGGCCGGCGCGGAACCTTCATCTGGGACCGTTCCGAATGGGCGACCGTCCTGGCCTCCTACTCCCGCGCCAACGACTGGGCCGGGATCTCCGCCTTGGGATTCCTCGTTCACCGCTTCATGGTGGCTAGGGCTCCTTACAACATGACTTGCTGACTATTCTTTAGATCGACCGAGGGTTGCGGCCGGTCCGGGATTTCCGCTCTGATACTTGGTCATGTAGGAATGCGGGCGGAACGGCATGACCGGGCAACCGATCCGGAGCAGACCATGAGCTCGCTGAGCCCCGCCGGTCGGTAGGCGGGCCAGCCTCGAGGGCGCTTTGCAGGAACTGGTGGGCTTTGCCGCCATGGCCGTACCACCAGCCAAACCGGCCGCAGCCATCATTTTTCCCGTCATCGCCGCATACGGCTTCTGGGTATCCGGCGTCGCTGTTCTCGCTGTCCTCGGTGGGCCAAGGCCAAAGTGTGGATTCAGGCTAAGGCGTGTGGGGCTGGGCTGAGACTTCTTCCACCGGGGTTCCGGAGGCCGGCGTCACCGTGTCGTTGGCCAGGGCTTTCTGCCGGCGGTAGATCTGGATCCCGATGCGGTACCACTGCTAAGGCAGTTACCCGCATCCAGGGTCGGTCCAGGACGTGACCGGTGAGCGAGTCCAGGGAGTAAGGTCCGGGCCCTCCGATGGTGAACGATGCTGCCGCCAGGGCCAGCACCGCGGGGTACTCAAGGCCGCCCTCTGTGGCGAAGAAGCCGTTAGGGGCATGAACGCTGGCAGCGACGCCCATCGTGGTGGCAGCGGCGGCGCCGACGGCCGGAGTGGCCAGCCCCAGGGCCAAAGCAACACCGGCTACTGCTTCACCCACGCCTGCGCGGTTGGCACTGGGTTTTGCTGGGCGGAAGACCATGGCGGGCATGCCCTTGCTGGTTCCTTCGACGCCTCCTCCACCGAACCACCCGAAGAGTTTTTGCGATCCGTGAGCGATGAACACGCCACCGAGGGCGACCCGGGAACCGGACGACGAAAGGCTAATATCCCAGGTCTGCGTCATGGAGAACTTGTGGCAGCACCGACATCATCCAGCGTCGGGGCCTCGAGACTGAATCGGGCATGGCCAAGCTGATCATCAAAAGCCGCATTGCCCACAAGCTTCGGTTTAGTGAAGCTGATCAGGTTCTGTGGTGTCACCGCGTTGGCGGGGGAGTCCTCGAAGCGCTATTCCGGGGTGGGGGGCCGCATCAGGGTGTCTTTGCGGTGCGGTGGATCGGCCGTATTTGCTTGCCAGGGGTGCTGCGCTGAGGCCGTGGGCGATGACGCTGAGGAGCACGGTGACTGCGATAACGGCGACGGCCTCGTTTGCTGCGGTGCCGAGTTCTTCGAGAGCTAGAAGGGCGAAGACCAGGGAGGCCAGCCCGCGGGGGCCGAACCAGCCGACGAAAAGGATGGTGTTCCGGTCGAGGCCTGCGCCGATGAGGGCGAGGGCCACGGGGACCATCCGGATGGCGGTGAGGCTGAGGACCGCGTAGACGATCATGGCCGGGCTGATGCGCTCGACCATGATGGGCACGGCGATTACGCCGAAGGCCAGCCACACCAGCAGGGACATCAAACCGCTGGCCTGCTCCAGGAACTGGACTTCCGCCGGCCCGCGCGGGCCGGAGGCGGCGCCGAAGGCCAGGCCTCCGCAGAATGCTGCGACGAAACCGTTTCCGTGGGCCACTATGGAGGCTGCGTACGAGAGGATGGCGAGGGCCAGCACTGCGATGCCCGCGAAGTCCTCGGCGGCCCACTTGTCCCGCCGGGCGATGCGCAGCAGGGCTCCACCGGAGGCCCCTATGCCTACCCCGACAGCCACGCCCACGGCGAGCTCGAGCAGTGCTCCTCCGACGCCGGTGGCGCCTTCATGACCGGCGGCGGCAGCGGCGCCGGCGATGGCGAGCATGACGACCGGTGTGGAGATGCCGTCGTTAAGTCCGCTCTCGACCGTGATGAGACGCCGGATACGCGCCGGTACCACCGGGTTCGTCACGACGGGGATGCCGAGCGCGGCGTCCGTGGGCGCCAGCGCGGCCCCCACCAGAAGGGCCAGCCACACCCCGAGGCCCGGGTAGAACCAAGCGGCCAGGCCCCACCCGGCGACTATCGTCAGCGGAAGTCCGACGGCGAGCAGCCGCACATACAGGCCCAGGCCCCTGCGGAGGTCCTGGATCCTGATGCGGGCGGCATCGGCGAACAGCACCCACACCAGCGTGATCTCGACCAGGGGTTTCAGCCGCTCAGAGGCCTCTGGGCTGGCTATCCCCGCCATGGCCACGACGGCGCCGATAAGGGTGAAGACGATCGGAGCGGTCAGGTCCGCCCTCTGAAGCCGCGCGGAGACCAGCCCCCAAACGAAGATGCTGGCGGCGACCACGACTACCACTATCAGCTCCATGTCAGGCGCCATTTCCCGTAGATTGCCCGGTCAGGGCCCAGTGTTTCTGGTCAGGGATTGAAGGGTCCGCTCCGAGGTCGGCGGCGCGGGCACGGTGGGCAGTGCTGACGCTCGCAAACACTCGAAAGGTCCGGACCATCTCGTTACCTCCACCATCTCGTGCGGCGTTTCAGTCCGCTCGGCTGATTCCCGGGCACCTCCAGGACCCGTCGAGGGCCCGGGGCCTGGGCCGGTACATTCTGAGAAGAACGAACCACGGGCTCTCCCGGGACGTGGGCAGCCAGTTCGACTTCTGCTCCTCTGCCGGCGGGTCCGGTTGCAGGTAGATGCTCAGCCCGCCATCGCCGTCCAACTGCAGCTTGGAAGCGTGGTCACCGACCGTGTACCGGTCAATGGGGTTCGCGATGAGGTTGAGGTCTCCGGCGGTGTAGGCGGTCAGGGACCAGAAGGCGTCCACGGGCGGCAGCCCATCGGGCGGGAAGCGCAAGGTGTACCGCCGTTTCGGGTCGAGCCTGGCGCCGGTGACGTCCTGGAAGTTCATCAGGTACATAGATTCCGCAGGGTCGTTGGCGGCGATGCCGGCGAGCGACTGGTCCGCGGCCCGGCGCAGGAAGTCGTTGCCGAACCGGCCCTCCTCGGGAGGCGGGTACCTCCAGCCGTTGACGATCGTCGCCCAGTCGCCGCTGGTGAACTGGTCCCTGAGCAGGGCCATGCCAACGGTCGCCGCACGGGCCAGGCCTTGGCGGACCGCTTCCGGCTGCGCCTCGACGTCCAGACCGGCCCCGACGCCCAGGCCGCTGAACTGCTCCAGCACCAGGGCGTGCTTGGATGACGGCGGGTTCTCGGCCAGCATCGCGTTGAGGGTCTTCCAAGGCCCGAGGGGATCCTCGGTCGCCGGCACCGGGGCGTAGATGTCCGGTGGCACTGGTTCGCCCGCCGCGGGTGCTTTCCAGGCGCTGAGCGGGGTGAGCCGGTACTGGCGTTGCAGAGCGCGTGCATCCGCCAGGTCAGCGCTGCCGTTGACGGCAGTGCGGCCCAGCACCAGCGCCCAAGGCGTGGGTGAGGGCCGGACCCGTTGCACCCCCGGCGGCAGTTCACCGTCCCAGCGCGGTCCGACGATGGCGAAGTGACCCGCACCCGGGCCGGTGGTGCGCTGACCGATGTAGCCGAAATTGTCCGAGGTGAACGAGGCGAGTTGGAAGGTGAAATACCGATCGCCCATGTCCGGGTGGCTCAGGATGAAGGGCTCCTCGCCGAGGTCCAGCCAGGCCACGGAGTACAGAGAGTCGGTGCTGGGGCAGCCTCCCGCCCGGTATGTTGCATCCAGGATCCGGCTGGCATGCCAGAACCGGTTGACTGCTCCCTGCGGTATTACGGCGGGGTCCTGGTTGCTGGTCGCCCAGTCGTGCCGGACCTTGGCGTTGTAGATGTAGGGAAAGCCGTAGATGAACGCCTGAACCCCCGCGGTGTAGGCATATTCGGCGCGCCAGTCGAATTCGTCCGTCGGTGGGGCAGGAGAGGTTTCCGGGCGGCCTCTGGGGGTCTGTGCCATGGCGGGTTCCTCGAATTCTGGTCCGGTCGAGCCGCCGGCCGGCGTGGAAGGCGGCCCGACTCTCAGGGCTTGATGTTGCTGAACTCCTTGGGGCAGAAACGGAGTCGGCCGGTGCGGTCAGCGGGCTAGATATTGTCGATGCGCTGGTAGTTGTCCTCGTACTCGTCGAAGACAATGTGTGCCGGGGCGCCGTCCGCTTCGGCGCGAACGACAAGTTCCTGCTGCAGCGTCGGGGTCCGGTACTCCCACCCCTGCGGCAACTTGAGGCGCTCCCCGAGTGTTGCCAGCCGGTCGACGGTGTTGTGCGGGTCGACGTGCTGGGAGGCGCTTTGCATGATGTAGACGCTGCCGGTCGGGGAGACCAGCTGGTACACCTGCCGGCCGGCGTTGAAGTACCAGTTGGTGGTCCGCCCAATGGTCATCTCGGTGTAGGGCGGGCGGTCTTTTTCGACGGCGAGGAACGCCTCCAGGTCAGGCAGGTGCATGGTTCCGACCGTGCGCATGGGGATGGGGCCGACCATGCTGATCTTGGAGTCATTGAAGATCATCGCATCCAACCGGTCCATCAGTGCCCGGCGCGGGCCGTTCATCCAGATAACGTCTCCTCCGAAGTCTTTCTTCAACTCTTCCGGGTCGAGGGCCCGGAACTCAGCATCAAACTGCTCGTGCGATTTGTCGTCCTTCAGCCCGAGGGTGTTGTAGATGACGCCGGAAGCTCCGGGTCCGTCGGCGTCCCTGGTGAAGACGACGATCTCACCGTGGTGCACTCCGTGGAGGTTCTCGGCGGAACTGAGATCTCCCTTAGCTGTTGACATGGTGACAACCTTTCATCAGAACGTGGTCCCGGGGCGGTTCCGCGCGCGGGCGTCGGGTGGGGTGCGCATGACCCCGGAAGGGCCATGCGCACCTGCCTGAGCCGGGAGCCGGCTCTGCGGTGTCAGTCGCGGCGGTCGCGGCGGTCTTCGCGGCGGTCGCCGCGGTCACCCCGCCGGTCCTCGCGGCGGTCGCCGCGACGGTTAATGCCGTGGGCGACGACAATGGCCCCGCCGACGGCGGCAGCGGTCCTTCGCCTGCGTCGTGCTGCAGGTGGCTTGTCAGGCTCCTTCCTTCATTCTTTCGGACGGAGTGGACCGCCGAGCTAAGCGACCGATCCCTCAGCGCCATGGGTCGAAGTTGCCGACGCCGCCGATCAGTCCTTGATACATGTTCGCGAGGTCGTCCGGGACGATGTCCGCCACTCCTGTCGTGGTGATGGCCAGGTCCTGCGGGAGGGTCACGGTGCGGAAGTCCCATCCCTCGGGCAGCTCCAAGCGGCTTCCGAGGTCGGCAAGACCGCCCTCGGTGAGGTCGTGGGCGACGTGGTTGGTGTACGTCTGCATCACCCAGGTGACCTCGTCGGGGTCACGCAGCAGGTACACCGGCCGGCCGGCGAGGAACTCATACACGCTCACCCGGTGGATCTGTGTCCGGTGGTAGGCGAAGGTGGACTGGTCCTGGCCGGGGTCGAATCCGGCCGGCATGTGCATCTTGGCCATCAGGTTGAACGGCACGCCGCCGAAGGTGGCAGGCTCACCCACCAGGTCGATCGTCAACACGTCCATCATCCAGAAACGGCGTGGGTTTTTCCAGACCAGGTCATACCCGTGCTCGGCCGCCAGCGCCTCGACGTCGATCGCGGCGAACTCCTCGTCCGGGCACGGTCCGAGTCCCGTGGTGTTGTACACCAGTGCGTCGAAGCCATCTCCCGCCTTCGTCAGGAAGAACAACTCCCCCTGCGGATAGGCACGCATACCCTCAACCCGAAGTCTCGTCTCACTCATGCCTAGAACGTACGCGAACACCTGACCGCAACGACTCATCTCTACCGGATGAGATGTACCAGGTCCGGCCTGACGCGTCGGACGACGTAGTGGCTGAACTGATCCGGCCGGGCTGCCCAGCGGACACGTTGGCCAACTCATCGAGGGCGAACAGCGCAGGTTTGGGCAGGCGGCCGCCGCCTTGTTCTGTGTCGTCCGGAGCTGGGAGAAGCCGGCCCCGACTCGTGGGGAGCCGGGACATGCTGTCTTGGTCCGTGGGAGGTTGTACCCACGAAGTACAGCAGCCACGTCACGGATGCTGCGGCCACTGCAATACCCACCAGGACAGATGCGCACAGAAGAGGAGCTGCACTCGGGTGATGGGGTCTGACTTCATGCAGACGACTTTGGATAGACCGTGCAGACGACTTCGAAAACTGACAGGAACCCTCCCTGGTGAGAGAAACACGAAGCTCAATCTGTAGGCCGTAGGTGAGCCATCGCATAAAGGGCGACTCCAACGCCGCGGGTGCGGCACCCACGGGCCGGCCCTTCTGCATCAATCGGATCAGCCGCGTGAGAGTATCGGCGGGTCCGCGATCCCGATCAGCCCTCAGGCGAAGGCGTAGGCGTCGCTGACGGTGTAGCCGGGGCGCTGGGCAGGGGCTGGAAGGCCACCAGTCCTCCGTCTGTGAGGCCGTCGTAGATCAGGCCGCCGTAGCCGGGCCAGAGCTGCATGCCAACGACCATGGGGCTGTAGTAATCCGATTCGCCCAGGAGTTTGCCCGTGGATGCTTCGCGCCATTGCACCCGCTCGGTGTAGTTGGCGCCAATGGGGCCGGACTCCCAATCGATCGGGTTCGGCATGGGGGTGTTCGTCTTGATGTCCGTCGCGACAAGTATCCGCTTATCCGGCGGCCCGATGAGCACCATCCAGCTAAGCGTCGACTGGTCCACACTCCAGGCCAGCTTCATCTCACCGGTCTGTGGATTGATGTCGACCGCTGCCACTTTCCCCGGGCCTGGATCCATGGTGTAGAGCCGGTTGTTGACCGCATCCACGGAGAGCGCGGAGGGGATGTAGCTGACCTGTCCCTGCTGCAGGGGCATGGGCTGGATCCGGTTAATCTTCGTGGCGTCGGACTGGGAGATTGCCACGACACTTAGCGGTGTCTCGGTCGGGGCGGTCCCGTTGGTCATCAGCAGGACCTGATCGCCCAGGATCGAGGGTGCGGAGGCCCCGTTTTCGCCGGGCTGGAGATAATCGACCGGCCCCCAGCTCGTGTCCAGGGAAATGTCCTTGCCATCCCACAGATAGCGGTACAGCTTGGTCGACCCGGCAACATAAGCATATTTCTTGCCGTTGAATTCGGTCGCCACTATGCGGCCGCCGATCATCTGCTCCATCTGCTTGGAGGCAAGCACCTCGAGAGTCTTGGAGTCCACCACCACCATGGTGGATGGGGGCGTCTTCTCAAGGTTCGGGCAGTTTACCAGGGCAAAGAATCCCTGCTCCTTGCAGCCCGGCACCCGTGCCAGATTCTTCATGACCAGTGTGCCATCGGCCCATCCGCTCATCCCGTTGAAGTAGCTGTCTTCCGGTGCGCTGCCGATGGTCGGCAAGGATGTAACCTTTTTGACCGCCCCGGTTGTGCCGTCAATTCTGAACAGGTAAGTGTTCACGATGGCAAAGACGTCGCCATTAATGGATTCGATCGAGCCGGCGCGGACTGGGCCGGATTGCGGAGGTTTCGGGGGAGTGGCGGGTATTCAAGGGCTGGAACCCGGTTCGAGTCCGACCTCGGGCACGTGTTTTCCTGTTCAGGGGCTTGTGGGCCTCTAAGTGTGCACGGACTGTTTACTGATGGGCCCCTTCGGGGGCCTTTTTTGTTGGTTGGCCGTGCTGTGGCCGGCGGCTACTTCTCCTAGTTTTCGTGCAGCGGGGGGCGCTGCTTACTCGTTCATGGCCCGGAGAGCCGCTGACTGCATGACTGGACGCTGGCTGGGGGAGCGGTGCTGCCTTTGCTGGTTTGCATTTCTTGATGTCATGACTGTTCATGGCGACGTTGCCAGGTAAGCGCATGACTTGACACATCTTGTTGACGGTCCGGCGGCTAGCGCCTCCTTGAGCCCGAGGTGTGCCCGGTCGGCACCGGCGAGTCCCTGGTCCGTGAACGTCTTCTCCGACGACACTCCATGAGCAACCAGGGGCATTCCTCCGGGGGGTAAGGTCTTGGTCGTTCGAGGATACGAGGGCGTATCCGATGGGGGCCCGGTCATGGACTTGGATGTGCTGTTTAGCCCCGGGGGATTCTGTCGATCGAAGCAACACCTATTTCAAGGTGATTCGATATGTATTTGAGTTCGACGTCTCCAGCAGGTATCCGCTTTCTGGCCTCGATCAAGCAAGGAAATGGTCTCAAACCCTCCGCCCGTGCGGCCGGCATCGGCAAAAGCATTATCCCGGCGACTAAAGGCTGGCGATGTGTCCAGCTTGGTCTACACCGGGAACCTTGAACTTCGGTTTTCCCCACACTTCTCCGCCGGGCGTCTGTCTCAGTTTCACCGCTCCAGTGGTGACGTGTATTCATCGCTCTCTCCCCGTGCCAGTAGGGACGCGATTGCTTTTGATGCGGGATCATTGTGGGAGTTCAGACGCCAGGAAACCCTTGCCACGGAATCAGTAGGCGCAGCAGCAGCAGTTCCACGTCGGGAGGCACTCATCATGGCTGCACTTACTTCCTTCCTGTATCGCTCCCAC
>DATIUQ010000132.1:0-15561 GCA_035466775.1 Arthrobacter sp.
GCGGCGGCAACTGAGGCCGACACGGTCCCAGCCTTCAGCGTCAGCACTTTCTCGTCAGGGTTCTCGAGTCCCTCAATCACAGCGGTTCCGCCGGCAAGAACGTCGACGGCGGGCGCGGCCGCCACGTGCCGGACGGTCAGCTTGCCCTCGCCTTTGGGGCTGGCCGAGGTGTCGTTCTTGAACAGGGTTGCGGTGGGCGCCCCGGAGGCATCCAAGTGCGCCACGGCCGTGTAGTTCCGGCCTTCCTTGAGGTTGACCTTGACCGGGCCGATCACCGGGTTGTCGGCGCTGGTGGCGTCCGAGGCCGTGATGGCGATCTTGTAGGTGCCATCGTCGAGCTTGAGCGGGCCCGCGAGGGTTCCAGGCTCGAAGTCGTCAAGGGTGAGCTTGCCGTTCACCCAGACATCCACGGTGAGGCCTTTGACGCCATGCAGGACTGACAGTTCGGCATCGTCGCTGCGGTGCCCGCCGTCGTCGTGCTTCCCACCGGCCTGGGCCGGGGCAGCGAACGTGAGCGCGGCCAGCATCGAGAGGGCGCTGGCGGCGTAAACAGTTTTGCGCATTTCAAACTCCTCGTTGAGTTGCCCGGAGCCGGGCGGTGATTTGCTTACACCGTTACTACCGGCCGGAACCCACGTTTGGATGCACGCGGCCGGCACTTCTGCCTCAGCCTTTGCGGTCCAGCAGCAGGTTCGTGATCCGCAGGGTGCAGAGCCGCTGGCCGAGCTCGTTGGTGATGACCACCTCGTGCGTGGTCACGGTTCCGCCCAGATGGATGGGGGTCGCCGTGATGGTGATGAGCCCCTCGCGGGCCGACTTGTGGTGCGTGGCGGAGACGTCCACCCCGACGGCGGTCTTGCCCAGGGTGCTGGCGTGGATCACCGCGGCCCAGGAGCCCACGGCTTCTCCGACGGCCAGCGAGGCGCCGCCGTGCAGCAGGCCGAAGGACTGGCGGTTGCCCTCCACGGGCATGGTGGCCACCACGCGTTCGACGGATTCCTCGACGATCTTCACGCCCATCTTCTCGTCGAGTTCGCCGAGGGTGATCTTCCACAGCTCGGTGTTCCGGGGCTCGGGCGTCATAACGTCTCCTCTGTGGCCGGAAATCCAAGGTCTCGGGCCGGTCAATCCCGCCGCAGCTAGTGTGCGGCAGGCCTCATTCATGTACTGTAGACATATTACCGAACGGACGGTCAGTAATGCTGGCCGTGTTGATCTTGCCCCCGTTGGAAGGACCCGTCAACGATGACCACCACTGCAACTGCTCCGGAACCCACAGTAGACACTGTCGAGATCGTTCCCAGCTTCATCCAGGATTCCTGGTGGACCCCCGACGCTGGCTCCGCGGCCGGCGCGGCCTCCGTCCTCGACGCGAGCACCGGTGAACTCCTCGCCAAGGTGAGCACGGAAGGACTGGACCTCGCCGCCGTCGTCGACTACGGACGCACCACCGGCCAGGCGGAACTCGGCAAATTGACCTTCCACCAGCGCGCCCTCAAGCTCAAGGAGCTGGCGCAGTACCTGAACGGCCGCCGCGACGAGTTCTACGCGCTCTCCGCGCAGACCGGCGCAACCAAGATCGACTCGATGGTGGACATCGACGGCGGCATCGGCGTGCTCTTCACGTTCGGCTCCAAGGGCCGGCGCGAACTCCCCAACGCGCAGGTGATCGTCGACGGCCCGATGGAGGTCCTGTCCAAGGACGGCTCCTTCGCCGGCGAGCACATCTACACCCGGATTCCCGGCGTCGCCGTGCAGATCAACGCCTTCAACTTCCCGGTGTGGGGCATGCTCGAGAAGTTCGCGCCCGCTTTCATCGCCGGCGTGCCCACCATCGTCAAGCCCGCCACCCCCACCGGCTACGTCACCGCCGCCGTGGTCAAGGCCATGATCGAATCCGGCATCCTGCCCACGGGGTCGCTGCAGCTGATTTCCGGCTCGGTCCGCACCATGCTGGACCACCTCGACTACCGCGACATCGTGGCCTTCACCGGCTCCGCCTCCACCGCCAACACGCTCAAGTCCCACGTCAACGTGGTCAAGGGCGGGGTCCGCTTCACGTCGGAAACCGACTCCCTGAACGCCTCCATCCTGGGCCCGGACGCAGTCAAGGGCACGCCGGAATTCGACGCCTTCATCAAGTCCCTCGTCACGGAAATGACCGCGAAGGCCGGCCAGAAGTGCACCTCGATCCGCCGGGCCATCGTGCCGCAGGAACTGGTGCAGGACGTCATTGCCGCCGTCGGGGAACGGATCAGGGAGCGCGTGGTCCTGGGCGACCCGCGCGCCGAGGGCGTCAACATGGGTGCCCTGGCGTCCCTGGAGCAGCTCGCCGATGTGCGCGCGGCCGTCCAGTCCATGCTCGACGCCGGCGGCGAACTCGCCTACGGCACGCTCGATTCGCCCAAGGTCACCAGCGCGGACGGCACGGTCGGCGTCGTCGACGATGGCGCGTTTATGTCCCCCGTGCTGCTCAGCTGGGCTGATCCGGAAGCCGAAGAGGTGCACTCGCTGGAGGCCTTCGGTCCGGTGTCGTCTGTGATCGGCTACACGGACCTGGCCGACGCCGTCCGCCTCGCCGCCCGCGGCGGCGGATCGCTCGTCGCCTCGGTCTGCACCAACGATCCTGTGGTTGCCCGGGAACTCGTCACCGGCATCGCGGCGCACCACGGCCGCGTGCACATGCTCAACCGCGAGGACGCCCGCAGCTCCACCGGCCACGGTTCGCCGGTCCCGCACCTGGTCCACGGCGGCCCCGGCCGCGCCGGCGGCGGCGAGGAGCTCGGCGGCATCCGCTCCGTTCTGCACCACATGCAGCGCACCGCCATCCAGGGATCGCCGAACATGCTGACCGCCGTCACCGGCGTCTGGCACACCGGGGCAGACCGGAATTTCACGCTCGAGACCGAAGGCCAGCACCCGTTCCGGAAGCACCTGAGCACCCTGAACATCGGTGACGCGATCCGCTCCGGGCTGCGCGAAGTGAGCCTGGACGAGATCACGAAGTTCGCCAACTCCACCGGCGACACCTTCTACGCCCACACCAACCAAGAGGCCGCCGAGGCCAACCCGTTCTTCCCGGGCATCGTGGCGCACGGCTACCTGCTGCTGGCCTGGGGCGCCGGGCTGTTCGTGGAGCCCGCGCCGGGCCCGGTCCTGGCGAACTACGGCCTGGAGAGCCTGCGCTTCATCACGCCGGTGGCCGCGGGCGATTCCATCCGGGTCACCCTGACCGCCAAGAAGATCACCCCGCGCGAGACCGACGAGTACGGCGAGGTGGCCTGGGACGCCGTTCTGACCAACCAGAACGACGAAATCGTGGCCACCTACGACGTCCTCACCCTCGTGGAGAAATAGCCACCCGCCTCTCCAGTTGCGCTATCACTTGTGGTTGCCAAACGCCTGAAATGGCAGCCACAAGTGATAGAGCAACCATGGAATGGCAGGCTCTTTCTGCCCTGCTCCGGCGTAAAATTTTCTACGTAGGAGGTGGCAACATGACCCTAGTACTCAACAAAGCCACAACAGTCCTGCCCGTCGATGATGCAGAACGTGCCCGGCATTTTTATGCCGACACCCTGGGGCTCCCGCACCATGGAGTGGCAGATGACGGAAGCGAAATGTTCGGCAGCGAGGGCGGCCCCATGCTGCAGCTGATGCCCGTCAGGGACGGAAAGCACTCCGAGCACACGGCCCTGAGTTTCGAAGTCTCCGAGATCGAGCGGACCGTCCAGGAGATGGAGTCCAAGGGTGTCCAGTTCCAGGACTACGACCTGCCGGATCTGAAGACCGAGAACCACATCTGTACAACGGATTCGGAGAAGTGCGCCTGGTTCATGGACACGGAGCACAACATCCTCTGCGTTCACGAGAACATCACCTCGATTGCTGACTACCAGCTCTGACCGAACTCCGAGCGGCAAATTCACGGCGTCCCGGCTCAGCGGGGCGCCGCTCCGTGTTCTTGGGCTGCTCCGCTCGCCGGGCGGGACCATGGCGTCACCGGGCGGGTCTGGAGCACGCCGTCGACCCTCACGTCCACCCGCTCATTGAAGAAGCTGATGAGGCCGTGGATCTGGGCGGCGTCAAGGTAGCGCCGGTCGTAGCTCCACGCGAGGTCCCTGCCCTGCACGGAACCCGGGTAGCTCCAGTAGTTGGCCTGGCCCTTGTAGGGGCAAACCGTCCGCTTGGGGCTCTCCTCCAGCAGGTCCAGCCGCACGTCCGCCGGCGGGATGTAGTAGCGCACCGGGAGCATCGTCTCGTAAAGCAGTTGCGCGCCGTTCGTGCTGGCCAGCGTCACGCCGTCGAGCGCCACCTCCACGTCCACGGACGACGCACGGATGTCCACGCGGTGGAACGGATCACGGGGGTGGCCGATGATCTCCTCGTCGTCCTCGAGCCAGTCGAAGGCCGGGAACTCCAGGATGACGTAGCCTGCCAGATCGGGGTCCTCCGGCCGGAAAGCGGCCCGCGGAGCGGCAGCCGTTCCCGCGACGACGTCGAGTTCTTCGCCTGCGATCGTGTGTCTGCCAAACGCCGTTCCGGGGTCAAGGGATGTCGGCGCCGTGCCTTGGCGAAGCGCGAAGGGGTGTTCCTCGACCAAGGCTGCCGGCAGGGCAGGTGCGGCCAGCACGGCCAGGAGTTCCTGCTCCGGCACGGCATAGACGGGTGTGATCCGTCGCGGTTCCCAGATCAGGCAGGCCTTCAACGTGTCGACGACGGCGGTCCCGTCGAGGCTCGCGCGGACCCGCTTGGGCGTGGGTTCGTACCGCAGCTGGGGGAAGGTGCCAATGAGCACCGTGGATAGTCTGGTGGCCATCCTCACAGCGTGGCCCCGGCGCCCTGGCCCGTCAATGGGACCGGTGGCAGGTGACGGACTACTGCGGGACGTGGAGGCCGTGGAAGGCCATGGTGATGACGTCGTCGGCCAGCTTCTCGGGGGAGAGGGAGCCGCCGGGTTTGTACCACTCGACGATGGAGTTGATCGTGCCGAAGAGCAGGCGGGTGACCGTGCGGGGGTCGATGTCCTGCCGGAGCGAACCCTCGTCGCGGGCCGCGGAAATCAGGGCCGCCACCTTGTGGTCGAAGGTGCGGCGGCGTTCCATCGCGTCGCGTTCGATCTCGGTGTTGCCGCGCAAGCGCAGCAGCAGGGTGACGAACGGCAGCCGCTCCACAAGCACCGAGATGGTCTGGCGGAGGACGAACTCCAACCGGGCCTCGGCGGTGCCGGTCTGGGCCTGCGGCTGGTCCAGGATGGCCTCGAGGCCGCCCAGGGCGTGGTCCAGCGCGAGCTTCAGGAGGTCGCCCTTGGACGGCACGTGGTGGTAGATGGCTGACTTGGAGATGCCCAGGTTTTCGGCCAGGATGCCCATGGACGTGGCGTCGTAGCCATGGCGGTTAAAGACGTCAACAGCGATCACCAGGACCGACTGCTGGTCATAACCGGGCCGGCCGCGTTTTGTGGTTGCTGCTGTTGTGGGCATAGTCGCTAGTTTCTCACGATCAGGTGATCGGTCAGCCCGCCGGGCGGCCCTGGCAGGCCGGCCGGCGGGCTGGACACAATGTGGTCAGGCCTTGGGGCGCATGTCGTAGATCCGGCGGAGCTTGCCGTTGGACCGCTCCAGCGAGCCTGGCTCGACGACGTCGACGGCGCAGGAAGACCCGACGTGGATCTTGATCTGCTGCTGCAGGACCTTGGCAGCGGAGGCAACACCCTCGATCGTGACGGACTCGCGGCGTTCGATCTTCACGGTCAACTGGTCCATGCGCTGGCCCTCGGGGCGGGTGAGTTCGAGCTGGAAGTGCGGGCTCAGTTCGGGGATGCGCAGCGCGATCTCCTCGATCTGGGACGGGAACAGGTTCACCCCGCGCAGGATAATCATGTCGTCGCTGCGGCCGGTGATGCGGCCCATGCGGCGGTGCGCGGGGCGGGCCGTGCCGGGCAGCAGCCGGGTGAGGTCCTTGGTGCGGTACCGGATGATCGGCAGCGCCTCTTTGGTCAGTGACGTGAAGACCAGTTCGCCGTGTTCGCCGTCGCCCAGGACCACTGAGGGATCAAAGGCGTCAATGATTTCGGGGCGGAAGTGGTCCTCCCAGATGTGGCTGCCGTCCTGGGTTTCCACGGCCTCGCCGGCGACGCCCGGGCCCATGACCTCGGAGAGACCGTAGATGTCGCAGGCCTTGATGTTCATGGTCGTCTCGAGTTCGTGGCGCATTTCCTCGGTCCACGGCTCGGCACCCAGCACGGCGTACTTGAGCGAGGTGGAGGCGGGGTCGATGCCCTGCTTCATCATCGCGTCGGCGATGGTCAGCAGGTAGGTCGGGGTGGCCAGGATCGCGTCGGGCTTGAAGTCCTGGATGAGCGTGATCTGGCGTTCGGTCTGGCCGCCCGAGATCGGGATGACCGTGCAGCCGAGGGCCTCGGCGCCGGCGTGGGCGCCCATCCCGCCGGTGAACAGGCCGTAGCCGTAGGCGTTGTGGACCTTCATGCCCGGGCGGACGCCGGAGGCGCGGAGCGAGCGGGCCACAAGCTTGGCCCAGTCGGCGAGGTCCTTCTTGGTGTAGCCGACCACCGTGGCGCGGCCGGTGGTGCCGGAGCTCGCGTGGATGCGGGCCACCTCGTGCTGCGGCACGGCGAACATCCCGAAGGGGTACTCCAGCCGGAGGTCTTCCTTGGTGGTGAAGGGGAACTTTCCCAGGTCGGAGAGCTCCCGGAGGTCCGTGGGGTGGACGCCGGCCTCGTCGAACTTGCGCTTGTACAGGGGAACACGGTCGTAGGCGTAGGCCACGGTGTGCTGCAGGCGGCTGAGCTGCAATGCCTCGAGCTCGTCGCGGGAGATGGTTTCTTCGCGGTCCAGGACAGCTTCACTGGTGGCGGCGACGGTTTCTTGGGTCATCTGGGGTTCCCTGTTTCTATTTCTTGGAGATGGTGCGGCTGCGGCCGCGGAACTCGGCGACGAGTTCGCCTGGCGCGACGTCGGTGGGGAGCTCGCCCGGGACCGTCGGGACGGGCGCCGTGCCGGCGGGTGCCGCCGTCGGATTACCAGTGCCGGGATCGGCGGCGTAGATCTGGATGTCGTAGAGCCCGCTGCGGCCGGTGCTGGCGCGGCGGTTGGCGACGGCGGTCAGAACCTGGCCGCGGAACGCCGGCTTGAGGAAATTGATGTCGACGCCGGATGCGACGGTGATGGTGCCGGCATCGATCCCGGCTTCGCCCGGTTTCGGGGTGGCCGGGTTGCAGGCCAGCGCGAATGCGGTGTCCCCAAAGGCGAAGATCATTCCGCCGTGGGCCATGCCGAAGCCGTTGAGCATTTCCTGCCGGAGTGCCATGCGGATCGTGGCATGTCCGTCGTCCAGCGCCACTACCTCGATGCCCATCCATTCCGAGGCGTAATCGTCCTTCAGGATGGGATGGGTGGTACCGGAAACCGTCAGTTCAGCCATGCGTCATTGCCTCCAGCTTTATTTACCGAATGTTCATTAGGTAATCCCATATGGGTGCCTTCTGTCAAGAGTCGGCGGGCGTATGAAGCTGCCGGCGGACGCCCGTCGGCCGCCGAAAACCAGCCGAAACGGGGTCCGGAAGCAGGCTCCCCGGCAGGAGAAAGTAGGCTGGGAGGGAAGCAGCACCACTTCACAGCAAAGGGCGGACCATGGCCAAAGGAATCTACGTCAGCGCGACCACACCGGGATCCGGGAAGTCGCTCATAGCGCTGGGGCTTGCGGACACGCTGCACCGGCACGCGGACCGCATCGGCTTCTTCAAACCGGTGGTCCACGGCTCCGACGCCGCCTCGGACCCCATGGTGGCGCTCATGAAGGCCCGCTTCGACCTCGATGACGAGCGCTGCCGCGGCGGCCTGACGTTCGCCGAGGTCCGGGCGCTCCTGGCCGAGGGGAACCGGGCGGAGATCGACGCCCGGTGCGTGGAGATCTTCGCCGAAATGTCGCGCCACTGCGATGTGGTGATCGTGGAGGGCACCGACCTCACCGGCCAGGACGCCGCCGTCGAATTCGACCTCAACGCTCGCCTCGCGAACAACCTGGCCGCCTCCGTCGTGGCCGTAGTGGGCGCAAAGGGGCGCACCATCGAGGAGGCCGCCGACGCCGTCGAGGTCGCCCGGAAGGAACTGGCGGCGGAACGCTGCAGCCTGCTGGCCATCATGGTGAACCGCGCCGATCCAGAGGACGTGGACGGGATCGTCGCGGCCGTGAAGCCCGGCGCGTCCGGCCGGCCCGTGTACGTCTTCCCCGAACTGGAGGAAATTGCCCGGCCCACCACCGGCGAGGTGGCCGCGGCCCTGGGGATCCGCCAGGTGGCCGGCCGCCAGGACATGGAACGCGACGTCCGCTCCATCAAGGTGGCGGCCATGAATGTGGCCAACTTCCTGCACGTGCTCGACGACGGCGCGCTGGTGATCGTCCCGGGCGACCGTGCCGACGTGATGGTCGCGTGCCTGGCTTCGTCGTTCTCGCCGGAATTCCCGGTGCCGTCGGCGCTGATCCTCACCGGCGGCCTGGCCCCGGACCCCAACATTTACTCGCTGCTGGCGCAGGCTCCGTTTCCCGTGTTCGCGGCCCCGGACGATACCTACACCACGGCGAAGCAGGTCTCCGAGGTCCGCAGCGAAATCTGGTCCGGGCACCGCCGCAAGGTGGCCTCGGCCGTGGGGCTGTGGGCCAAGCGCGTGGACGAGGCGGAGCTCGTGGAACGCCTGCACCTCCCGCGGCTGGAGCGGATGACGCCGCTGCGGTTCCTGCACGACCTCGTTGAGCGGGCGCGGCTGCAGCGCCGGCACATCGTGCTGCCCGAGGGGACCGACGTACGGATCCTGCGCGCTGCAGAGATTCTGCACCGCCGGGACGTCTGCGACCTCACCATTCTGGGCAAGGAGTCGGAAGTCCGGGAGCTGGCTTCCACCCAGGGCATCGACATCTCCGGCATCGCCATCGTGGACCCTGCCACGTCAGAGCTGCGCCAGCAGTTCGCCGAAAAGTACGCGGAGCTGCGCGCGCACAAGGGCGTTGACCTGGCCCGGGCCCTGGAAGTCATGCTGGACGGCAGCTACTTCGGCACCATGATGGTGCAGCTGGGAGTGGTGGACGGCATGGTGTCCGGCGCCGCGCACACCACCGCCCACACCATCCGGCCGGCGCTGGAGTTCGTGAAGACCCGCGACGGCGTGAAGATCGTCTCCTCGGTGTTCCTGATGCTGATGCCGGACCGGGTGCTGGTGTACGGCGACTGCGCGGTCAACCCGGATCCGAACGCCGAGCAGCTGGGGGACATCGCGCTGGCGTCGGCCGAGACCGCCACGCAGTTCGGCGTGGAGCCGCGGGTTGCCATGCTGTCCTATTCCACCGGGGGCTCCGGAAGCGGCGAGGCGGTGGACAAAGTGCGGCAGGCCACCGAGCTCGTGCGTGAACGCCGCCCGGACCTCGCCGTGGAAGGGCCCATCCAGTACGACGCCGCCGTCGACGCCGCGATCGCCGAGTCGAAGATGCCGGGCTCATCCGTGGCCGGACAGGCGACCGTCTTCATCTTCCCGGACCTGAACACCGGCAACAACACCTATAAGGCGGTCCAGCAGTCCTCCGGGGCGGTCGCCGTCGGGCCCGTGCTGCAGGGCCTGCGCAAGCCGGTCAACGACCTCTCCCGCGGCTGCACCGTGGAGGACATCGTGAACACGGTGGCCATCACCGCCATCCAGGCCCAGTCCACGGGGTCCGCCGTCGAACCGGCTGCGTCGGCCGCCAGCGCGTAGCTCGGGGGGCCGGAGGGACCGGCCGTTCCGCGGCGGCTGGCAGCTGGTTGTCGGCTAGCTGCTCTCCGGCTCTGCCACGCTGTCCGGGTCTTCCTGCTTGGCCGGCTCGTCCGCCAGGCCCGCCGGGGTGAGGTCCAGGTCCTCCACGTTCTCGGGCGGCTCGGGGGACTCGCCCACCTCTGCGGCCTTGTAGTTCCCGGTGTCGTCCAAAGCCGGGTTCGCGCCTTCGACGCCGGTCGGGTCCTTCGTGGATCCGGTGTCCGGCCCGCTGCTTGCCGGTTCGCTGCTGTCCGGCTGGATCGTGCTGTCAGCCATGAAATGCCCTCCATACGGTGACCAATAGGTCCGCCGACTCTAGGCGCCAGCCGCGCCCGATGCAATGGCGCTACGATCGAACTTCTACCGAACCACCGCTGCAGCCAAGGCTTAGGAGGCCCAGTGCTCGTCCTCGTCATCAACTCAGGCTCGTCCTCACTGAAGTACCAGGTCCGCGACGTCGAAGCCGGCAGCGTGCTCGCCGAAGGACTCGTCGAGAAGATCGGAATGGACACCGGCGGCGAGGGCGACGGCCAGCCCGAGGGCCCCCGGGACCACGCGGAGGCGTTGGAACTGGTCGACGCCGAGATCCACGCCGCGCTGGGCAACCGGGTGCTGGACGCCGTCGGGCACAGGGTGGTGCACGGCGGGGAGCGCTTCGCCGAGCCTGTCCGGGTCGACAACGAGATCACCCGCGCCATCGAGCGGCTCAATCCGCTGGCACCCCTGCACAACCCGGCGAACGTGCTGGGCATCCGCGCGATCTCGAAGAAGTGGCCGGACATGCCGCAGGTCGCCGTGTTCGACACAGCCTTCCACCGGACCCTGCCGGAGCACGCCTGGCGCTACGCAGTGCCGGAGGAGCTCTACACCAACCACGGGATCCGCCGCTACGGCTTCCACGGCACCTCGCACGAATACGTCGCGCACCGGGCCGCGGCGCTGCTGGATGTCCCGGTGGACGAGTTCGACGCCGTCATCGCCCACCTGGGCAACGGCGCCTCGATCACGGCGATCCGCGGCGGCCACTCCGTGGACACGTCCATGGGCTTCACCCCGCTGGAAGGCCTCGTGATGGGCACCCGTTCCGGTGACCTGGACCCGTCCATCCTCGTCTTCCTCGGCCGTGCCGGCTGGTCCCCGGAGGACCTGGATTCCATGCTCAACCGCCAGTCCGGGCTCAAAGGCCTCGCCGGCAACAACGACATGCGCTCGGTGGTGGAGGCCGCGGAAGCCGGCGACGCCAAAGCGGCCATGGCGCTCGCCGTCGCCTCCTACCGGCTCGCGAAGTACATCGGCGGCTACCACGTGGCCGTCGGCGGGGCGAAGGCCCTCGTCTTCACTGCCGGGATCGGGGAGAACTCGCACCAGTTCCGCGCCCTGGTGGTGGAACGGCTGGGCGCCCTGGGCGTGCAGCTCGACGACGCCCTGAACCGTGAGCGGTCCAAGGAACCCCGCGTGATCTCCTCTCCGTCCTCGGCCATCCCGGTACTCGTGGTGCCCACCGACGAGGAGCGGGCGATCGCCGAGGCGACGGCCGCCGTCGTGGGCGCGTCGGTTGCTCCGTAACTGCCCTTTTCGCGGCCCAAAACGGCACCTGCGGAGCAATCGATGGGTAGCGTGGGGGATATGAAGGAACTGAACCTGCCCCTCCGCCTGCCCCTCCGCACCAAGCGGTTGGTGCTGCGCCGCTTCGAGGCCGGGGACCTGGACGCTTTTTACGCCTACCATTCGCTGCCCGAGACTGCCCGCTTCCTGCCGGGGGAGGCGAAGAGCTATACGAAGTCCATGGAGTCCGTGGGAAAGTATGCCAACTTCGTCTTCGAGAAGGAGGGCGACTGGATCTGCCTGGCCATCGAGGCCGCGGACGCGCCCGGCCTCCTCGGCGAAGTGGTGCTGAAGTGGCTGCCGGGCTGCGGGCAGGCCGAGATCGGCTGGAGCCTGGCCCCGGCAGCGCGCGGCAAGGGGATCGCAACCGAAGCCGCCGGCGCGCTGCTGAAACTGGGCTTCGAGGAGCTCAACTTCCACCGGATCGACGCCAAGCTCGATGCCCTGAACACTGCCTCCGCAGCACTCTGCGAACGGCTCGGCATGCGGCTCGAATCCACCCAGATCGACAAGTGGCATTACAAGGGGCAGTGGGCCACGGAAGTCGTCTACGCCATCCTCGCGGATGAATGGAAGTCCCGGCAGGCCGACTAGGGTTCACCGCGCCGCGAAATCACCAGTTTGAGGCAGATGGCCGGCATGTGCGTACCGCAGTGCGACGCTCCTGCCCAGTTGCTCCCGGCCGCACCGCCACGTGCCCGCGAAAACCCGCGGTTCCTCGCGGTGGACGCGGGGTGCGGCACCGAGTAACTGGGCAGGAGCGTCGTCAGTCCCTGCGACCAAGCGTGCTTATGGTGCCGGCGGGGCCGTTTCCGTGGGAACCGGCGACGGCGTCACCGGAGCCGGTGCAGTGGCCGTGCCGGCGGATCCCGTGGGCTCCGGTGCCGCGGGCGCAGTGGCCGGGGCCGTCGCAGCGGGCTCGGTCGTGCCGGGTTGCGGCGCAGCGTCCGTGGGGCCCGGAGTGGCGCCGGGGGCCGCCGTCTGGCTGGATCCCGGCGAGGGACTGCCAGTCGTCGCGGGAGCCGTGCCGGTGGAACCGCCCGGCGTGGCGCTGGGATCGCTCCTGATAACCTCCATGATTTGCAGCTTGAAGGCGTCCAGGCGTCCCTGGATCTCCGAGAGCGGCACATCCTGCAGATTCCGCCCGTACTCCGCAATCTGCTGCCAGAGCGCGTTGAGCCGGGTCATTCCATCGGCGCTCAACGGGCCATCCAGCGTGAGGACGAGTTGGCTCGCCAAGGCGTATGTCAGGCACCGCACGCAGTCGTAGTTCGCGGCCGCCGAGAGGTTCTCCGGGACGATCACGTCGGTCTGCCCCACGATCAGCACCACCTGGAAACCCACCGCGACGGCGGCGCAGTCCGCGCAGCTGGCGAAGGCGTAGGCCTCGTTGCGGGTGGTGACATCCGTGCCGTCGTCGGCCCAGACCAGCGCGAACGCGACGTCGTAGACCACGGAACCGTCCGTGGTGTTGACGGCGAGCGACTGGTTGCCGTCCTCCTCGGGTGCGGCGGGCCGGTCGAAGGGGAACACCCACGACGGCGGCGCCACAGCCCCAGTAGTAGCGGAAGTCCCGGCATCACGCGGCACCAGGACCATGCTGAGCTGCGGTTCCTCGCGGGTCGGCTTCTCCGCGCCGGCGGGCCAGAGCGCCACGGTCCGGCCGGACTGGCCTTCCCTCATTCCGGTGGTGGCGCCAGCCGGGAAGACCGCGGTGGTGGCGTCGGCCAGGGTGCCCCGCTCATACGGCTGGACGGGCCGGTAGCTCTCGGCGCCAGGCCACCAGGCCCAGGCGACGCCGGCAGTCACGGCCGCGACCAGGGCAAGGGCCATCCCGCGCTGGAGCGCTTTGCCTCGGGTCTTCTGCCATAGTGCCGTGACGATCTGCCGGACCAGCCGGAACAGGATGTAGAAAATGCCAACCACGGGAAGCGCGACGGCGGCGATCGCCAGGATCCGCACGGCGGCGTCGAGGATGTCCCCGCCGGTCAGGGCGCTGTTGAACATGGCGTACTGCTTCTGGGCGCTATCCCAGGCGGTGCCGAGGAGCCGGGGGAGTGACAGCACCATCAGGACCAGGCTAAAGAGCAGCAGAGGGACGGTGATGAGGACCCAGGCGGTGACGACGGCGCGGGCCCACGGTTTGAGGACCTGTGCCTCCGGGTCCCTGCGGCGCCACGGCACCAGGCTCAGCAGGGTGGGCTTGATCCGCTGGAACAGGTCGGGGACCCCGGTGGCGTCGGCCAGGATGTGGTAGCCGTCGAAGCGGACCAGCGGCAGCAGCTGCCGGACCATCTGCAGGACCTGGGTCACGACGACGAGCAGCAGCGCGTCGAAGCCGGTGGCCCACCAGATGCCCATGATGGCGACGGCGACGATCGCGTTGAAGTACAGGCCGCCGAGGTCGGTCCGGATGCGTCCGGCGCGGCCCAGCCGGTAGGAATCGGTGACGTCGGTGAAGAACGCGGGCCAGATCAGGTACAGGCCGGTGCCCATGGCCCCGGGGGTCGCTCCGCCGCGGCGGGCCGCCGCAGCGTGCCCGAATTCGTGGAATCCAGCGGACAGCACGGTCACCACGAGGATCAGCAGCACCAGGCCCGGATTGGCGAAGGCCTCGTGTGTGGCAGACGCCAGGCCCTTGACCATCAGCACCCACCAGCAGCTGGCGAGGAAGGCCGCGGTGACGAGGACCACGATCAGCGGGCTAAAGAGCACGGCGAAGGGGGCGGTGATGCGGCGCGTGCGTTCCGGGTCCGTGACGGTGTAGCGGAACTTCATTCCGAGCAGGGGGTCGGCCTTGCGGACCTCCGGCTGGGAGCCGTCGGCCAGCCGCAGCAGGCCGAGGGGCAGCAGTTGGGTGTCGATCAGGGTCCGGATGTTTTCGGCGCTGATCAGCCGGCCGGATGCGGCGCTGGCGCGGCTGGCGATTTCCTCGAGGCCGCGGGTGCCGTCAATCGCCTCGAGGACCAGGTAGAGCAGCGGGGTGAGCTGCAGGGTCTGGCCGTCGGCGCGACGGACCAGGGAGGGCGCCTCCCGGTAGCCCGACCCCTTGGTCTCGCCGAGGAGCTGGACGCCGTCGGCCCGGACCGGAGCCTCGAGGGTTCCGGCAGCCTGCGCGGAGACAGTCTGCGTGGAGGAAACCGACGGGGAGGATACGGGCACGGAGGAAGCCGGCGGGCCGTCCGGGGTGGACGGCCCGCCGTGCGGTGTACTCATCGGGGGGACTACTGCCGGAGGTCGGACTGCTGGTCGGCGGTTGCCGTGGCCTGGCCCTCGATGTTCTGGTTGATGATCGCGTCCTGCTGGGCCACCGCGAAGGCGTTGCTGTCGATCGAGCCGATGTTGGCGGCGACGGCGGCGTCGATCGGGGCGGCCACGTTGGCGTTGGCGGCAACGGCACCATTGATCGGGGCGGCGAGGTCGGCGGAGGCGTCCAGGTCCACATTGACGTTGAGGAGGTTGGAGTTCAGGGCACCGGCGACGTCGGTGGGCAGGGCACTTTCCTCGGCCGAGACGTCGGTCTCGCTGGCGTCACTACCGTCGGTGCTGCCGGATTCCTGTTCGATGGTGCTGTCCTGCGTGGATTCGGCGGTGGCGTCTGCCGCGATGCCCTGGTTGATGATGACGCCCTGGTCGGCGAGGGCCTGGGCGTCGGAGCCGTAGGACAGGATGTTCGCGGAGGCTGCTGCGTCGATCGGGGCGGCGACGTTGGCGTTGGCCGCGATGGCGAGGTCGATCGGTGCCGCGGCGTTGATCCCGAGGTCCAGGTCTGCGTTGAGGTCCAGGATGGAGGCCACTTCCTTGTCCGGAAGCGCGGTGCCTGCCTCTGCCATCAACTCAGCGTCGCTCAGCGGGGTCAATCCCTGTTCAGTGCTCACGAATAGCTCCAGTTCCGGCACGGTTTCTGCTGCCCCCAGTGAGCAGTTCCAGACCGATGTGCCTCATGCGAGTCAATAGTAAGCATGATTATCATCTATCCGGTAGGCGACTCCCGAAAATCCGTCGCCAGGCCGCCGTCGATTGCTCCGTAGGTGCCCTTATGAGGGCCCAAAAGGGCAGTTACGGAGCAATCGAATCGCCCCTCGCCCCATATCGCCGTCGAGTCGGACCGCCGTCGAGCCGCCTGCGAGCCGGGGGTTGGCCCGCCCGTTGG
>DATIUQ010000133.1:0-11048 GCA_035466775.1 Arthrobacter sp.
GGCGGTGCCAGTGATCGTAAGCCGTATGGTGACCGTGCTCCGCGTGAGGGTGGCGGGGAGCGTCGGAGCTTCGGTGCCGGCGGCACGAGTGATCGTAAGCCGTACAGCGGCGGTGCCAGTGATCGTAAGCCGTATGGTGACCGTGCTCCGCGTGAGGGTGGCGGGGAGCGTCGGAGCTTCGGTGCCGGTGGCACGAGTGATCGTAAGCCGTATGGCGACCGCCCGGCGCGTGAAGGTGATCGTAAGCCGTACAGCGGCGGTGCCAGTGATCGTAAGCCGTATGGTGACCGTGCTCCGCGTGAGGGTGCCGGGGAGCGTCGCAGCTTCGGTGCCGGTGGCACGAGTGATCGTAAGCCGTACAGCGGTGGTGGCGATCGTAAGCCGTATGGTGACCGCGCCCCTCGAGAGGGCGACCGTAAGCCTTTCGGTGCCGACCGTGACCGTAAGCCGTACAGCGGGGGAGACAGCCGCAAGCCCTTCGGCAGCCGTGATGACCGTCCCGCGCGCAGCTTTGACCGTGATGACCGTCCCGCGCGCAGCTTTGACCGCGGCGACTCGGGCCCCCGCCAGTTCGGCCGCGACAAGGCAGAGGACCGCCCGGTCCGCGTCCCCAACGCCAGGGACCTGCGCAGCGCCAACCGTCCTGACCGCGAGCGTTCACCGCAAATCGACGACGATGTCACGGGCAAGGAACTGGACCGCGCCACGCAGCACCAGATCAAGACGCTCGAGGACAACAGCGCCGAGTGGGTGGCCCGCCACCTCGTGATGGCGGGGCGCCTGATCGACGACGAACCGGAGCTCGCCTTCCAGCACGCCCTCGCGGCCAGCCGCCGCGGTGGACGCCTTGCCGCCGTCCGCGAAGCCGTGGGCCTCACCGCCTACGCCGCAGGCCACTACGGCGAAGCCCTCCGCGAGTTCCGCACGTACCGGCGGATCAGCGGCTCCAACATGCACCTGCCCGTCATGGCTGACTGCGAACGCGGACTCGGCCGGCCCGACCGCGCCCTGGAGATGGCACGCTCCGACGAAGCCAAGGACCTCGACGCGCCGGGCAAGGCGGAACTGGCCATCGTGGCCGCCGGTGCCCGCACTGATTTGGGCCAGCTCGACGCTGCCGTCTCCGAACTGGAAATCGCCCAGCTGGACATCAACCGGGCGTTCTCCTACAGCCCGCGCCTGTTCCGCGCCTACGCCGACGCCCTGGCCGCGGTGGGCCGCACGGCCGAATCCGAGAAATGGCAGCGCCAGGCCGTCGTTGCCGAGAACGCCCTCGGCCTCGACGTCTCTGAGGACCCCGACATCATCGACCTCGGCTGGGACGAGGAAGAGGAAGCCCGCGAGGAAGCACAGCAGCGCAGGCTCCTCGCCGAGCAGACTGCCCAGCGGTCCGCCGCGGCGGACCAGGAGCAGGCCCCGCGCGCTGCCAGCGCCGAGGCCGTTGCCGGTCTCCCGGAGACGACTGAAGCGGCTGAGAAAGCCCCGGACGAAGGATCCGACGACGCCGAATCCGACTTTTGGGAGTCCGACGACGCTGAGTCCGATGAGGACTCCGTCGAACCTGACGCCCTGGACCGGTCCGAGGTCCTTGCCGGCGATGACTCCGGCGAGTCCGGGCACGACGAGTCCAGCGACGCCGACACCCGCGACCGGGAACGGTTCGAGGGCTGATCGGCAATGGACGCACCGGAGCTGATCTCGACCTTCGACGCGCTTCTCGCTGATCTCGACGGCGTCGTCTACGCGGGCCCGCACGCCATACCGGGCGCCGTGGAATCCCTGCGCCGGCTCGCCGGGATCGGTGTCGGCCTCGGCTACGTCACGAACAACGCCTCCCGGACACCCGCGCAGGTGGCTGAGCACCTGCGCGAGCTGGGGGCGCCGGCGGAAGACCACCAGGTGGTCAGCTCCTCGCAGGCCGCGGGCGAGCTGCTGGCTTCCCTGCTGCCGGCGGGTGCCCGCGTGCTGATCACCGGCGGGGACTCCCTGGCCCAGGAGATCGAACTCGCCGGGCTGGTGCCGGTCCGCAGCGAAGCGGAGCAACCCGTCGCCGTCGTGCAGGGATTCCATCCCGACCTGGGGTGGAAAGACCTGGCGGAAGCCGCCTACGTGATTGCCGGCGGCGCCCTGTGGGTGGCCACCAACACGGACATGTCCATTCCCCAGGCCCGGGGGATGGCCCCCGGCAACGGGACCCTGGTTGCTGCCGTGGCTGCCGCTACCGGACAGCGGCCGCTCGTCGCCGGCAAGCCGGAAGCGCCGCTGTTCCACGCTGCGGCCAAACGCCTCGCCGCCGACCGGCCGCTCGTCGTCGGCGACCGCCTGGACACTGACATCCTCGGCGGCAACAACGCCGGCTTCGCCACGGTCGCCGTGCTGACCGGAGTCGACACGAGGGAGTCGATCCTTGCCGCCCGCACGCTGGAACGGCCCGACTACCTCATCAACGACCTCACGGACCTCTACCGCCACTACCCGGCAATTGAGTCCGACGCCGGGCAGCACCGCTGCGGCGCGGCCTCCGCCGTCGTTGACGGGCAGACGGTCCGGGTCAGCGGCGATCCGGGCGACCTCGACGCCTGGCGGGCCGCTTGCTCAGCCTGGTGGACAGCCAACCCCGAGACCGCCACCGCCCTGGCGCCGGTCCTCGAATGGCAGGCTCGCTAGACTTGCTTGATTACTAGACTGGGGACCATGACCGAGCTGAACCACGTTACCGAACCGGATGCCGGCAGGGGAGAAACCCAGGTCACCTGGCCGGCAACTCCGGCAGAGCCAGGCGAAACCACTGGGAACCCCAGCCCGCGGGATTCCGCCGTCGACGCGCTGCTGGACCGCCTCAATGAACTGCAGGACCGGCCCGTGGCCGAGCACGGGGAGGTCTACGCCGGACTGCACGACGACCTGCTGGCCGCCCTGAACGAATCCATCAGCACGACCTCAACGGGAGACGCCGCGCATGAGCAGGCTTGACCAGGCCCTTGTCAGCCGCGGGCTGGCGAGGTCCCGCACCCATGCCGCCCGCCTCATCGCCGAAGGCAAAGTCAGTACCAACGGCGAAGTGCTGGCCAAGGCCTCCCTCCAGGTCGGCGACGACACGAGCCTCGACGTGGCTGCCTCCATCGAGGACAACTACGTCAGCCGTGCCGGGCACAAGCTGGCCGGTGCGCTGGACGCCTTTCCCGCCGTCGACGTCGCCGGCAAGCGGTGCCTCGACGCCGGAGCTTCCACCGGCGGATTCACCGACGTGCTGCTGCGCCGCGGCGCGGACCATGTCGTTGCGGTCGACGTCGGACATGACCAGCTGGTCCCCGCGATCCGGAACGACCCCCGGGTTTCCGTCCACGAAGGCCTCAACGTCCGCTACATGGCCCCGGACGCGATCGGCGGCCCGGTGGCGTTGACGGTGGCGGACTTGTCCTTCATCTCCCTCACCCTCGTGTTGGCGCCGCTCGCGGCCTGCACGGAACCGGGCGGCGACCTGGTCCTGATGGTGAAGCCGCAGTTCGAGATCGGCAAGGACCGGCTGGGCCGCACCGGCGTCGTCACTTCCGAGTGGGAACGCCGCCTCGCCGTGGGCAAAGTCGCGGCGGCGGCCATGGACGCCGGGCTGGAACTGAAAGGCCTCGCCAGCAGCCCGCTGCCCGGCCAGGACGGAAACGTCGAGTACTTCCTGTGGATAAGACGCGGGATTGGAACAGACCTGCCTAAGATCGAAGAGCGGGACGCGGCCGTTGCTGCGTTACTCGGAACAATCTGGCCCAAGTACTAGAAGCACCAGAAGGCGGAACCCGATGAGCAGGCGTGTCCTCATCCTTGCCCACACAGGCCGCGAGGAGTCCCTTAAGGCTGCCTGGGAAGCGTGCGCGAGGCTCCACGATGCCGGGATCGTGCCCGTGATGCTCAAGACCGAGCTCGGCGACATGGTCCGTTTCTTCGGACGCCTCGACCAGCCGGTCGAGATTCTCCATGACCACGTGATGCTGCCCGACGTCGAACTCGTGATGGTGCTCGGCGGCGACGGTACCATCCTCCGCGCGGCGGAACTGGTACGAGAGGTCGACGTGCCGCTGCTCGGCGTCAACCTCGGCCACGTCGGCTTCCTGGCCGAGAGCGAACGGGCGGACCTCGCGCAGACCGTCGAATGGATCGCGAGCCGCGAATACACCGTGGAAGAGCGGATGACCATTGACGTCCAGGTCTGGGTCCGCGGGCAAAAGATCTGGCACACCTGGGCCCTCAACGAGGCCGCGATCGAAAAGGGCAACCGCGAACGGATGCTCGAGGTGGTCACCGAAGTCGACGAACGCCCCCTCACCTCCTTCGGCTGCGACGGCGTTGTCCTGGCCACCCCGACCGGATCCACCGCCTACGCGTTTTCGGCCGGAGGCCCCGTGGTGTGGCCCGAGGTCGAGGCGCTGCTGATCGTGCCGATCAGCGCCCACGCGCTCTTCGCGAAGCCGCTGGTGGTCTCACCCCGGTCCCGGCTCGCAGTGGAAATCCTGAACCGGACCAACGCGCAAGGCGTGCTGTGGTGCGACGGCCGGCGCTCAGTGGACCTCCCGCCCGGAGCGCGCGTGGAAGTAACCCGCTCGGCCACGCCCGTGCGGCTTGCCCGCACGCACCAGACGCCTTTCTCCGGCCGCCTGGTCCGCAAATTCGAACTGCCCATCCAGGGCTGGCGCGGTCCCATGCCGCAGGCCGCCACCATCCATACCGGACCGGTGCCGGTGATCCGTACGCCCCGGCCGATGCCCCCGCTTCCGACTCCGCCCCACGCCACGCCGCCGCACGCAGGGCCGGGCGAGACCACCGATCCATCGACTGCGAAGTGACCCATGCTTGAAGAACTGAGAATCCGCGACCTCGGCGTCATTACCGACGCCACGCTGCCACTCGGCCCCGGCCTGAGCGTCGTGACCGGTGAAACAGGTGCCGGCAAGACCATGGTGGTGACCGCCGTCGGGCTGCTGCTCGGCGCACGGTCCGATGCCGGCGCCGTCCGCAGCGGCGCGAAAAGCGCCTCCGCGGAGGCCACCGTGAAGCTCGACGCCGGGCACCCGGCCGTGGCGCGCGCCCGGGAGGCCGGGGCGGAGGTCGAGGAGTTCGACGGCGGCGCCGAACTGCTGCTGGCGCGCAGCGTGGGCGCGGACGGACGCAGCCGCGCCTACCTCGGCGGGCGCACCGCGCCTGTGGGCGTGCTCGGGGAGATCGGCGAGACCCTCGTGGTGGTCCACGGCCAGTCCGGACAGATCCGGCTCAAAAGCCCGGTCGCGCAGCGCGAAGCCCTCGACAAATTCGCGGGGGAGAGCCTCGCCGCCACGCTCGGCAGCTACCAGGAGCTCCACGCCCACTGGAAGTCCAGCCAAGCGGAGCTGGATGAGCTTCGCAGCGCCGCCCGGGAACGCCTCCGCGAAGCCGAATCCCTGGAAGTGGCCCTGGCCGAAATCGATGCCGTCGATCCGCAGCCGGGGGAGGATGAGTCGCTCAAGGCCGAGGCCGTCAAGCTCGCCAACGTCGAAGAACTCCGGATCGCGGCCACCACGGCACACCAGGCGCTCATCGCCGAGGACTTCGGCGACGGTAACGACGCCACGGCACTGGTCGACGCCGCCAAACGCACCCTGGAGCACGTCGCCGAACACGACGAGGAGCTCGGCTCCGCGGCCGCCCGGCTGGCGGAGGTGGGCTTCCTGCTCAACGACATCGCCACCGAACTCGCCAGCTACCAGGCGTCCCTCGACACCGAGGGCCCGGAACGGCTCGCCGAGATCGAGGACCGGCGGGCCGCCCTGGCGAAGCTGGTGCGCAAATACGCTCCGAGCATCGACGAAGTGCTGGCGTGGGCTGAGGAGGCCCGGAGACGCTTCCTGGAGCTGCAGGACGACTCCACCCGGATTGAGGCGCTGGACGCCGACGTCACCCGCACCGGGGCGGAGCTGAACAAACAGGCCGCTGCCATCAGCAAGCTGCGGAAGAAGGCAGCCAAGGATCTTTCCGCCCGCGTCAGCGCCGAACTCAAGGCGCTGGCGATGGCGGATGCCACCCTGGTGATCAACGTCGAGTCCGGCGGGCAGCCGGGAGCGTACGGCGCGGACGAGATTTCCTTCCTGCTGCAGCCGCACTCCGGCGCCCCCGCCCGGCCTCTGGGCAAGGGCGCCTCCGGCGGTGAACTGTCCCGTGTGATGCTCGCCATCGAGGTGGTGCTCGCCGCCGTCGACCCCGTCCCCACGTTCGTCTTCGACGAGGTCGACGCCGGCGTGGGCGGCCGCGCCGCCGTCGAGATCGGCCGCAGGCTGGCGATGCTCGCCCGGCATGTCCAGGTGCTCGTGGTGACCCACCTGCCGCAGGTGGCGGCCTTCGCCGACCAGCACATCAGGGTCACCAAGACCTCCGTGCGCGGCGCTGACGGGGCGACGGCGACCGGCTTCACCTCCAGTGACGTCCAACTCCTCGACGCAGCGGAGCGCGTCCGGGAGCTGGCCCGCATGCTCGCCGGCCAGGAGGATTCCGAATCCGCCCAGGCCCACGCCCAGGAGCTGCTCGACGACGCCAGGCTCCTGCCGCAGCAGGCATGACCACCCTGGGCTGAACACACCACCGGCGGCGGGACGCTCCCGGGATGACATTCACAGCGGCTTGCCGCGAACAGACCCCTAGAAGGACGAATTGATGATAGGCTCGAACTCCGTGGTGCAGCGATCAAATTCCCGTGTAAATTCCCGGTTTCCGGACTCGTCCAAGACGACCAAACACATCTTCGTCACCGGTGGTGTGGCGTCCTCGCTCGGTAAGGGACTGACGGCTTCGAGCCTCGGTCACCTCCTGCGGGCACGCGGCTTGTCTGTAACAATGCAAAAGCTCGATCCCTATCTGAATGTGGATCCGGGCACAATGAACCCCTTCCAGCACGGCGAAGTCTTCGTTACTGACGACGGCGCCGAAACGGACCTCGACATTGGCCACTACGAGCGCTTCCTCGATGAGAACCTCGAAGGCTCAGCCAATGTCACGACCGGCCAGGTCTACTCCACGGTGATCGCCAAGGAACGCCGCGGCGAATACCTCGGCGACACCGTCCAGGTCATTCCGCACATCACCGATGAGATCAAGCGGCGCATGCGGCTTCCCGCCGAGGGCAAGCACGCCCCCGACGTGATCATCACCGAGATCGGCGGCACCGTCGGCGACATCGAGTCCCAGCCGTTCCTCGAATCCGCCCGCCAGGTCCGCCAGGACATCGGCCGCGGCAACGTGTTCTTCCTCCACGTCTCCCTCGTGCCGTACATCGGCCCGTCGCAGGAACTGAAGACCAAGCCGACGCAGCACTCCGTTGCCGCGCTGCGCTCCATCGGCATCCAGCCCGAGGCGATCGTGATCCGTTCGGACCGCGAAGTCCCGCAGGCCATGCGCGACAAGATCGGCCGCATGTGCGACGTCGACATCGACGCCGTCATCGGCTGCCCGGACGCCCCGAGCATCTACGACATCCCGAAGACCCTGCACTCGCAGGGGCTGGACTCCTACATCGTCCGTGCCCTCGACCTTCCGTTCAAGGACGTTGACTGGACCAGCTGGGACAGGCTCCTGGACGCGGTCCACAACCCCAAGCACGAGGTTGAGATCGCCTTGGTCGGCAAGTACATCGACCTGCCGGACGCCTACCTGTCCGTGACCGAGGCGCTGCGTGCCGGCGGCTTCGCCAATGACACCAAGGTCAAGATCCGCTGGGTCCCCTCGGACGAATGCGACACCCACGAAGGCGCCGTCAAGTCCCTGGACGGGGTCGACGCGATCTGTGTTCCTGGCGGCTTCGGCATCCGTGGACTCGAAGGCAAGCTCGGCGCGCTGAAGTATGCCCGCGAAAGCAAGCTTCCGGTCCTGGGCCTCTGCCTTGGCCTGCAGTGCATGGTGATCGAGTACGCCCGGAACGTCGTGGGCCTCGAGGGCGCCTCCTCGTCCGAATTCGAACCGGACTCCAAGTACCCGGTCATCGCCACCATGGAAGAGCAGTTGGACTTCGTGGACGGCAAGGGCGACCTGGGCGGCACCATGCGCCTGGGACTCTACGAGGCCAAGCTGGACGAAGGTTCCGTGGTCGCCGAGACCTACGGCACCACCAAGGTCAGCGAACGCCACCGCCACCGCTACGAGGTCAACAACAAGTACCGCGACCAGATTGCCGCCCAGGGGCTGGTGTTCTCCGGAACGTCGCCCGACGGCAAGCTCGTGGAGTACGTCGAACTTCCCCGCGAAGTCCACCCGTACTACGTGGCCACGCAGGCACACCCGGAGCTCAGCTCACGCCCGACCCGGCCGCACGCGCTGTTCACGGGACTCGTGAAGGCCGCCCTGGAGCACCAGAAGGGCGAAGGACAGCAGGCCGCGCCCGTTGCCAAGGCGCAAGCTGCCAAGCCTTCCGCGGCAGTGTCGAAGTAACACCCAACTGAATCAAAAGGACGGCGCGATGCCCGGTAACCCTGAGACCCCCAATGCTGCACGGCAGGTTTCGGATGAACCGAGCCCGCGCCGTCTTTTGTCGTCCCGGACGGTCTATGAAGGCCGGATCTGGGATGTGGTCAGTGACAGTTTCCAGCTCAACGACGACGGCGATCCGCTCGTCCGCGACTACATCGACCACCCCGGCGCGGTGGCAGTCCTGCCGATGAACAACGACGGCGAGGTGCTGCTGATCAAGCAGTACCGGCACCCTGTCGGCATGGACCTGTGGGAGATCCCGGCCGGACTCCTTGACGTCGAAGGCGAGGACTTCGTGGCCGGCGCGGCACGTGAGCTGGCCGAGGAAGCCGACTTGGTGGCCGGGACTTGGAACGTGCTGGCCGACTTCTTCAATTCCCCGGGATCCTCCAGCGAGGCCATCCGGATCTACCTGGCCCGGGACTTGAGCGACGTCCCCGGCCACGAACTCCACGTCCGCACCGACGAGGAAGCCGAAATCGAGCTGCACTGGATCCCGCTCGACGACGCCGTGGCGGCCGTGCTGGAGGGCCGCCTGCACAACCCGTCCGCCGTCGTCGGAATCCTCGCCGCCGCTGCCGCCCGGGACGGCAACTTCCAGGGCCTCCGCCCGGGCGGCGCGCCGTGGCCCGCGCATCCCAGCCAGCGCTGATGGTGGAGCCGCTCACTGAGGAGCCGGAGACTGTGCAGCCACTGACTGAAGAACCGCCGGCTCCAGCGCAGTTGCAGGCCACGGCGTCTTCTGCGGCCGCCACACCGCCGCGGGCCATCGCCCGGACACAACCTCCGCCGCGGCCGCTGACAGCAGTTGACCGCGCCATCACCGATTACCTGCAGCACATGGGGGTGGAACGGGGGCTCGCGGCGAACACGCTCTCCGCGTACCGGCGGGACCTGGCCCGCTACGCCCGGCACCTCGCCCGGACGGGCCGCCAGCGCCCGGACGAGATCACCCGGCATGACGTCACCGGATTCGTCCAGGCCCTCTCCGACGGGTCCGACGGCGGCTCGTCCCTCGGCATCCGGTCGGCGGCCCGGACGGTGGTGGCTGTGCGCGGACTCCACAAGTTCTGGGCCCTCGAAGGCGTCACTCCCACGGACCCCGCCAGCGACGTCCACCCGCCCATGCCCGGCAAACGGCTTCCCAAGGCCATCAGCGTCGACGAGGTCACGAGGATCCTCGAGGCGGCGGGAACAGACACTCCCACCGGGCTGCGCGACCGGGCCCTGCTGGAGTTCCTGTACTCCACAGGCGCCCGCATCAGCGAGGCCGTGGGGCTCGACGTCGACGACATCTCCCTGCCCACGCCCGGCGAAGCGGACGAACCCGGTCCGGCGATTGTCCGGCTCTTCGGCAAGGGGTCCAAGGAACGGCTGGTCCCGCTCGGTTCGTATGGTGCCCGCGCCCTCGACGCCTACCTCGTCCGCGGACGGCCGCTGCTGTCCGCCAAGGGCAAGGGGACCCCGGCGCTGTTCCTGAACGCGCGCGGGGGGCGGATCAGCCGGCAGAGCGCCTGGACCATCCTCAAGACAGCCGCCGAGAAAGCCAACATCACCAAAGACGTCTCGCCGCATACCCTGCGGCACTCGTTTGCCACGCACCTGCTTGAGGGCGGGGCGGATGTCCGCGTGGTCCAGGAGTTGCTGGGGCACGCCTCCGTGACCACCACGCAGGTCTACACACTGGTCACGGCGGACACCCTGCGCGAGATCTACGCCGCCGCGCATCCGAGGGCACTGGGCTAAGCCGCATGAACCGGCCACTTCACAGGTCGGAGCGAACGTCAACCAGTTTGCCGGGTCACGGGCCGTAACGGGCTAAGGATAACGAGGTGCGACAACGATCTGGACGTCGTCCTCGTAGAGAACGTTTCCTGGATCGTCGGAGCACAGCTTCTGGTATTCGACGTGGTGGCGTCGTAAGAGGTCCGTGTAGAAGTCCAGATCCTCGAGGAGGTGCTTCGCTGTGCTCTTGAACCACGACTGAGCTCTTGGGTTGATCTGACGGTCATAAACAGATGGATCAACGGTTGCCGGGTCCAGGTACGCAGCATCGGCTCGATCGTTTGCGCGTCGCCAGTCTGCCCAGTCGTCGGCGCTGAGCCGGCCGCTGCTGGCAAGACCGTTTGCGAGAGCGAAGATGCCGGGAAAGGTGCCGCGGCCGTTGGGGTGTGTTGCCTGGTACCGGATGTATTTGGCAGGTTCCTCGATTTCCACTGTCGAAGTTTCTCACTCTTCTTTTGAAGACAGGACCGAGGCATCACCGGAAGCCATTGACGGTTGCCGGATCATCTCACCATGCGGGCGTCGACAATGTCTGGAGCCCCGGGATCGGTCTGCTCCGCACCATCGAATTCGAACCCGTTGCGGCGATAGAACGCCACTGCGCGCGGATTGTCCTTCGCGACCCACAGCATGGCGGGACCGTCACCCGCCGTTGCGTCCAGCAACGCCTGTCCCGCCCCGGTGCCATGGTGCGCTGCCGCGACATAAAGGCTGAACACCTGGCGATCGCGCGGGACTTCCTGCCCGTCCGGGTTGAAGCTGGGGCCGGCGAACGCGAAGCCGAT
>DATIUQ010000134.1:0-2311 GCA_035466775.1 Arthrobacter sp.
CCGCCTCCAGCCAGCACCAGCCCCGCAGCCGCAACCGCCGCGGCCACCCGGGTGCCCGTCCGCCCCAGCAGGCTCCTATCCCCAGCAGCAGTCGTCCTACCTGGCGAATTCATCATGTGCGTCTCCCTAAGACCATGTGCCCACTGCGGGCGCAACGTACTTCAAGGTATGGGGTGAGGGGGCAACAGCACACGCGTAGTCGCACACCTGTCTTTGCTCTTTGAGTACTCGTTTTCTGACGCGCACGCTGACCGGCACTACTTGGTTTTGGGCCTGCGGCCGGCCCGATGGCGACCGCAGAAAGGGCCAGGCCAGCCCCACGGCGTGAACCTCAAAGTGCACTCGTGAAGGGTTTGGCAATAGTCTGGCCAGATGGGGACAACCACCGTGAACAATGGCGAACAGATCGACAGGCAGTCCCGCATCCTCGAAGCAGCGCTCGATCTGCTGTCCCGCCACGGTATCTCAGGGGTGAGCATGCGTGCGGTGGCGCGTGAAGCCGGGGTGGCCCTGGGCCTGGTGAACTACTACTACGACGACAAGACCAGCCTGATCCGCGCGGCCCTGCGCCGGGTGGACGAGCACGATCTCCTGCTGGTTGCACAGGATCCGTCGTCTCCCCCGGACGAGCAGCTGCGCAAGTCCCTGCGGCGGGTAGCGGGCGCCGACCTGCTGACCACCCGCTACCTGTCCCTGCGCCTGCACCTTTGGGCCCTCGCCCAGGCAGACGAGGACTATGCACAGATCAATGCTGCCGCCTTCGACCGCTATATCGACGGCCTGGCGGCGCTGGTGTCCAACGCCCTGCCCGGGCTCTCCTGGGAGGAATGCCGCGCGCGGTCATCCGACATCGTGGTCATACAAAACGGCATGTGGTTGACGTCGCTCCTTGGCGTGGACAAGGAATCCATCCAGCGGAGCATCGCACGCACGGAGCAGATCGCCTTCGCCCCGCCGGGCGACGCCAGCAGCAGCCGGGACGCGCTCCAGGGGCAGTAAGGCACGTCCCATCCCGGCGGCTTCCGCCTCCTCCGTAATCTTGAACGTCTGTTCAAGTTAGGTATTGAACACTCGTTCAACCTCCGCTACTGTCCTCCGTATGACTTACGCCACACCGTCTAACGACGAGACAGCATCCACCCTCTTCATCAACGGCGCGTGGGAGCCGGCAGCCTCCGGCGCAGTACGCCAAATCCACAACCCCGCCGACGGTGAACTGGCCGCCACGGTCTCCGAGGCCGGCCGGGAAGACACCGAACGGGCCATCGCGGCGGCCCGGGCAGCCTTCGACTCCGGAGTCTGGTCAAGTGTTCCGGCGCCCGGGCGCGGAACCTTCCTGCTCCGGGTCGCCGCGGAACTCCGTGAGCGGCGGGAGAAGTTCGCCCGCGCCGAGTCACTGGACACCGGGAAGCGGATTGCCGAAAGCCGCATCGACATGGACGATGTCGCCGCCTGCTTCGAATACTTCGGCCGGCTCGCCGGGCAGCAGTCCGGCCGCGTGGTGGACGCCGGGGACCCCGCCGTCGTGAGCAAAATCGTCTACGAGCCGGTGGGCGTCTGCGGCCTCATCACTCCGTGGAACTACCCGTTGCTCCAGGCCGCGTGGAAGATTGCGCCCGCACTGGCCGCCGGCTGCACCTTCGTCCTCAAGCCCTCCGAGCTGACGCCGTCCACCGCCATCCTGGCCATGCAGCTGCTGCAGGACCTCGGCCTGCCGGACGGCGTGGCCAACCTCGTCACCGGCCCCGGCGCGGAGGCGGGTGCACCGCTTTCGGAACATCCCGCCGTCGACCTTGTCTCCTTCACCGGCGGCCTGGAAACCGGCAAGCGGATTGCCGCAGCTGCTGCCGGCACCGTCAAGAAGGTGGCGCTGGAGCTGGGCGGCAAGAACCCCAACGTGGTGTTTGCTGACGCGGACTTCGATGCCGCCGTGGACAACGCCCTCAACGGCGCCTTCGTCCACTCCGGGCAGGTCTGCTCGGCCGGCGCCCGGCTGCTGGTGGAGGAATCCATCGCCGAACGCTTCGTGGACGAGCTGGTCCGGCGCGCACAGGACATCCGGCTGGGCGGCCCGTTCGACGAGACCGCAGAAACCGGGCCGCTGATCTCCGCAGCCCACCGGGACAAGGTCCACGCCTACGTCCAGCGCGGCATCAAGGAGGGTGCCCGGCTGCGGTGCGGCGGCGCGGCGCCGGCGGGGGAAAAGTACGACGGCGGCTTCTACTACCAGCCCACCGTCCTGGACCGCGTGACAAGGGGAATGTCCGTGGTCGTGGACGAGGCCTTCGGCCCGGTGGTGACCGTGGAGACT
>DATIUQ010000135.1:0-10807 GCA_035466775.1 Arthrobacter sp.
GGACCTCCGTACACTGGGGGTCATGGTCTCCCGTATCAGCGAACTGGTCCTCAACTGCGCCAATCCGGAACTCCTGGCAGGGTTCTGGAACGATGTCCTCGGCTATGTCGAGCTCGGCCGGGAGGACGGTGCCATCGAGATCGGCCCGCCGGACGCCGGGTTCGGCGGCCTGCAGCCCACCATCATCCTGAGCCCGAGCAGCAATCCGCGGACCGGTCGCCTCCCCCTGCACATCGACGTCAACCCCGTCGACCGGGACCAGGACGCCGAGCTGGAACGCCTGCTTGCCCTCGGGGCCCGCCCGGCCGACGTCGGGCAGGCAGGCGACGAGCCATGGCACGTCCTGGCCGACCCTGAAGGCAACGAGTTCTGCCTCCTGCGCAAGCGGCTTGATGCCTGATCCGGCCCGGAGCTAGGCCGGCAACCCTTCAGCAGTTTGAGCCGGTTCAGGCTCCGAGCCGGTCCGCCAGCTCCGGAATGCTCGACGCCGAGAGGTCCCAGTCGCTCTCCGGCTTCAGATCCGCAGCCTGGCCGGGGCCGTGTTCGGTGGGGCGGGCGATGAACGCAGTCGCCAGACCGGCCTCCCGGGCAGCACGCAGGTCGTTGTTGTGGGCGGCCACGAGCATCACGGCACCCGGTCTGAGGTCCAGGAACTCCGCAGTCCGAAGGTAGGCCGCGGGCAGCGGCTTGTAGGTGCGCGTCATGTCCGAGCCGATGATCACGTCCCATGGAAGGCCGGCGTTTCTGGCCATGTCCAGTAGCAGCGAGGTGTTGCCATTGGAGAGGGGACCCACGATGTAGCTGCGGCGGACGGCGGCCAGGCCTTCCACACTGTCCGGCCATGGGGGCAGACGGTGCCAGGACGTGTTCAACTCCTCCAGGGTTCCTGCGTCCAGCCGGTCCGGATCGAAGCCGTGGTGGCGGAGCACCTGGTCCAGGTTTTCGCGGTGGAGTGTGTCCAGGGTGGCGAATTCGCGGGATCCGGTGCGGATCGCCTCCATTGCCGGCTGGTAGAGGGCGCGCCAGTCATCGGCGAACGCCTCGGCGTCGAGATCCTGTCCATGTGCCGCGGCGAACTCGGCCGCTTGCCGGGCGACGCCGGTGCGCCAGTCCACCACCGTGCCGAAGGTGTCGAAGAGGACGGCGCGCACCCCGCACCCGGTTGACGGTGAACGGTATGGCTGGAACGTCATATCCTCTCTCCTTCCCAAGCTTCCCTGACCGCTAGTCTGGCAGTATGCGCACTGATTTCGATCCCGCAACCATGTCCGCCGGTGATTTCTACCGGCTGCTCACCGCGGTGGTGGTGCCCCGGCCCATCGCCTGGGTATCGAGCGTCTCGCCGGAGGGCGTTGACAACCTGGCCCCGCACTCGTTCTTCACCGTGGCGTCCACGAATCCGCCCATCGTGCAGTTCACCTCGGTGGGGGAGAAGGATTCGCTCCGCAACATCACCGAGTCCAAAGAATTCGTGGTGAACCTCGCCCCGGCAGCGCTGCTGGAGGAGGTCAACGCCACCGGCACCAATTTTCCGCCCGATGTCAGTGAGTTTGACGCCGCCGGCCTCACCCGGGAGCCGAGCCTCACCGTGGCAGCGCCGCGGGTCAAGGAATCGCTGGCGGTGCTCGAATGCCGCCTCCATTCCGTCCTGCCGATGGGGGATTCCACGCTTGTTTTCGGCGAAGTGACGCACGCAGCGGTGAGTGACGAGGTGCTGGACGGCAGCCACCCTCGGATTGACCTGCTGGAGCCGCTGTCCCGGCTGGGGCTGGACGAGTGGGGCACGCAGAGCGCCGTCCAGGAACTCAAACGGATCCGGCTCAAGGACTGGCCGGGGCCGTTCCGCCCGAAGGACTGAGACCCGCCGAACAAAGGTGTGCGCGGGCGATTCTCCCGTGCGGCAGCTCTAGACCCTACCGCCCAATGAGGAGCATTTCGGCCGTGACCCTGAGTACACCGATCCCGCTACAACCCACGCATGCGATTGTCGCTGAGCTGCGCACCGCGCTCGAGGGAACCGCGGATGACTCCTCGCTGGCCAGGGCGCAATACACCACAGATGCCTCCAACTACCGGGTGGTCCCCGAAATCGTGGTGCTGCCCAGGACCCGCCGGGACGTCGAGGAGGCAGTGGCAATCGCACGGAAACACCGCATGCCCGTCACCGTACGCGGCGGCGGCACGTCCTGCGCCGGGAACGCCATCGGCCCGGGCATGGTCCTGGACGTGTCCCGTTACATGAACCGCATCCTTGCCATCGACCCCGAAGCGGCCACCGCTGTCGTGGAACCCGGAGTGCTGCTCAGTGACCTTCAGGATGCCGCTGCCCCGTTCGGGCTGCGGTTCGGTCCGGACCCTTCGACAGCAACACGCTGCACTATCGGCGGCATGATCGGAAACAACGCCTGCGGACCGCACGGACTCTCCTACGGGCGCACCGCGGACAACGTTGTGTCAATGACCTGGCTGACAGGTTCGGGGGACATTGTCACCGCAGGCTCGGGCACGGACGCCCTGGAGGCCGTGCCCGGGCTGGCCGCCTTCGTGGCGGAAAACATGGCCGTCCTGAGGACCGAATTCGGCCGGTTCGGCCGGCAGATCTCCGGGTACTCGCTGGAGCACCTGCTGCCCGAGAAGGGCCACAATCTCGCGGCTGCCCTGACAGGCACAGAGGGGAGCTGCGGAATACTCCTCGAAGCGGAGCTCAGGCTCGTTCCGAAGGCGCCGGCCCCTGCCTTGGCCGTGCTTGGCTACACGGATATGGCAACCGCCGCCGATGACGTTCCGGCACTGCTGCCGTTCCGCCCGCTGGCACTGGAAGGGCTGGACGCGAAGCTCGTCGACGTCGTGCGCCGGGCGCACGGCCCCGCCAGCGTCCCGGCGCTTCCCGCCGGCGGCGGCTGGCTGATGGCCGAGCTCGGCGGCGCCACCGCAGAAGAAGCCGTTGAGTCCGCCGAGAACCTGGTCGCCGCCTCCAAGGCGGATGCTGCCACGGTGCTGCCCGCCGGCCCTGAAGCCACCCGCCTCTGGCAGATCCGTGCGGACGGGGCGGGACTGGCCGGCCGCACCGCTTCAGGGGAGCAGGCCTGGCCAGGATGGGAAGACTCTGCCGTCCCGCCGGAGAGGCTCGGCAGCTACCTCCGCGGCCTGGAACGGCTGATGGGTGAGGAAGGGCTTTCCGGACTGGCTTACGGCCACTTCGGCGACGGGTGCGTTCACGTCCGCATCGACTTCCCGCTGGACGCCAACGGGGTGGTCATGCGCCGCTTCCTCGAGCGCGCCGCGGCCTTGGCAGTCGGGCACGGGGGATCGCTCTCGGGCGAACACGGCGACGGCAGGGCCCGCTCGGAATTGCTCCCCACCATGTACAGCCCCGCAGCACTTCGGGCAATGAGTGATTTCAAGGCCCTTTTCGATTCGGAAGACCTGTTCAACCCCGGTGTCGTAGTCCGGCCGTCGCCCCTCGACGCTGACCTGCGCCGGCCACAGGCGCTGTCCCTGCGCGCCAGTGACGGATTCGCCTTCGCCCACGACGACGGCGACATCACCAAAGCCGTACACCGCTGCGTGGGGGTCGGAAAATGCCGCGCGGACCTGCGCTCCCAGGGCGGTTTCATGTGTCCGTCCTATATCGCAACCCGGGAGGAGAAAGACTCCACCCGCGGCCGGGCACGGGTACTCCAGGAGATGCTGAACGGCGGCGTGGTGACCCTGGGCTGGTCCTCGCCGGAAGTGCACGACGCACTCGACCTCTGCCTTAGCTGCAAAGCCTGCGCCAGCGACTGCCCCACCGGCATCGACATGGCCATGTTCAAGTCCGAAACGCTCCACCAGACCTACCGGGGACGGTTACGTCCGCTGAGCCACTACACGCTGGGGCGCCTTCCCCAATGGCTGCGCCTCTCCGCCCCGGTGGCACCCCTGGTCAACATCGCCGGGCGCCTTCCGCTGCTGCGGGAGACCATTATGGCGCTGATGGGGGCCGACAGCCGCAGGTCCTTTCCGCAGCTGCCCCGTGCCCCGTTCAGGAAGACGAAGGTGGGCCGGAACCGCAGCCATGGCCGGAAGGGAGGACACAAAGTCCTGCTTTGGGTCGATTCATTCTCCGACGCGCTGGCGCCCGAGGTGGCGCGCGACGCCGTCGAAGTCCTCGTGGCCGCCGGCTGCGACGTGGAGATCGCCGGCCCCGGGGCATGCTGCGGACTGACGCTCATCTCCACAGGACAGCTGACGGCCGCGAAAGCGAAGCTCCGCGCGACGGTAGACCTCCTCCTGCCGCATACCCAGGCCGGCCGGACGGTGGTTGGGCTCGAACCCAGCTGCACCGCGACGCTGCGCTCGGACCTGGTGGAACTCCTGGCCGGCGATCCCCGCGCCGCGCAAGTGTCAGCCGCCGTGAAAACTGTCGCTGAATTCCTGGCCGGGATCGACTGGACTCCGCCGCCCGCCGCGGAAAGGCTCCTCGTCCAGCCGCACTGCCACCACTACGCGGTGATGGGCTACGCGGCCGATGAGGCCCTGCTGGCAGCCATGGGATGCGACGTGGAAACGTCTGCCGGCTGCTGCGGGCTGGCCGGCAACTTTGGCATGGAAAAGGGGCACTACGACGTGTCCGAGAACATCGCGCGACGGGGGATTCTCGCCAAAGCAGAGTCCTTGCCCGATTACGGCATCATGGCCGACGGCTTTTCCTGCCGCACCCAGGTCCGCGACCTGGCCGGACTGGAGAGCCGGCACCTGGTCCAAGTCATCGCGGACGCCCTGCGCGCCACTAGAATTCAGGTGTGAAAGCAGATGCGATTGCGGTGGCGGGATGAGCGAGGACGCCGCGAAAGAGTTTAGGCGCCCTCCCACTGCGCAGGCTTTCGTCCTTACCGAGCTGCGGCGGGCAATCATCGCTGGGGATTTCCTTCCCGGACAGCCGCTCCGCCAAAACACGCTCGCCGAGCGGTTCGGCGTCAGCAGGGTTCCCGTCCGCGAGGCATTCAAGGTCCTTGAAAGTGAGGGCCAGGTGGTCTACGAGCCCCACCGCGGCCACAAAGTGGCCAGCCTGTCGCTCGCGGACCTTTTGGAGGTCTACAGGCTCAGGCAGCTGCTCGAATCAGAGGCTGCACGGGTTGCCGTCAAAAACCGGAGCGACGGCGTACTTGCGGCGATGAGGGTGGCCGCCACTGACGTTGAAACGGCCAGCGCGGCCGGCGATCTGCTCAAGATGACAGAGGCGAACCGCCGGTTCCACTTCGAACTGTTGGCAGCGGCGCGCATGCCCCGCCTGGAACGGATCGTCCAGGTCCTGTGGGACGCGACCGAGGCTTACCGGTTCGTCTACTACGGGTCTGAACATAACCGGGCCACAGTGGAGCGCGAACACGCCCGCATCATCGAGGCTTATGCGGACTCGGACGCGGAGCTGCTTATCGGGCTGCTGGACGAGCACCGTGAGCACGCAGTGGATGCCCTCCGGACGTTCCTGGACGCCCCCGGCCGCCGATAACATAACGGTTGTGTGACGCGGGTTACACTCGGTCGGGATATTGGATACAATATACGAATGGTCTCCCGAACCCTCCGCAATGATGCGGACTTCAACGCAGCCGTGGCACAACCGGCCAGCGAAACATCGTGGCGTCCGTGAATGACTGGCTCGGATTGAACGGTGCCCGCGTTCTGGTGGCAGGCGCCGGCGGAATCGGGAGCGCCTGCATCGAGGAATTCGTGGCAGCCGGGGCGAACGTGCTCGCGGTTGACCGTGACCAGGCCCGGCTGGCTGCGCTTGGTGAGGGCGTGGTAACCGAACAGGTTGACCTCACTTCCACGGCCGGCTGCGAGGACGCCGTCGCCGCGGCCCGGGAACGGCTCGGCGGACTGGACGTTCTGGTGCACTCCGTCGGCATCAACCATCGGACCCCGATCCTCGACACTGAGGATGAGGACTGGAGCCGCATCCTCGAGATCAACCTCACCAGCGCCTTCAAGCTGGGCCGTGCAGCCGGCCGCGTCATGGTCCAGGCCGGCTTCGGGCGCCAGATCTACTGCTCATCGGTCTCAAGTATCCTGGCGCACCCCGACCACGGTCCCTACGCAGCCAGCAAGGGCGGCATCAACCAGCTGGTCCGGGTCATGGCCCGCGAATGGGCCTCCAGCGGAGTCACGGTAAACGCCATCGCCCCAGGCTACGTGGACACGGAACTTACCAAGGCGCATCTGGACCAACCCGGAGTGCGCCGCCACTATACCTCGATGGTCCCTGCCGGACGGCTCGGAACGGTCCACGACCTTACCGGTCCTGTTGTCTATTTGGCGTCCCGCCAGGCGGCGTTCGTCACCGGTCACGTCCTGTACGTGGACGGGGGAAGGACCCTTGTCTAAATCGGTCCACGAGGAAGTCAGCCCCGCCGCACCCCGGGGCGGCCGCTTTCCCCTCCTCGCCCCGCCTGAACTCTCGGACCAGCAGCGCGACTTGTACGTCGCCATCGCAGGCCCGCCGAGGGGAAATGGGCCATTTTCCATCGTCGACGAAGGCGGCTGCCTTACCGGCCCCTTCAACGCGCTGTTGTACTCGCCCGCCATCGGAAGCGCGGTGCAGGCCTTGGGCGCCGTCCTGCGCTTCGGCGGATCACTGCCGGACCGCACACGGGAGCTGGTCATCTGCGCCGTCGCCGCGGAACTGGAGTCCGCCTACGAATGGTACGCGCACAGCCGGGTCGCCACGACCGTGGGCGTCAACGCCACCGAACTGCAAAAGCTGCACGACGGCGAATCCCCGGACACGCTGTCGGCGGACGAAGGCGCGGCGCTGGGCCTGGCGCTTGCCCTGCTGCGGGGCACCGCCGTCGGCGAGGACGTCCATGCGGCGGCCCTCGAACACTTCGGACACAGCGGCATCACGGAGCTTTCGGTGCTGGTGGGCTACTACCGACTGCTGGCAGGCATCCTCGCCGCCGGCGATGTTCCCGTTCCGCCAGCGGCCACCGGAGAACCGCGCACAAGACCGGCCCACCTTCATTCAGCCAACACCATCATCACTACCCAGGGAGAACAACCATGACCGCAATGACAACCCCGGCCCGGAGACGCGTGCACCGCCTGTGGGCGGCAGCAGCGCTTGTACCGGCAATTTTCCTGACCGCCTGCGGCAGCCCCGCTCCCAGCGGCGGCGGGGGTGGAGGCGGTGGTGCGGCCGGCGAGGGCGGCACGTTGTCCATCGCCACGGGCGGCACCGGCGGGGTCTACTATCCGCTGGGCGGCGGCTTCGCCACCGTGATCCGGGACAACGTCAAGGGCTATGACGCCACTGTGCAGGAAACGAACGCTTCCGTGGACAACATGCTGCTGCTCGATAACGGCTCCGCCCAGCTCGCCTTCTCCGTGGGTGATGTGGTGTCCGATGCCGTCAAGGGCGAGGGTGAATTCAAGGGAAAACCCCTGGAGCTTTGCTCTCTGGGCAACATCTACAACAACTTCATGCAGGCCGTCACCGTTAACGACAAGGGGATCAAGAACGTCAAGGACATGGCGGGCAAGGTCATCTCGGTCGGCGCACCAAGCTCCGCCACCGAGGTTGGGGCGCTGCGCGTCCTCGAGGCCGCCGGAATTGATCCGACCTCCGGCATCCAGCGCCGCCAGCTCGGAGCGGCGGAGACCGTCGCCGCCCTGCGCGACGGAACGATCGACGCCGGATTCTGGTCCGGAGGGCTGCCCACCGGCGCGCTGATTGACCTGGCCGGCGACGGCGACATGAAGCTGCTTCCGATCGGTGAGTACGCGGACCCGCTCGCGCAGAAATACGGGGCCTACTACGTGAAGAAGGACCTCCCTGCCAACACCTATGAAGGCCAGACCGAGGCCGTCCCGGCGATCGCCTCGCCGAACATCCTGGTGGCGAGCAAGAAGATGGATCAGAAGTTGCAGCAGGACATCACCACCGCCCTCTTTGACAACAAAGAGGCGCTGGTCAAGGTCCATCCCGCAGCCGGCGAAATGGATAAGGCCACAGCAGGGAAAGTTCCCTTCGTGGAGACCTGCCCAGGTGCGAAGGCCTACTTCGACAAGGCCGGAAGCTAGCACCCCGTGCCTAAGCCAGCCGCCGCCGTCGTCGGACTCGTCTGCCTAGGCATGCTGGGCGCAGGCGGAATAGCCGTGGCCGGCGGGCCGGTGGAACCCCACCGTGCCCGTGCCATCGTGATCAGCAAGGACGGCGGCGTGCTGGCCAGCATTCCCCTTGCCGGGGACACGTTCGCGGTGAGCTACCGCAACTCCCTCTACGGCACCGCCGCTGAAGAGCGGTACACCGTCCACGACGGCGGAAGCTACCGCCTGACGCAGCTGGCCGCCGACCAGCTGGCGGTGCTTGAAGAGTATTACGCCGTTCCCGGACCGCCGTCGGCGGCCGGGGGCGGCGACCGCCGGGAATGGGTGGCCGACCCTGATCCGGCGCACCCGGCGGAGTTTAGCCGGCTGTCACTCGCAGCAACGGATCTGGGCCACCGCACGGTGTACGTCCCGGGCGCCCCGCCGCTTGAACTATGGAAGTTAGTCGAAGACAGCGACCCGTTCGTTGTGCTATCCCTCAAGGAGACCCCATGACCGACAATCCTTACGGCAACGGCGCCGTTGAGGCACGCAAGGCGCCCGAGCCCCCGCGGCACTCCGTGCGGAGGGATGCGGAGGAGGATGTCGCCGGCCCCCGGGACAAGGAAGCCGGCCCTCAGGACAAGGAAGGGGTGATTGATGAAGAGGCGCTGATCGCGGAGTACGAGGCGGAGAAGCCTGCCCGCCATCTGAACGGGATACCCGGCACTGTGATACACGCCATCGGTGCGGCACTGTCCCTGTTCAGCCTGTACTGGGTCTTCAACCCCATGCCCACCCAGTTCTACCTGCCCGCGTTCCTGATGATCGGGCTGCCCCTGACGTTCCTGGTCTACCGCGGGTGGGGCCGTTCCCCTGCGGCCAAGGCGTCCGGACGTTCTGACAACCCCCACATACTCGACTGGCTGCTCGCCGCAGTCGCGGTAGTTCCGTTCGCCTACATCATCTCGGACTGGGACGGCTTTTTCCGCCGCGCAATCACACCCACCTACCTTGACCTGATCATGGGCGTCATCGCCATTCTGGTCACCTTGGAAGCATCCCGCAGGACGGTCGGCATTCTCGTCCCGCTGGTTGTGCTGGCCTTCTTCGCCTACGCGGCGTTCGGGTCCTTCATCCCTGCCCCTTTCAACACCGCCTCCTTCAACTGGATCCGCCTTGTTGGCCACAACGTCATGGGGACGCAAGGCCTGTTCGGGGTCCCCACCGACGTCGCGGCGTCATACATCATTCTTTTCACCATCTACGGCGCCGTTCTGGGCGCCTCGGGCGCCACCAAATTCTTTATCGATCTCTCGTTCTCCGCCTTCGGACAGTCGAAGTCGGGCCCCGGCCGGACCGTGACGCTTGCCGGCTTCCTGCTGGGCACCGTGTCGGGTTCCGGCGTCGCCACCACCGTGACCCTGGGCGGCATCTCCTGGCCGCTGCTCCGCAAGGCCGGCTACCCGAAGGAATACGGCGGCGCCATCCTGGCCGCTGCCGGCATCGGCGCCATCATGTCCCCGCCCACGCTTGGTGCCGCAGCCTTCATCATCGCCGCGCTGCTTGGAGTCTCATACCTCCAGGTGCTCATCTGGGCCACCATTCCCACGGTCCTCTACTACTTCGGCATCATCCTCGCCATCGAAATGGACGCCCGGCGGTTCAAGACCCGGGCGGTGGATTTGGAGGTCAAGCGGGTGGGCAAACTGCTGCTGCGGTTCGGATACCACTTCAGTTCCCTTGTTGCGATCGTGGTGTTCATGGCCATGGGCATGACACCTTTCCGGGCTGTGGTGTTCGCCACCGGTCTCGCATTCGTGCTCAGTTTCCTGGACCGCCAGTCCTGGCTGACGCCCAAGCGCATCTGGGACGCGCTCGCCACCGGTGCCATGGGCGCCCTCTCCGTGATCCCGGTGATGGCGGCCGCAGGCCTCATCGTCGGAATCATGACCCTCACCGGCCTGGGCCTCAAGCTCGCGAACATCATCGTGGACTTTGCCGGCGGCAGTCTGCTCCTGACCGCCATCTTCTCCGCAATCTCCGTAACCCTCCTGGGACTTGCGGTGCCGGTGACGGCAAGCTTCATCATCTCGTGGGTGATTATCGGACCGGCCCTGCAGGATGTCGGCGTTCCAGCCTTCGCGGCCGCCATGTTCATCTTCTACTACTCGGTGCTCAGCGAGGTGTCCCCGCCCACTGCACTCTCGCCCTTCGCGGCGTCGGCCATTACCGGCGGCAAACCCATCAAGACGATGTGGCTGACCTGGCGGTACACACTGTCGGCGTTCCTGGTTCCGTTCATCTTTGTGCTGTCTGACGACGGCGTCGGGCTGCTCCTGCAGGGTGGTCCGGGGACGATTGCACTGGCGTTCACCGTGTCGCTCCTGGCTGTGGCATCCCTCGCCGTGGCAACCGGGGCCTGGCTGATCGGACCGGCCCGCTGGCCCGAACGGGTCCTGCTGGGTGTCGGGTCACTGCCAATGCTGGTCATGGAGCCCCTCTACATCGGCATCGGGGCAGCCATCATCGCCGTGGGCGTCCTGGTACATATCCTCGGGCTTCGGAAACACCGCACAGACATGGTCACTGGCCGAAAGGACAAGGCACCACTATGACGACACCGATCCAGCACCTCGCTCCCGGGCTCTGGGGCGTTCTGGCCACACCGTTCAGCGGAACCAAGTTCGCCGTGGACACCCACTCCCTGCGCCGCGAAGTGCAGCTTTACACCGCG
>DATIUQ010000136.1:0-26051 GCA_035466775.1 Arthrobacter sp.
CGCCGACCTTGCAACCGTTTCGGCCCCGAGACTCGCCGCCCACGCCCGGCTCTGCGCCTGGACACTTGCCCGGGCCCACGCCCGCACCGGCAACCCCATCGCGATCTCCTCCTACCTCGGATCCGGCGAGGCCTTCGATCACGCACTCACAGCGTTTGCCGCCGCGTACGCCGACCAGAACCAGACCGACTTCGACGCGTTCACCGAAACCCTGGTCGATAGGTGATCCCGAGTCGGCGCTAACCGCTGTTAGAGCCCCAGCTTGGCCACGGCTTCCTGCCGCATGTCCACCTTGCGGATCTTCCCGGAGACGGTCATCGGGAAGCTCTCGCGCACGTCCACGTAGCGCGGGATCTTGTAGTGCGCCAGCTTCCCGCGGCAGAACTCGGCCAGGCTTCCGGCGTCCAGCGGGGCGGCGCCGGGTTTGAGGATGACGCAGGCCATCAGCTCCTCGCCGTACTTGGCGTCCGGAACCCCGATGACCTGCACGTCCTGGATGTCCGGGTGGGTGTACAGGAACTCCTCAATCTCGCGGGGATAGACGTTCTCCCCGCCCCGGATCACCATGTCCTTGATCCGGCCCTCGATCACGATGTAGCCGTCGCCGTCCATCCGGGCCAGGTCCCCGGTGTGCATCCAGCCCTCCGCATCGATTGCCTCGTCGGTCTTGTCCGGCTGGTTCCAGTACCCCTTCATCACCGAGTACCCGCGGGTGCACAGTTCGCCAATCTCGCCGCGCTGCATCACCTCCCCGGTCATGGGGTCCACCACCTGGCTCTCCAGGTGGGGCATCGTCCGGCCGACGCTTTCGGTGCGCTGTGCCATCGTGTCCACGCTGCGGGTCATGGTGGATACCGGCGAGGTCTCCGTCATGCCGTAGCAGATGGCCACATCCCGCATGTTCATCTCCGAGATCACCCGGTTCATCACCTCGATGGGACACAGCGAGCCCGCCATCACCCCGGTGCGCAGCGTGGAGAGGTCATACGACGCGAAGTCCGGCAGGGCGAGCTCGGCGATGAACATCGTGGGCACGCCGTACAGTGACGTCCCGCCAAAATCCTGCACGGCTTCCAAAGCCGCAGCGGGCGTGAACCCCCGGCCCGGAATGATGGTGGCGCTGCCGTGGCTCAGGGCGGCCAAGTTACCGATCACCATGCCGAAGCAGTGGTAAAACGGCACCGGCAGCACCACCCTGTCGTGCTCGGTGTACTCCAGCAGCTCCCCGATCGAGTAGCCGTTGTTCAAGATGTTGTAGTGCGAGAGCGTGGCGCCCTTGGGGAATCCCGTGGTGCCGGAGGTGTACTGCAGGTTGATTGCGTCGTGGGCGTCCAGTTCGGCCATGCGCGCCTTCAGCGCGGAATGGGCGACGTCGTCGGCCCGCTTGAGCAGCTCAGCCCAGGTCCGCTCCGCGTCCGTTTCGGGGACCCCTGCGGTGAGGCCGGACAGTCCGGCGTCGGGCAGGAACACGAGTTCGCGCAGCTCCGGACATTCGGCCAGCGCCCGCCGCGCCATCGCGGTGTAATCGCTGTTGCGGTCCGACGGCGCCGCGACCAGCGTCCGCATGCCGTTCTGCTTGACCACGAACTCCAGCTCATGGCTGCGGTACGCGGGATTAACGTTGACCAGGACCGCCCCGACCTTGGCCGTGGCGTACTGCAGGATGGTCCATTCGGCGCAGTTCGGGCTCCAGATGCCGACCCGATCACCCTTGGCCACGCCCAGTGCCAGCAGCGCGCGGGCCACCCGGTCGACGTCGTCGTTCAGCTTGGTATAGCTCCAGCGCCGGGCCTCTTCCCCCGGCACCGCGGCGGCCTCGATCAAGGCATCATGGTAGGGGAACCTCGCCACAATCCGTTCGAAATTGTCGCCAATGGTTTCATCGAGCAGCGGGACGTCAGTGTCCCCGGCTGTGTATGCAAGCATGGTGTGACGCTACCAACAGTCGGCCCGCAAAAGAAGACTAAAGCTTGGATGTCCTACGAAATCTTCGGGACAAAAAGGCGCGGCCCGGTATTGTGAAAACCATGAGTGCACCCATTGACCTGCAGGCCATTTTCATTCCCAACGACGGCGAGTTCTTCCGTGTGAAGCTCGCGCTGGAGATCGCGATTGACGAGGTGGTCAACGAGCCCGGCTGCATCCGCTATGAGCTCACCGAGGCCAGCGAGGCCAAGCTGGTGCTGACCGAACAGTGGGCCTCACAGGAAGATCTGGACAAGCACTCGAAAGGCACCGCGGTCCAGGACCTCAATGAGTCCCTCAGCGCCCTGCTGGCCGAGCCGGTCAGGCTTGTGAAGCTCTAGGCACGGCGCCTGCCAAGCCCCGGAACAACAGCAACGCGGGGTCACTCCCCGCCCATTAATCGCAAGATCATGGGCGCGGAGTGACCCCGCGTTGCTGTATGCCGGGCGCGGGCGTTTAGGCCTCGGGGATCTGGCTGCCGTCCTGTTTGCCGGCCGCTGCGGCGGCGGCCTCGGCCTGGGACCGGGCGACGTGCGCGTGGACTTCCTCCATGTCGAGGGCCTTCACGGCTTCAACCACCTGCTCCAGCTGCTGGGCGTTCAGGGCGCCCGGCTGGGAGAACACGAGCACCTTTTCGCGGAACGCCATCAGCGTCGGGATGGACGTAATGCCCGCCTCGGCCGCGAGCTGCTGCTCCGCCTCGGTGTCCACCTTGGAGAAGACGACGTCCTGGTGCTTCTCGGAAACTGCGGCGTATGTGGGTCCGAACTGCTTGCACGGGCCGCACCATTCGGCCCAGAAATCGACGAGGACAATGTCGTTGTCCTCGACGGTAGATGCGAACTGTTCACCTGTAATGTCTACGGTAGCCATGGGTCAACGGTACGCGAGCCGGTCCGCCTTGTCCCCTGCATTTCGCTGTTGGCACACCCATGTGACGGCCCCACCGGCGACGCAGGCGGAGCCTGCCCGCCGCCCCGGGGCGGAGGACCCTAGCCCCCGCGGCGGCCGCGGCCTACCATCGGCGCCATGCCCCCAGACCCCGGAAGCACCGCCAGCCAGGCCATCGTTGTCGACTCCCTGACCAAGAAGTTCGGCCACCGGGAAGTGCTGCACGCCATCAGCTTCGGCATCGAGAGGGGCTCCGTGTTCGGCGTGATCGGCCCCAACGGCGCAGGCAAGACGACCGTCATGAGGTGCCTTCTGGACATCATCCGGCCCACCGCCGGCAAGTCGTCGGTGCTCGGCGAGGACCCCCGGACTGCGGGCCCGGCGCTCCGCCGCCGGATCGGGTACCTGCCCGGCGAACTGTTCCTGGAGGGACGGATCACCGGCCGCAAGCTGCTCTCCCATTACGCGGACATCAGCGGACCCGTCAGGCCCGGCCGGATCGATGCCCTCGCCGAGCGGCTTGGCCTGGACCTGGACAGCCACACCCGCAAGCTCTCCAAGGGCAACAAGCAGAAGCTGGGGCTCGTCCAGGCCTTTATGCACGATCCGGAGCTGCTGGTGCTCGATGAACCGACCAGCGGACTAGACCCCCTCGTCCAGCAGGAATTCCTCTCGATGGTCCGCGAGGCGCAGGGCAACGGACAGACAACTTTCCTCAGTTCCCATGTCCTCAGCGAAGTCCAGCAGGCCGCCGATGAGGTCGCAATCCTCCGCGACGGCCGCATCATCACCGTCGCCACCGTGGACAGCCTGCGCGAAGGCGCCGTGCGGCACGTGAGGTTCACCGCCACCGGGATTTCGGCGGCCGACGCCGGCGCGCTGCTGGCACGGGTGCCAGGGATCGGGCACCTCGAGGTGCTGCCGGCGGGCGACGGCGTCGAGTTGTCCGCCACTATGGGCGGCGCGATCCAGCCGCTGCTCCAGGTTCTGGCCCCCCTCAGTCTCACGGAGCTCGTGCTGGAGGAACCGGACCTCGAGGAATCGGTCCTGGGGCTCTACGGCACCATCCGCGGCAACGGCTCCGGCACCGCCGACGTGTCAGGGAACGGACGCCGCCGTCGGAAAGGACACGGGGCATGAAGCCGCTTCCCCTTTTCACGAGGGCGTTCGTGGACTCCTGGCGTTCCACACTCGGGTGGGCGGCAGGGCTCGCCGCCACGATCTTCATCTACCTGCCGCTCTACCCTTCGATCGGCGCCAACCCGGAAATGCAGCGGGTGATGGAGGCCTTCCCGCCGGAGATGATCAAGGCCCTCAACTACGACCAGATCACATCGGGCCCCGGCTACACCCAGGCCACGATGTTCGGGCTGATCGGCTTCCTGCTGATGACCATCGCCTCGGTGGCGTGGGGAGCGGCGGCGGTCGGCGGCGACGAGGAATCGGGCCAGCTTGAACTCACCCTGGCGCACGGCGTGACCCGCACGCAGGTGGTCCTCGAGCGGGCGCTGGCCATGCTGCTGCGTGTTCTGCTGCTGGTGGCCCTGGTTTTTGTCCTGATTCTGCTGCTGATCGATTCCGCGCAGCTGGACATCAGGCCGGAGAACCTTTTCGGCGCCTCGGTGCTGTTTGCGGGGCTGACAATGCTCTCGGGCAGCACGGCGCTATTCGCGGGCGCGGTGACCGGGCGGAAGACGTACGGGCTGGCCGCGGGCGCCGGCGTCGGCGTCCTGGGCTATGTGTTCAATGCGGTGGGCCGGCAAAGCAGCGACGTCGGCTGGCTCCTGGACCTCTCGCCCTACAACTGGGCCTACGGCAATAACCCGGTGGCCAACGGGGCGGACTGGGCGGCGGCCGGCTGGCTGTGGGGCATTCCGGCCACCCTCGTGGCACTCAGCGCGTTGGCCCTGAGCCAGCGCGACGTCGGGACGTAGGCGCCGTCGGGCCAGGGCGCCGTCACCTTGGGCCCGGAAGTCTTAGGCCCAGACGTGCGGCGCGGGACGCCGCGCCCCGGGCAGGGAGTTGGTCTCGCGCCATTCGTGGATCCACTCAGGCAGTTCAAGGTCCGCCGGGGGCGCCCCGAACTCACGGATGATCTCCTCCTGGCTGACCGGTTTGCCCTTGCAGACCAGACGGGTGGCGATGAAGGCGCGGGCGTAGATTTCCCCGTCCACCACCATGCGCTGCTCGAAGTAGATGGCCTTCTCGTCGAGGCCGATGATCTTCGTTTCGATGGTGTACCGCTGCCACAATTGCAGCGACCGGCGGAAAGCAATCGTCTCGCCCGCGGCCACGGGGCTCCATCCCCGGCGCCGCATGGCCTTCCAGGTTCCGCTGCGGGCCATCAGGTCGAAACGGCCCAGGTCCATCAAGGAGAAATACATGCCGTTGTTGACATGCATCGCGATGTCGATGTCGGTCGGCAGGACCTTCAGCGGCAGCGAGGACGTGTCCCAGATGCTCAGCGGGGAGCGGCGCGAGGACGTGAACAGCAGGACGAGTGTGCGCAGGAGCAGATGCATGGGAAATATGTTACCCGCCAGTAACAACGCTGCCAAGGATGGAGACGGCGGCTTTGGGTCCGGGACCGCGGATCAGCCAGCAGGCGCCGGCCCCGATCCTCCGCTGCTCCCCCGGGTCCGAGTGGGGCACCACGAGCGCGGTGTCCTCGTCCACGGCCACGGCCTTCCCGGCCAACCCGTGCACGACGGCAGCGACGGCCCGGCCCAGTGTGCCGCCTTGTGCGGCATGGACATCGACGGCGAAGGACACGAGGCCCAGCCCCTCGCGGAGCTCCACTTCCCCCAGCCCCTCGGAGGCGTCCTCGGGACACACCTCGACGCCGTGTACCAGGTAACCGCCGACTATCGCCCGCTGCGGCGCGATCATGGCACCCGCGGAGAATCCCAGATACGGAGCGCCCGCCTGCACTGCGTGGCGGATGGCGGCGGCGGCCGGCCGCAGGCGCTCGGCGTAAACAGGGGTGGGACCTCCACCGACGACGATCGCGTCGACGCCGTCGAACACGCCGGGGTCCACGTGTTCCTGCCGCCGGAGCAGGACGGTCACCACCTCGCACGGCGTCCGCCGGCGCAGGGGATCCAGATAGGCGGGCAGGAAGTACGCGGCGCTGCCTTCGTGGTCGACCAAGACCACGGCGATCCGCGGCGGCCTGCCGCCCCCGGTGCGGCGCAGCGCCTCCGCCACGAACCGGTCGAAGATCACGGGAGACGTTGTGGTGTCCGGGCCGCCGCCGACCAGAAAGATGCTCATGGCTTCAAGGTACCCGGACCGCGGCCTTCCGCGGGCGGCGGCGTATTAGGCTGTCCGGATGACACCAGACCTGACCGTCAGGGCCGCCGTGCCGGACGACGCCACTGACATCGCCCGCGTGCACATCCAGGCCTGGCGCGAGTGCTACGCCCACCTGCTGCCGGCGGCGTCCCTTGCCGGGTTGGAGCAGGGTCCGCGGGAGGCAAGATGGCGCACGATCATTGCTTCCGCCACCTCGGATATCTGGGTAGCCTCCCACGAGACGGACATCGTCGGCTGGGCGAGCGCCGGGGCCGGACGCGACGACGACGGGCCCCGGCCACGGGAACTGGAGGGGATCTACGTGCTGGCCAGCCACTACGGCTCGGGGGCCGGGCAACTGCTGCTGGACGCAGCGGTGGGCGGCAGCGGCGCCTACCTCTGGATCGCGGACGACAATCCCCGCGCCTTCGCCTTTTACACCCGCAACGGTTTCATCCCTGACGGCGCCACAGGGTCGCATGAGCTGGCCGGGACGCCGGTCCGGATCCTTCGGATGGTGCGCTGAAGCGGCCGCTGAATCTTGCCCGGTGCCGAACGGGCGCAGCGTCAGTCCGTGGCGATCAGTTCGGCTTCGAAGCCGTCCGAATTCACCAGGTAGGCGGCAAAGTGGTCCGGGCCGCCGGCGTGCGGGTACTTCCCGGGGAACAGATCACGCCAGCCATGCCCGACGGCGTCTGCCGCCAGGGCGTCGACCCCGGCACGGGTCCCCGCGCTGAAGGCCAGGTGATTGAGCCCGGGAGCGGTGCGGTCATGCGTCCGGCTGCTCAGGGCCGGGGACTCCTCGACGACGACGTACGTCGGACCCCGCCGCCAGCTGCAACCGTCCGGCCAGGACTGGTGCTCCTGATAGCCCAGCCTGGCCAGAAGCCAGCCCCATTCGTCCTTGGCACGGCCCAGGTTTGGCACCCACAGTTCTACGTGGTGCAGGGCACCGAGGGACTCATCAGTCATCCAGAGAGTCTCGCACGGCCGGGGCCCCGGCCCTGGCCGGGAAACGGCGCCTCAATACAGAATGCGCTGGAAGAGGATGTGGTCCTGCCAGCCGCCGGCGATGTTGAGGTAGGCCGGTGCCACGCCGATCTCCGTGAACCCCGAGCGTTTGAGGATCTTCTGTGAGGCGGCATTGTGCAGCAGGGTAGCGGCCTGAATCCGGTGCAGGCCCAGCTCCTCCCGGGCCGTGTCGATGGCGTAAGCGACGGCCGCCGAGCCAATCCCGCGCCCGTTGTAGTCTTTGTCCACCCAGTACCCGAGGTGGGCGCTGAGGAACGGACCCCGGACGATGCCGCTGAGGGTCATCAGCCCCACGATGGCCTCACCGTCCGTCAGGACCCAAGGCACATCCGATCCGGCGATGAACAGTGCGAGCTTGGACTGGACGCTCACCATTTGCCCGTCCACGGTGAAGAACTCCTCGGCCCGCAGCGGCTCCCAGGGCGCCAGGTGTTCGCGGTTCCGCAGGTAGGCGGCGCACATGAGCTCTGCGTCGGAGGCCCTCAACACCCGGATCCGGACGGTTCCGGCCAGAGGGGTGCTCTTCCCGGTCATCCTCAAGCTCCGACCTGTCTCAACCCGGAGTGAGCCAGTAGGGCTGGACGAGCTCCGCGGCCGAGGCAAACACGTCCCCGCTGACCACGATGGACTCCTGATCCATGCCGACGTCGGCCCACTGCGCCACGATCCGCAGTTCACCGGCTGTTGGCAAGGGCCACAGCCAGAACTTTGCCGACGACGTGACCTCATCGTCGCTGCCCGAGCCGCTGCCACCCCCGGCCGTCGTCAGCACCGGTCCCGGCCCCGGGTCGGCACCTTCAATCCCCCAGTGGGGCCATTCGTCTGCCGAAGCTTTTCGTCCGTCGGCGTAAGCCACACCGAACCGGAATCCCCCGCCGCCCTGCGTGCCGTACCGATTAGACGGCCGGTTGAAGCACCGTTCGGTCAGCGAACCCCATTCCGCGTCGGACTCGGTCCCCCGCCGGACGGTCCAGAGAAGCTCCAGCACGCAGCCAGTGGAGTAAACCTCGGCGCACTTCACGGCCATCACCATCCGCTGACTGCGCTGCAGGAACAGGCCCAGTGGCACCACTGCGGGAAGTTCGTCGGATGGCGGAGCCGCCCACGGGGGGACCACGAATTTTGGCTGCCGCGGCCGCTCCGGCGGCGCTGGAAGGTCGTCAAAGAAGGACATGCCCTCATCCTTGCACCGTCGTCAACCCCGCCCCGCCGGCTGCCGTACCGGCCTCAGGACTCATCGTCGTCATCGTCGTCGTCGTCCTCGCTCGAATCGGTGCCGCGGACAGTGACGCTGGCGACACCGTGCAGGTCCATCAGCGGGAGGACGAGGTTGCGCAGCGGGTGGCGTCCGAAAAACCTGACCTCCATCGAGACCATCGGCTTTTGCTCATCCCCGGTCCGGCGGGTGTTCAGGATTGAGGAACTGAACCCCATCGTGGTGGCAATTTCCAGGATCTGCCGTAACACGCCCTGGCCATCCGCATAGTCGATATGCATCACGCGGTTCCTGTCCACGGAGGGGATTCTGCGGACCGCGGGGGCAACCACGAACAGCGTAATGAGATGGAAAACCGTCAGGATTGCGCCCAAGGAGACCATTCCTGCCCCGCAGGCCATGCCCACCGCGGCGGACACCCAGATCGTAGCGGCCGTCGTGAGCCCGCGGACCACGTCCCGGCCTTTGAAGATGACGCCGGCGCCCAGGAACCCGATCCCGCTGACGATCTGGGCCGCGATGCGGGAAGGGTCAAGGACGGCGCCGGGCTCCATGACGAAGGCGAAGCCGTAGGCGGAGACCAGGGTGAACGCGCACGAGCCGAGTCCTACCAGCACATGGGTCCGGTAGCCCGCGCTTTTCTGCCGGACCTGCCGCTCGATGCCGATCAGCGAACACAGCACGAACGTCGCGAACAGCAGGCCGGCTTCCACCAGGCTGGTGTCGGTGAAGAACGTGAACATGCCGCCCGCCTTCCTTGGCCCATCGATCAGTGCCGGACCGGCCCGGGACCGCCCGCCCGCCCGCCCTAAGGCTGACTCTAGCAAGGCACGAGTCAGTCGTCGTCGGAGTTTTTTTCCGGTCCCTCGCCGGGGCCGTCGTCGTCCGGACTGTCGGTGTCATCCATGCTGTACGGGGCCCGGGGAGCCTGGGAATACAGCTCATCCAGCCGTTCGTTCAGTGCGTGGGCGAGAACGTCGCGTTGAAGGGGAGGCAGTGCCATGGCGCCGTGGATGTAGGCTTCGATCTCGAACTGTCCGGCCTGTCCGCCGAGCGTGAAGTACCTCAGCCAGAGCTCCTCAAGGCTGACGTCGGCATGGCGAAGCGAATCGGCGAACCGCCGACGCTGCTCGCTCTCCTCGTCGCCCAAGGCCATGCCGTCGTCCTGCGCTCAGTTTTCGAAGGACCTGGCCGCAGCCAGCAATTCTGCCGCGACGAGGGCCAGGGGCTTCCCGGCCCGCCGCGACAGCATCATCAAATCCCGGAGCGCCACGTCATCGTTGGTGCCGGTCCGGGCCATCAGCAGGCCCTTGGCCATGCTGATGGTGTCCCTCTGCGCGAGGGATTCCTGCAGGCGGTCACTCAGCGTCCGGGCAGCCTCGCGAGCGTGCGAGTGGATGACAAAGAGCGTCGCCTGCTCGGCAAAAAGCTCGGCCAGGCGGACGGTGCCCTTGGCTGCGAGGTGTCCGCCGTCGGAGTAGACCTTGACGGCCCCCAACGCCAGACCGCCGGACAGCAGGGGACTGCTCACGGAAGACGAAATCCCCAGCGACGCCGCGGCCGGCGACCAGCGCTTCCAGCGCCGTTCGCGGGTCAAATTCTCGACCACAACGGTTTCCCCGCTCGCCCAGGCGGTGATGCACGGGCCTTCCCCCAGCTCGTACTGCAGCGCGTCAGCTGCGGCCACGACGGCGTCCGACGCCGCAGTCGTCTGCCGCAGGCCGGAGCTGTTGATCAGGGAAACGCCGGCGCCAATCGCGCCGGGAATCGCGGCAGTTGCGGCGTCGGTGATCAGCCGGAGGGCGTGGCCCACCGTTTCCTCCGTCAGCAACAGTTTGGTGGCGCGGGCAAAAACAGCGGTGAGTTCCTCAGCCAGCGGCAGTTCCACGCTCATTTTCACCTCATAAGTCCATACCGGCGGGACGCCAGCCGGCGCGTTTCGCCGCAGGATCAAGCATACGGCGGGCGGGCCGGGGGCGCCTATATTCACCGTCGTCCGCACGGCGTAGTGTCTTGAGTAGATAGTTCTTCAGTCGTTGCATTGGTCTGGGTGGATCTGGTCTGGGTGGATTTGGTCTGGGTGGATCCGGTCTGGGTGGATCCGGGCCGACGCTATTTTGGTTGCGGGCGATTAAGAGTCCATAACCGCTGAGCCGGCGCGTCACATACGTACAGGCGTTCGTAGGATTGAGGCCGGCATGGTTTCCGGTAATGGCGCATCCCCAACGCCCGAGCAGTTGCAGGATCTCCTACTGGAAAGTCCGGGATTCACTGAGTTTCTCCTGGGCCTGACCACCATCTCAGCGACCCGCCTCGGCGGTTCGGAGCCCATGCTGTGTGCCATCACGGTGGAACGCGATGGTTCCCCGGCCACTGTCGCCAGCAGCAGCGAGGACGCGAAACGGCTGGACGAGAAGCAATACGCGTTCGACGACGGCCCCTGCCTGACTGCCTTGCGGCACGGCACCACGGTCCTCGTTAAGGATGTAAAAACTGATGACCGCTGGGAGCATTACGCCTCCGCGGTCTCCGGCGAGGGCATTCGGTCGGTGTTGGCGGTGCCGATTGACACGGATCCGGGTTCAGCCGCGGCCTTGAACTGCTATGCCCGCACAAGCGGCGTTTTTGACAGCCACACGGTCGCGGAGGTGGAGCGGCATGCTGCCTCCATCTCCCGGATATTGCGGTTGGCCCTCAGGGTCCATCCCCCGGAACTCTACCCCGAGCATCTTCGGTCGGCCTTGAAATCCCGCGCCGTCATTGACGCCGCGGTAGCCCTCATCATGGTTCAGAACCGGTGCAGCAGGGAACAATCCATGGAGCTACTCCACATGGCGTCCAGGGCATCCGACACGAAGCTCCACGCCATTGCCGCGGATATCCTGCAGGGCGCCGCCCTACCGAAGGCGAATCCCCCGCAATAGGATGGGAGACACCACCGCTTAGTCAACGTGCGGCTGGGAATTGGGGGCAATCATGCGTCAGAACAATGCCGCGTCATCCACGGCGCACAATTTACGCGGCGATTCACACGGCAGTTCATCCGGCGCGCTGCTGGGTCTGTTGCTGGAGAGCACCCGGGAAGGGTCCGGCGTCGAGGACTTCCTGGCCGAACTGGCCAGTCTGGCCGCGGCGCAACTGTCGGTCCCGGGACGGGAGGTTTCCTGCGGGATTACCGTTGACAGGGGCAGGCAGGCTTCCATCGAAGCGGGCAGCACCGGCGATGGCGCTGGCAGTGCGCTTCGGATCCCGCTCGTCCTCGACGGTGACAATTCCGCCGTCGTCAACTTCTATGCGCCGCGGACCCAGCCGCTTTCCTGCGACGAATCGGAGAAGGCGCAGCAATTTGCCGCCGACGCCTCGCCGGCACTCCTGCTGGCCTTGGAGATCTCGCAGCTGACCCAATCCCGGGCAGACCTTGCCGCCGCCATGCAGTCGAGGACCATCATCGACATCGCAATCGGGGCGATCATGGCCCAAAACCGGTGCGGGCGGGAAGCCGCCTTCAAGATCCTTCGGAATACTTCGAACAACAGGAACATGAAGATCCGCGACGTCGCGGCGGCCGTCGTGGCCTCCATCGCCGGCGACACCGACATCACGGCCCGGTTCGAAGAGTGATGTCACCCGGCGCGGGGAAAGACCCGGTGGAGGGTTCCTTCGATCTGGAGCGGTTCGTCCTGGCCCAGGACGCGGGCGGAACCTACCGCCGTGCCCTGGACGAACTCCGAGACGGTGCCAAGCGCAGCCACTGGATGTGGTTTGTCTTCCCGCAGATCGCCGGTCTCGGGCGAAGCCCCACCGCCCGGAAGTATGCCGTCACCGGAATAGATGAAGCGCAAGCCTATCTGCGGCACCCGGTGCTGGGTCCGCGGTTGGTTGAATGCGCCGGGGTTGTCGCCGGACTTGAGGGCCGCACCGCGGCGGAGATCTTTGGTGGCATCGACGAACGGAAGTTGCACTCCTCGATGACTCTCTTCCTCCGGGCGGACCCACGGCAGAGCGTGTTCCAGGCGGTCCTCGCGAAGTATTTCGCCGGGATGCCCGACTCGGCCACGGACCGGCTTCTTACCGGACCGAACTGACGAGGGCTACCCGCCCGGCGTCGCAAGCGCGGTAATCATCCGTTCCATGCGGGCGACGCCGGCGTAACGGCCGGCATTGTCGGTCACCAAAAGGGGCTCAAACCGGCTGGACGCGGCCCGGGTCATGGACCGGGCCAGCGCCTCGCTCAGCGGGGTGTCCAGGTTCACGCGCATCCCGGGACTCACCATGCCCAGGCCCGCGGCCACCGGATCCAGCACGGCAACAGGCCGGAGGTGGTCCCCGATCAGCACCACCGACTGGAGCGCCGGGCTCCGGGCGAAGGCTGCAGCGGCGAGCGCCGCGGTGGTGGCCGTCGTCGCGGATTCGAGGACATCGCGGATGACGGCCTTGTGGGTCACCGGCGGTTTCGAGGCGAGCCGGTGGGCCAGGTCCAGGTCAATGCCGGCCCACGACGGCGCGGGCCTGGCCAGGTAGTAACCCTGCACCAGCGGAACGCCCAGGGAAACCAGCGCATCGAGTTCCTCCACGCGCTCCACACCCTCGGCGAGGATCCACGCATCGACCCTCCCGGCAAAAGTGCCGAGCATCTCGATCAGGGCACGCTTGGCTTCGTCGCGGTCCACATCCTGGATGAGTTCCCGGTCGATCTTGATCAGCGAGGGTCGCAGCGCCAGCAGGTGCCGCAATCCCGCGTAGCCTGCCCCGGCGTCGTCGACGGCGATCAGCGCCCCGGCGGCACGCAACTGGTTCAGGTCCGGTTCCAGCCCAACGTAGGAATCGATGGGGGTCTGTTCGGTGAGTTCGACGACGATCCCGCCCAGGTTGCCCTCGCTCCGCCAGACGCTCCGGATCTCCTCGGTGGCCAGCAGTTCGGGTGAGACGTTGAGGGTCAGGAAGCAGTTGGGCGGCAGGGTGCAGCGGGCGGCGAGCGCAGTCCGCAGGGCCGCCGATTCCAGCTCCGCGGATCGCCCGTGGGCCCGCGCAGCCGAGAACCACACTTCGGGGTTCTTCTCGGCATAGCCGGGGAAGCGTGCCAGCGCTTCGTAGCCCACCACCGTGCCCCGAGCCGTGTCGACGATCGGTTGATAGGCCGCAGCCAGGCCTTCACCGCGGCAGGCGGCCGCCAAGAGCTCTTCCCAGTCCGGGCCCGGAGCCGCAGCGGCACCGGGAGCGGAACCGCCTGCCGCGGGACTGCTCAACTAACCGGCACGATGGCTTTGTGCACGGACTGGACCACGTCGGCCGGCAGTTCCACCAGGCCGTGCGCGGACGCGGCGTGGGCGGCGACATTGACCAGGATTTCATCCTCCGTGCTGCAAACCCACTTGGCTTCACAACCGGGCACCACGTCACCACATGCAAACGATTTCACTAAGGCTCCTTATATTCGACGGCGAACTGCACCACCCTACTGCCCCGCCCGCTGGAATCCGGCGATATTCGCCCATCTGCCACCGGGTGTTGTGGGCGGCTGCTGCGGTGTAGCTTGGCCCCATGATCAGGATTGGCTCCATCGTCATCCGCGTCGATGACCTCCAGCGCCAACTGGACTTCTGGACGGCCGCATTGGACTACGTGCCGCGGCGGCCCCCCGAAGAAGGCTTCGTTGTCCTCGGCCCAAGGGATGGGCCGGGCCCCAACGTCTCCCTGGACCGTGTCCCGGCGAAGGTCCAGATCCCGCCCCGGATCCACCTCGACCTCTATTCGGAGCAGCAGACCCGGGAAGTGGACCGGCTCCTGCGCCTGGGCGCGAGCCGTGTGGAATGGCGCAAGCGTCCCGCGGATGCGGACTATGTCATCTTGGCCGACCCCGAGGGCAACCGCTTCTGCGTGGTGGATACCGCCGGACGGTAGCCTGCCAGGCTAGGGCCGGTCCCCCGCCGTCGAAGCCTGCCGGGCCGCCGCTTCGATTGTGGCGCAGTGCCCGGCCCACTCGTCCGGGGTCCGCTGGGAGAGGTTGGGGTCGCCGGGGCGCTGGCCGGCCGTCCCGTCGATGAGTTCGCGCAGGATGTCGGCGTGGCCGAGATGATGGGCCGTCTCGACGCACATGTGCACCAGGATCTGGTGCAGGGTCACGTGCCGCCGCTCCCCCGCCCACCACGGGACCTCTCCGGGCGCATCGAGCGGGAGTGCCTCAATCGTGGCATCGCTGTGGGCGGCCGAGAGCCGATGGAGTCCGATGATCTGTTCCCGCGTTTCGTCCGCGGTCACCCACAGGTCGGCGTCCGGTTCTGCGTCATCGGTGAACCACGGCAGTTCCACCCCGCCGGGCCGGCCGAAGACGTCGCCGAAGTAACCGAGCTCAACACTTGCCACGTGCTTGACCAGCCCCAGCAGGTTGGTGCCGGTGGGCGTCACCGGCCGGCGCACGTCGTATTCGCTGAGCCCGTCGAGCTTTCCGAGAAGGTCTGCGCGCCTCGTGCGGAGGTAGCCGTGCAGAATCGCTTTGTCATCCATGATGCGCACTCTACCGAAGGAGAGCGCGGGACCCGGCTGCTACAGCGGAGGGACCGCGCCGTACGACTTGGGGATTGCGTACGGGTTGACGGGCCGGTCCTCGTCCAGGGAGGACGGCTCTCTGGTGGCGTAGCTCCGCGCCGTGTTCAGATCGCGGGAACGCCGGAACAGCCCGTAGCCAAGAAAGCCCAGTCCGCCGGCGAGCAGTGCCAGCCCGAGAACGAAAAGGCCTGTCGCCCCGGCATCGGCACCGCCGGAAGCGACCTGAAACAGCGGCGTCGGCAGGATAAACAGAGTAGCGGCCAGTGCTGCGCCTCCCGCCCCGATCTGCCACGTTCCTTTGGACATTATGGTTCCCCCTCCATTGTGTCTTTCAGGCTTCAGTAAACCGGTTCCCCGGCCAAAGCGGAAGACCAGCAAGGTATCGACGAAGGGCCGGATGCGGAGGAGGATTAAGTGGCAGTCACGATAAGGAGGTCAGTGATGTGCTATCAGTACAACAGGGAATTCCGGCGGGACATCAAGAAGGATGAAGCAAAGGAACCAAAAGTAACATCTGCGCGCCCGGAGCCCCGGGCGGAAGCGCCTGGCTTCAAGTTCTGGGCCTTCCCCCGCCGCAGCAGGGAATTCACGGTCGAGGAGCCGGCGCAGGCTGACCGGACCCGCGAGAGGGTTTAGCCCGGAATTCAACGGAAGGCTCCTCCGCGAGGGGCCTTCCGCGCGTCCGGCCTCCTGGCTGCGCGGCGCACGGACGAAGGTACGGGAGACTGGAAGTCCCCGATCACGAAGGCAGGACCACATTGATCAGTCTCCAGCAGGACGCCGAAGGCTTCATCCGTATGAAGAGGCACTTCCCCGGCAGCACCATTATTTCCGTCACCTTTACCGACGGCTCGTCGGAGGAGTTCTCCGGCCAGCAGCTCAACGCGATCTATGACGAGGCCACGGCTGTGTACCGGGCAGAGAATCACCTGGACGCCAAAGGATTCTCCCGGGCGCCGAAAAAAACGGTCCAGCCAGCGAACAAGATCGAGTTCGTCGCTGTGCACCCCGGCATGGGCAAATAACCCCGCTGGGGACCCATTGACACGACGGGACGGGCGGATTATTCTACAACCAAATGGTTGTAGATCAGCTGAAGGATGCAGACATTGACCGCCTGTTCCAGGCGTTCGCCGATGCCACCCGCCGGGACATCGTCACACGGGTGACGGCCGGGGAGTATTCGGTGTCGGGGCTGGCAGAGCACTACGCCATGAGCTTTGCCGCCGTACAAAAGCACGTGGCGGTATTGGAGCGCGCCTCCCTCATCACAAAGGAGAAGCGCGGACGGGAGCAGATCGTGCGGGCCCACCACGATGGCCTACAACGGGCTCGACGGCTGCTCGATGAGTACGAAACGATCTGGCGGCAGCGGGCTGACCGGATCGCCGACATTCTCGCAGAGGGATAGGGAGAGTTCCGTCATGACCGTTATCAGTTCACAGAAGAACGCCGAGACCCTGAGCTTCACGGTTGTCGCCGAGTTCGACGCCGGCGTCGAGCGTGTCTGGCAGGTCTGGGAAGACCCGCGCCAGCTTGAGCGCTGGTGGGGGCCACCCACCTGGCCCGCAACCTTCGACGGCCACGACTTCGTGTCCGGAGGGAAGGCCAGCTACTACATGACCGGGCCCGAGGGCGAGAAGAGCCGGGGCTGGTGGCGGTTTACCGCCATCGAGGCTCCGCACCGCCTGGAGTTCGACGACGGTTTCGCCGACGAGAACGGCGATCCGATCCCCGCGATGGGAACGAGTCATGCAGTGATGAGGCTGGAGGCGGTCGGCAACCGCACCCGGATGACCATGGTGTCGACCTTTGACTCCGCAGATGCGCTGGAGAAAGTTCTCGCCATGGGCATGGAAGAGGGGATCAAGGAGGCCCTGGGCCAGATCGACGCCATCCTCGCCGGATCCAACGTCCGCTGACCGCGACTGGTCCATGGCGACCATCGGACCCGCACGGAAACACCCCCGCAGCTGCCGTTCCTGGCCGGTGCGGGGGTGTTCTATCGGGACACAGCAGGCCCGGCGGGACTACCCGCCGAGGATCTTCGCCTTTTGCACCCCGAACTCCTGTTCCGTGAGAATCCCCTGCTCCTTCAGCGCCGCGAGCTCTTTGAGCTGTTGGATCGCGTCGTTTGAGATTCCGCCGGCGGCAGCTGGTGGCGGAGGCGCCTCCTGGTAGACCGGTTGCTGCTGGGCCATCTGCGCATCGTAGGCTTCCTGCTGCTTGGCCGCGGTCGCGGCGTCCTTCTCGGCGAACTTGGACGCCTGTCGGCGCTGGACGCGGCCGCTGACCGCTGAGGCCGTCCCGGCAACCACTGCTGTCCGTGCCATCCCTCTAAGAAGTCCCATAACTTTTCTCCTCTCGCGTGGCGTCGTGTGTGTCAGGCAACCGGCGACTCGGCCTCGAGGGCCTCCAGAGCTGCCATCACGTCGGGCGCGGGGATCCGCGTGCTCGCGACGAGCTCGCCCCCGCTGTCTCGAACGGCCGCCACAAAGGGTGCCGCCCAGATGTTCTCGTAAACGATGAGCGCGGCGAGGCTTCCGGGGAGAATCGCGTCTGCCGCTTCCGCGATTTCCTCGTCGCCGAGAATCCCCGAATGCGCGCCGTCGAAGTAGGAGAACGCCTCGGCGGGACCGCCTGGGTCAGTGAGCTCAAGCACCTCGACGGCGCCTTCCTCGTTCTTCATGACGACGAGCAGATCGAAGAGCCTGATCACACCCTGCTCGACGAGCCGTATGAGTTCCTCACTTGCCCGGCCCGTCAGGCCCGCCATGGGGAACTCGAGGAGCACGAAGTCGACCGGCCCGTGGGCCTCGGTCTCCGGTGTGGTTGTCACTGGCATTCCTCCGTTCTGTTTCGAGCGCACCGTCCGGCGCCCTCTAAGTCTGGATGTTGTCCGCTCGGCGGTAACCACCCCCGTCGGGTGATTCCCACGGCGGGCAGCCGGCCGGCCATGCCCGGAACGGCATTCCTTCAGCCTGCTCCGCAGCCGGGTCATGGCGAAGGTGTTGTGCTTTCTGCCCCGCGCCCGGCCCGGTAGCGGGCACCTGTGGGTCTTTGTTCAAGGTGTCCGTGGGACCACTACATCGCCTACGGACGCCCTCCGCATCATCCCTTTCGGGTGAGCCCGCCCCGGCAGGTGTGACAGTGCCGCCGGCTGGCAACCGCTAGGTTCCGGCGATCAGATCGGCGAGCTGGCGGGACCGGCTGAGGAAGGGAGAGTGGCTCGAAGCAAGGCTGATCGTGTTGGTGCACCGGAGGGACATGCGCACCTGGAGCTCGGGACTGAGTGCCCTGTCCTGCTCGCACAGCAGATACGTGCTCTCGACGCTCTGCCATGCGATCCGCGCGGGCACTCCACGCCCGTGACCTGGCTGCTGCGGCACCAGCAACGCCGTGGCCCAGTCGCTCTGCGCCTCGGTGCAATCGGCATACAGAACCTCCCGTGCCTGATCCTGACGAATGCTGCTCGTCCCGTCCTCGTGGTGTTGCACCGCGTCGTTAACGAGCGCCCCGGGGCCGCCCAGGAGCGCGCCGCTTTCAGCCGCCGCCGGCACAAACGCCGCTATGTAGAAGAGGTGGCGGACCCGCTCGAGACCGGTGATGACTGATCCGCCGTAGGAATGTCCCGCGGCAATTGGCACCGTCGCGCATCCGTCCACCGCGGCCTGCACTGCCGCGGTGTCTGCCGCGAGGGAGCCGCGGTGCAAACGAGGAACATGGACCAGGGCCCCGTTCGCCCGCAAATCGTCCGCCAAGCGGTCGAAGTGAGCCGGCTGGTGCCACAGCCCGTGGACCAGGACGACCTCCAGGTTGTGCGTCATGCCCTCAGCCTACGGTCCCGGCGACCAGCGGGGCTGGCCATCCCCACGGCTCCCGCCCAATCCCGGGCCGGGCTAGCCGTCAGCCAGATGCTTGGTGTCGGCGAGTGCGGCAACGGTCCGGGTGCGCCAATATTCGTCGTGCCGCAGATGGGTGATCGCGCCGGGCGTGGCCGCGAAGGACACGAACCCTGCCGCCTCCACCGGGATCTGGAGCCAAGTTGTGATGACAAAGGTCTACGCGAAGCCGTGCGTGATGATGACGTGATCATGGTCAGCGTGCGGGTGGGTCACGACGAAAAGTTCATGCACCGGCGGTTCTCCTTCTCCCATGCGTGGCCCGCGAACTGGATGGTTGCCCGGCCCCTTGGCGATGCACGAGGGGCCCGGTCCGACAGGCAAGCGCCCGGAACGGATTTGCCAGTGCCGGCCGCTGCCCGGCGTTGGGTGGTCCGAAATTGGGCGCGCGTAGGATCTGCACATGACGATTGACGAGTGGGAACGCCGGATAGCCGAATTCTGGACGGCTTTCGAAGCATCGCCGGGGGATGGAGAGGACGTCGTTAACGAGCTTGACGGGCTCGCCGCCGCCTCCCCTGTGTCCGATGGCCGGGCACATTTCGAACGCGCCTGCATCCGCGACTCCACCGGGCGGACCGCCGACGCCGTCGCGTTTTACGAGGCGGGGCTCGCCGCCGGGCTGGACCCCGTCCGGCAGACCCGCGCCCACGTGCAGATGGCCAGCTCGCAGCGGGCACTAGGCTGCACGGACGAGGCCCTGGAAATTCTCTCCCTCGCCGATCCGCATGCGCTGGGCGGGGCGCCCAGTGCCGTGAAGGCCCTGGCCCTCCGGGACGCCGGCCGACACGACGAGGCCCTTCGCGTTGCGCTCGAAGCCCTGATCCCCCATCTGCCCAGGTACCAGCGCTCCATGGCGAACTACGCAAGACTCCTGACGGAAGGCTAGGCCCGGCACCGGAGGACGCTCCGGACACCGCCGCTCGCCGTCCGGGGCGCCTTTGGACATGATTCCGGCCCTTACGTCCGGAGTCCGCGGCGTGTCCGTGTCAAAGTGCCCCCGGACCGCAGCCGGCGGTCGCAACCAGCGGCACATTACCGCAAAAACCGCACCCCCAAACGGCAAAGAAAAAGCCTCCGGAACCTGTGGTTCCGGAGGCTTCTCCAAGGGTGGCAGATGAGGGATTCGAACCCCCGTAGGCGTTGCCAGCTGATTTACAGTCAGCCCCCTTTGGCCGCTCGGGTAATCTGCCGAACTTCAAAAGAAGATCACTCGCGGCTGCCGTGTTCAGAACGGCTGTTTCCAGTTCGTTCCGCTTCCGGTAACCGCGGGCAAGACAACTTTACAGAACTTCCGCCGAAGAATCGAATCGGCGCCCCAGCGGTTCAAAAAGGGGCCAAAGAGCCCGGAAATTCAGGCTTCCCCGAGGATGCGGCCTGCAAGTTTGGACTCGAACTTCGCTGCTTGCTCCTCCGTGATCTGGTTCAGCTGCACGGCGCGCGCCAGATCGGCGTGGATCCCGTCCAGCCTCGAGGAGGCATCCGCGGCGGGGCTGAAGATGATCGAGGCCGCCAGCGTAGCCGCTGCCACGGACGTCGCGGCCGTCGCGAACCCGCCTGCGGCGGCTGCAGTGGAACGGATGACATAGCGGACGGCCTTGTGCTGCATGGGCTGGTACCTTTCAAGCGACTCTTCCAACTCCTGCAACTCTGCCGGGCGAAACTTCGTTCCCGCCCTGACTCAGCTTTGAGCGGACTGTGAACGGGACAACCCCCGCCGACCTTCACAACAGGGGCATCCGTACTAGGCTGGATTGCAGACACTATGGCCCGTCACCGGGCACATCCCCAACCAGCAGGAGGACAGTCATGGCAGGCGAATCCACATTCGACGTCGTCAGCAAGGTAGACAAGCAGGAAGTCGCTAATGCGCTGAACCAGGCGCAGAAGGAGCTGGTCCAGCGCTACGACTTCAAGGGCGTCGGCGCCGAGGTCGATTTCAGCGGCGAGAAGATCCTCATGAAGGCAAACTCCGAGGAGCGCGTGCTCGCCGTCCTGGACGTGCTGCAGTCCAAGCTCATCCGCCGCGGCATCTCGTTGAAGTCCCTCGACACGGGCGAACCCTACGCTTCCGGCAAGGAGTTCCGGCTCGAAGCCACCATCAAGGAGGGCATCGCGCAGGACCTCGCCAAGAAGATCAACAAGCTCATCCGCGACGAGGCCCCCAAGTCCGTCAAATCACAGATCCAGGGCGACGAGCTCCGCGTGACCTCCAAGTCCCGTGACGATCTCCAGGAGACCATGAACCTGCTGAAGGGCTTCGACGAGGCCGACCTGCAGTTCGTGAATTTCCGCAGCTAGCCACACTTTCGCGGCGCAGATCTCCTGACGCTGCAATTAAGGGCTGTCGCGCCGAGTATGTCCGGTGCGACAGCCCTTTTCCGTGTCACGGATCCACTTGCGCGGCGACAGCACGCTCCGGGGGCACATTGGCGCGGACACGCCGGCAGCCGAGGCCCCGCCGTCGAAATCTTGGCTCAAAGTGCCCCCGGACAGATGCAGCCCGGAGGGCGACCGGACTAGCCCAGCGGCCGGCCCGCCATCCGCTCCAGCCGGCCAATACGCTCGCTCATCGGCGGGTGCGTCGAGAACATTTTCGCGACACCGCCGGCCCGGAACGGGTTCGCGATCATCAGGTGCGAGGCGTTGACCAGCCGCTGGTCCTGCGGCAGGGGCGCGAGCTGGACGCCCTGCTCGATCTTGCGCAGGGCGGAGGCGAGCGCCAGCGGGTCCCCCGTGAGTTTGGAACCGTCCTCGTCGGCGTCGAACTCCCTGGTCCGGGAGATGGCCATCTGGATCAGCGAGGCAGCAAACGGCGCCAGCAGTGCCATGGCGATCGCGGCGATCGGGTTTGCGTTGCGCCGGTCCCCGCCGCCGCCGAATATCAGGAACATCTGCGCCACCGAGGTGATGACGCCGGCGACGGCGGCAGCGACGGACGAGGTCAGGATGTCCCGGTTGTAGACGTGCATCAACTCGTGGCCCAGCACGCCGCGGAGTTCCCGCGCGTCGAGGAGCCGGAGGATGCCCTCCGTGCAGCACACGGCGGCGTTCTGCGGGTTCCGGCCGGTGGCGAAGGCATTCGGGGCCATCGTCGGCGAGAGGTAGATCCGCGGCATCGGCTGCTGCGCGGTGGCGGAGAGCTCCCGGACAATCTGGTGGAGCTGGGGCGCCTCGGCCTCCGTCACGGGATAGGCCTGCATGGACCGGATGGCGATCTTGTCACTGTTCCAGTAGCCGTAGGCGGTCGTGGCGACGCCGACCAGGGCCATGATCCAGATCGGTGCGGAACTGCCCATGCTGGACGCCATGAGGGCGCCGAGTCCCAGGAGCACCGCCCACAGCACTCCAAATAGGGCCGCAGTCTTCAGTCCGTTGTGATGCTGATGCACTGTTCCTCCCAGTCGCCCCGCTGTGGACCCACACCCGGAAAACGTTCCGCTACGGCACCGGGTTCCGCGCGTCGTACTTCAGGAAGCCCGACTGCCAATGCGCCACGGCCCAGGCGACCGCGATGCACAAGAGGCCGCCCAAAAGCAGGACCCAGCCTTCACTCAGAATTTTAGTCCCACTGCCGGCGAGCATGTCCCCTACTCGCGGCCCGCCGGCCACCACGACGATGAAGACGCCCTGCAGCCGGCCGCGCAGGTGGTCGGGCGTGGAGGCCTGCAGGATTGTGGTGCGGAAGACGGCACTGACGGAGTCGGCGATTCCGGCCAGCCCGCAGCACACGGCGGCGGGCAGCAGCCACCACGTCGCGCCGTCGGCCCCGGAATCCCCCGCCAGCACGACGACGAGGCCGAAGCCGGCGATCGAGGCGCCCCAGCCCATCACGGACCAGACGACGGCGGCCCCCTGCCGCCGGACCGCCCCCAGCGGCCCGGAAAAGAGCCCTGCCAGGAACGCGCCGACGGCGGTGGAGGCGAGCAGGATCCCCACCGTGGCTTCGCCGCCGCCGATCATGACCGCGCCGATCGCGGGCAGCAGGGCCCGGGGCTGGGCGAAGATCATCGCGACGAGGTCGATGATGAAGGTCATCCGCAGGTTGGGGCGCGTGCCAAGGAAACGGAAGCCCTCGACGACGGACCGCAGCCCCGCCGGCCGGGCATGCTCCCCCGGCGGCATGGCGGGCAGCTTCAGCAGGGCCCACAAGGCGAAGGCGAAGGTGCCGACGTCGATCGTGTAGGTCCAGGCGAAGCCGACCGTGGCCACCAGCAGCCCGGCCAGCAGCGGTCCCGCGGTCAGCGTGAGGCCAAAACTGATCATGCTCAGGGCGTTGGCGGCCGGAAGGAGTTCCTTGCGGACCAGCAGCGGGATGATGGCGCTGCGGGCCGGCTGGTTGATGGCCTGGGCGCCGCTCTGCACCGCGACCAGGACGTACAGGACCCAGACGTTCCCCAGCTGCAGCCAGGCCTGCAGGGCGAGGCAGGCGGTGGTCAGCCACAGCACCGACGAAGCGAGCAGCGCCACTTTGCGGCGGTCGTGGGCGTCCGCGATCGAGCCGCCCAGCAGGCCGCCAAAAACCAAGGGGACGAGCGCGAAAATACTCAACAGCCCGACGTAGAGGCTGTCTTGGGTGAGCCGGTAGACCTCCAGGCTCACGGCAACCAGGGTCAGCTGGCTGCCCAAGGCCGCGACGGCGGATCCCAGCCACAGCCGGCGGAATGCCGGACTCTCGCGCAAGGGCGTGATGTCCGCCAGATATTTCCCCACCCGGACACTCTAGTGGGACGCCTGGGTCTGATGGGACGCACGGGGCAACGTGACCCCGGCGGGAAATTATCCGGGTTTTATTATGATGGACTCATAATAAGTGCTTGAATGGGTGCATGACGGATTCGACGGGCACCCAGGAGGCATGGGCCGCTGCCCTGCGTGCCCACGGCCGCCGGGTGACGAAACAGCGGCTGGCGGTGCTGGCCGCCGTCGAACACCATCCGCATTCCCCCGCCGAGCACATCCTCGCCACCGCCCGCCGGGATCTTCCCGAGCTGACCGCGCAGTCCGTCTACGTGGTCCTGAACGATCTGACCGACCTGCAGATGCTGCGCCGCTTCGAGCCGCCGCACTCCCCCGCCCTGTACGAGACGAGGGTGGGCGACAACCACCACCACGCCGTCTGCATCAGCTGCGGCAGGGTGGAAGACGTCGAATGCGCCGTCGGGCACGCTCCGTGCCTGACGCCGCACTGGGACGAGGACGCCAAGCCGATGACCATCCAGATCGCGGACGTGCTGTACCAGGGCATCTGCCAGGACTGCCAGCGCACCCAACAACTTCCCTCGAACGTAAATAAGTAGAAACAACAAATAGGAGAAAGATGACTCAGAACATCTCTGCGCCCGCAGTGTCCACGACACAGTCCGGCGCCCCGGTCACTTCCGATGCCCACTCGAAGTCCGTCGGTGCTGACGGCGCGATCATCCTCACCGACCACTACCTGATCGAAAAGCTGGCGCAGTTCAACCGCGAGCGTGTGCCGGAGCGCGTGGTGCACGCCAAGGGCGGCGGCGCGTTCGGTACCTTCAAGACCTCCGAAGACGTCTCGAAGTACACCAAGGCCGCACTGTTCCAGCCGGGCACCGAGACGGAGATGCTCATCCGCTTCTCCTCCGTCGCGGGCGAGGCCGGCTCCCCCGACACCTGGCGCGACCCCCGCGGTTTCGCCGTGAAGTTCTACACCACCGAGGGCAACTACGACCTGGTCGGCAACAACACCCCGGTCTTCTTCATCCGCGACGGCATCAAGTTCCCGGACTTCATCCACTCGCAGAAGCGCCTCCCCGGCACCCACCTGCGCGACGCCGACATGCAGTGGGACTTCTGGACCCTGTCCCCCGAGTCCGCCCACCAGGTCACCTGGCTCATGGGCGACCGCGGGCTCCCGGCGTCGTGGCGTGAAATGCAGGGCTACGGCTCGCACACCTACCAGTGGATCAACGCCGAGGGCGAGCGCTTCTGGGTCAAGTACCACTTCCGCTCCAACCAGGGCGTCAACTCCCTCACGGGCGAGGAAGCTGAGGCCCTGGCCGGCGCCGACGGCGACTTCTACATCCGCGACCTGCAGGAGAACATTGCCGCCGGCAACTTCCCCTCCTGGGACCTGCACGTCCAGGTCATGCCGTACGAGGATGCCAAGACCTACCGGTTCAACCCGTTCGACCTCACCAAGGTGTGGCCGCACGGCGACTACCCGCTGATCAAGGTCGGCACCATGGAGCTGAACCGGAACCCGGAGAACTACTTCGCGCAGATCGAGCAGGCCGCCTTTGCGCCGTCGAACTTCGTGCCGGGCATTGCCGCTTCCCCGGACAAGATGCTGCAGGCCCGCATCTTCTCCTACGCGGACGCGCACCGCTACCGCGTGGGCACCAACCACGCCCAGCTGCCGGTCAACCTGCCCAAGAACCAGGTCAACAACTACAGCCAGGACGGCCAGGGGCGGTACCACTTCAACGCCCCCTCGGTTCCGGTGTACGCGCCGAACTCCGTCGGCGGCCCCGCTGCCGTGGAGCCGTTGAACCCGGCCGGCGGCTGGGAGAACGACGGCGAGCTGACGCTTGCCGCCCACTCCCTGCACGCTGAGGACGGCGACTTCGGCCAGGCCGGCACGCTGTACCGCGAGGTCTTCAACGACGGCGAGAAGGCCCGCCTGCTGGACACCGTCACCGGTGCCGTCAGCGGCGTCAAGGACGCCGGCATCAAGGAACGCGCCATCCAGTACTGGACGAACGTCGACGCCGAGTTCGGCGCGAAGCTGCGCGCCAACCTCGGGGCAGGCCAGGTCGAGTCCGACGCCGAGGCCGCCAACAAGGTCTAATTGCTGGTCCCCGCCCGGCTTCCGCCGCGGCTCGAAAGCACCCCGTCACGCCTTTGGCGTGGCGGGGTGTTTAGCGTCTCGTCGCGGCCGCGCAGACTATAGTCGGGTAAATGAATTCGGGAATCATTTACCTTGTCGGCACCTCCGGCCACCCCAACTTCGGCGATGAGTTCATTGCCAAGGCATGGCTGAAATACCTCGCCGTGGCCCGACCCGATGCCGACGTTTGGCTGGACAGCCCCCAGCCAGGCCTGGCACAAGTGCTGTTCGAGGGCCTGCATCCGCGCCTTCGGGTCACCAACACCTTGTGGAGGTTGGTGCACGAAAACGCCGAACTCCCTGCCGACGTGGCCGCGAAATACATACGCGAACGCGTCACGGGCCT